>JAHDEI010000013.1:13335-17317 GCA_020628915.1 Minisyncoccota bacterium | reverse complement strand
AATTTTGTCTCCTCGGCAGGAATCGAACCTGCATCTAGCCCTTAGGAGGGGCTTGTTCTATCCATTTAACTACGAGGAGAATGTTCGGTATTGTATCAGAAATACACAATAAAGAGACGACAGCTTGTCCATCCATGATACAATTTCTTTATGTCATTATTTAACTACGAAGCAGTTGATAGAGAAGGTAATGAGCGTAAAGGAGAAATTGAAGCTCACAATATCGACGTAGCAATTACATCCCTACAAAACAGAGGGTTGATTATTTCAAAAATTGTCCCAGCAGACAAAAAATCTATTTTCGAGGCCAACATTACTCTAGGTGGAGTAAAAAACAAGGATATTGTTATTCTTTCAAAGCAGCTCTCAACACTGTTTGAGGCTCAAGTTTCAGCACTTCGGGTTTTTAGACTTCTAGCCAAAGAATCTCCATCGCCAATTTTACGCCAAGCACTAGAGGCGGTTGCAGCTGATATTTCAGACGGTTCTTCTGTGACACAGGCACTTTCAAAGCACCCAAAGGTATTTTCGACATTCTACGTGAACATGGTTGCAGCAGGTGAAGAGTCAGGAAAGCTTTCATCAACATTTACATATTTATCTGAATATCTTGACCGAGCATACGAACTGACTTCGAAAGCTAAAAACGCTTTGATTTATCCTGCTTTTGTTATCTCGATCTTCTTTATTGTGATGTATCTGATGCTTACGATGGTTATTCCAAAGATTTCACAAATCTTGATTGATTCAGGGCAGGAGCTACCTGTCTTTACCAAAGTGGTCGTTGCGTTCTCAAATTTCCTTTCAAATTATGGAATTTTTATGATCGTAGGACTGGTGGTATTTGCATTCTTGGCGTTCCGATTCTCACGAACTGAGGGTGGAGCAGCAATTTTTGACGACATCAAACTTTCCATCCCTGCAGTAGGGAATCTCTATGAAAAACTATATCTTGCACGTATTGCAGGAAACATGAATATGATGCTTACATCTGGTATTTCGATGGTAAAGACACTAGACAACACAGCACAGGTGGTAGACAACAAAGTGTATGAACAAATCATGAAGACCGTGTCCCAAGATGTATCTACGGGAGCGTCTGTTTCTGATGCGATGGATAAACACGAGAGAATTCCATCTATGCTTTCACAAATGATTAGGATTGGTGAAGAGACAGGACGAATCAGTTCAGTTCTTGATACGATGGCACGATTTTACGAACGAGAGGTGGTGAACGCAGTTGACACGTTAGTTGGTTTGATTGAACCATTCATGATCGTTGCGCTTGGTCTGGGGGTTGGAGGGCTTCTCGCATCAGTTTTGATTCCTATTTACAACATTACTGGAGCAGTTTAAAAAAACGGGCCTCGGGTCCGTTTTTTTGTTGTTTATTTTTTCTTTGACAATATTATCCGTTTTGCTATACTACCTGCCACTATGAGTAGCCGAATGAGAGTAACAAAGGGACATACCCGGAATAGACGAGCACATCATGCGTTAAAAGCGCCTCGTCTTTCTGAGTGTTCGAACTGTGGGGAATACCACCTGCGACACCGAGTATGTACTGAATGTGGTTTCTACAAAGGAAAACAAGTCTTAGCAAAATCTGCAAACGACAACAAGCCACAAAAAACAGAAGAAACAGTAGCTGACGCTGCATAAACAAAAAACCGGGCAAAAACCCGGTTTTTTGCTTGCATTCGGATACAGAATGTCGTATTATTCAACGGATGTCACTAAGGCACCTTGCAAGAGAAATAGTAATCCAAGCTCTATTTAGTTGGGATTTCTACGAGAAAGACGCGTCACGATCTGACGATGTGTTTTCATTTGCTCTTGCTGAACGAGATCAGTTACATGACGTCGATTTTCCTAAAGAATTATTTAATGGAGTCATTAGGAAAGTTGATGTGCTAGACGACATCATTGAGAAAGCTGCGCCAGCATGGCCTATTGATCGTATCGCACCAGTAGATAGAAATATTTTACGCGTAGGTATTTATGAAATGCTTTTTTCTGGACGAGCAGATGTTCCACCTCGTGTGGCAATTAACGAAGCAATCGAGCTAGCAAAAACATACGGAGGACCAAATTCATACAAGTTTGTCTCAGGAGTGTTAGGCTCAATCTACGAAGCATCTGATCTTAAAGAAAAAGAACAGGCAAAAAAAGCACTTGACCCAAAAAACTTTCCTGTATCAAAAAAAGGAGGGGCAATTGTTTATTCAGTAAACGAGGGCGGAGATATTATGCTCGGATTAGTTCACGATATTTTTGGGAAATGGACTCTTTCAAAAGGAGGCGTTGACGATGATCCATCAATTGAAGAAGGAACAGCTCGTGTTGTATTAGACGAAATGGGAGCAACAGTAGAAATTGAACAAAAGATCGGAGAGAACGAATATCTTGCCAATGACAAAGAGCATGGAAAGATCAGAAAACAAGTAACCTACTTTGTTGCAAAGTCACCATTCGAACCTTTAAAGGTTTCGGAAGAAAAAAGTGGTCTAACAGATGCACAATGGTTCTCTCTGGATGAGATTAAAGATTTGCCAATGTATGACGATATTACTCCAATTGTCAAAAAAGCAGTAACTCAAATTAAAAAGAACTTAAAATAGTTAAAGAATGAACGAATTTCCAGACTTTGGCCAATTTGAGAAATCAATTGACGTGAATTTTACTAATAAAGATATTTTACAAAATGCGTTTGTGCATCGCTCTTTTATTAATGAAAAGATTGGGCGGGGACTCAAACACAATGAGCGCATGGAATTTTTAGGAGACGCAGTACTTGAGATTATTGTGACCGAGTTTCTTTACAATAAATTTCCAGAAGAAAAGGAAGGTGTTCTAACTGCGTACCGAGCAGCGATGGTAAACACCAATAGTCTTTCTGCTGTAGCAAAAGAACTAGACCTTGAGACATACCTGCTGCTTTCAAAAGGGGAGCGAATGGAAACTAATAAGGGACGTGATCATATTTTGGCAAATACAGTAGAGGCCGTGATCGGTGCGGTCTATTTAGATCAAGGATTCGAAGTTGCCCAAGATTTTGTTGGTAGGTACTTATTCCCTAAAATTGACGAAATTATTGAACAAAAATTATACAAAGATCCAAAGTCGTATTTCCAAGAACAAGCACAAGAAAAACGAAAAATTACTCCACATTACGAGCTGGTTAGCGAAGAAGGGCCAGATCATGACAAGTATTTCATTATGGGTGCGTTTTTGGACGATGAAAAAGTAGCAGAAGGAAAGGGTGCATCGAAACAAAAAGCGGAATCAGAAGCAGCACGAGCAGCGCTAGAGGCAACTGGCTGGCTCTAAATCATCAAATAGGAAGGTTGCTTTTATCTATCATGTAGGGTAGAGTAATGCGCACTAATACGAGAATATGGATCAAAATAAACTATACATAACAAAAGAGAGGAAAAAAGAACTTGAGATTGAACTCGAAGAGCTAACTACTGTAAAACGTACAGAAATTGCAAAACAGCTAGAGTCTGCAAAGGAATTGGGAGACCTCAAAGAGAATGCAGAATACCATCAAGCGCGTGAAGATCAGGCTGTTTTGGAGGAGAGAATTCGTGTCATCACATACACATTGAAAGAAGGTGAGATCATTAGCGACGGGAAAAAGACAGAAGTGGTCATTGGCGCACATGTCACTATTGCTAAGAAAGGTTCATCTACAAAAAATGAATACCAAATTGTTGGATCAGATGAAGCAGACCCATCAGAAGGAAAAATTTCAATCACCTCACCATTAGTCGAAGCGATGCTTGGAAAAGTAGAGGGGGAATTCTTTTCATTTGAAACTCCATCGGGAGATACTGTTGAATACAAGGTAGTAGGGGTTAAATAAATTACAGAGAAAAATTCCGCACAGCGGGATTTTTCGACAATAATTTATTAATGCAAAGCTAAATAAATTACAGAGAAAAATTCCGCACAGCGGGATTTTTCGACAATAATTTAT
>JAHDEI010000013.1:0-13235 GCA_020628915.1 Minisyncoccota bacterium | reverse complement strand
TAATGCAAAGCTAAATAAATTACAGAAGAAAATGCCACGAATGTGGCATTTTTTGACAATAATTTATTAATATAGAGCGCGCCGAAGGCGCGCTCTATTTGTTACAATAGTCTGTAATATGCCGGTACTCAATAAACCTAACCCAGGAAAAAAAATGACTGTAATCGCACAAGGTGACAGTTACGATCGCTATCCGGTCAAAACACCAGTTATTCACGAAAGTGATGATTTTACCGCCGTTATCAAAGACGAGACACGCGATTTCTTACAAGACGGAGACGTAATATTGCTTGCTGAGTCAGTCGTTGCTATTTCACAAGGTCGTGGTTTCAAATTTTCAGATATTGAATACGGATGGTTTGCTGAATTTTATTCACGATTTGTAACCAAGACTCCTGCCGGGATTGGTTTGGGTACGCCACAGACAATGCAACTTGCTATTAATGAGGCTGGTTTTTTGCGTGTTTCTCTCGCAGTTGTGGTTGCAGGATTAACAAGGCCTCTTGGTTGGAAGGGTAACTTTTACCGTGTTGCAGGGCCAAAGGCGCGAGCTATTGATGGACCAACGGCGGGAACACTGCCTCCATACAATGAATTTGCCACACTCTCACCAAAGAACCCTCGTAAATACGCAATTTCAGTCGAAGATTCCTTAGACAAGGACGTTGAGGTAATCATTGTTGATGCTAACGATATTGGGGTAAATATTTTAGGAGCTCGAGACAAGCAGCAAGAAAAATTAGGAGAAGAGCTTTGCATGGATAACCCAATGGGGCAGGGATCAGAAGGAACTCCAATCCTTGTTTGTAGAAAAAAATAAAACCCCGCTGATGCGGGGCTTGTTTTAAATTGGAACATTCAGAGCTGTAATCTTCCTGTCGAGAGCATCTCGCTCCTCAATCAATTTGCGTCGCAACTCCATGATTTCACCAATTGGTATTTCATGTTCTCGAAGCTGCTCATATTTCCAGGCTTTTTCATCCTCTTCGAGAGTACGCGAGTTCATACCAGCGACTTTTGTACCAACGATGACTGCGACAACACCAACGCAGCCAATCATAAAAATTACGTATTCATTCAAGTTAATTTTTTGTCCAACCAGAGGTATCACAAAAATACATATTAGTGCCACTAAGGCGAAAAATAATTCCGTCCACCAGTCTTTACGTTGAGTTACAGGCTTAGGCTTGTAAAGCCTGAGGGCATTTTTTGCTCTAGAAGCGTGGATTTGTAGATCGTCATAGCGTAGTGCTGTCATTTTATTCTCCATTTGGGGTTCAATCTAATATAAATTATACACTTATACACAGAATTGTCAACTTTTAAAGAAAAAACCCCCGCGAGCGGGGGGGATTATAGTTTCCATATTCTCATCCATGATGAGATAAGCATTTTTAGCATCAGAATGTCATCATCGCCACGTATCGAATTCGAGTACGCTCTGTAGGCAACCTGATTGATATATGCGTCACGAAACGCTTGATATTCAGCATCTTTTTTTTTAAGCACGATACCAATGAGATACGAAAAGAGCAAGAAAACACATATAAATAGTGAGAAAGAAAACAATACCTGTTTCCATTTTTCTAAATCAAAACCAAAATGATTTATAGTAGTTTTGGTTCCAATGATGGATAACCACACTGCTAAACCGAAACATAACAACCCTTTTTCCGTTTTTAAAAAGAGAAGTTTTCCGTAGATTCGCTTTTGTGCATCCATCAACCCATCTCTAATTTCCCAAAGTTGTTTGTTAAACGTTACGCTTTTTATCATGTTTTTTCGACGAAAGAAGTCAAAAATCTCAGTCATAATAACTCCAATTGGTTACAACTAGTTACATTATGCATGTGTTATATATACGGTCAAGTTACCTATACTCTGATACAATTACAACATGAATTTTTACTCCACAACAGCAGAGGATGTTCTCAGTGAATTTAATGTAAATAAAGACCAGGGACTTTCAAACCAGCAGGTTGGCGATCAGCGTGTTCTGCATGGCGAAAATAAATTACCAGAACCTCCAAAGAAAACATTTTTGGAGCGCTTGATTAAGCAATTGATTAATCCATTGGTTCTTATCTTGATAGGTGCGTTTATTTTGACTATTGTCTTGGATGAGTATGTAGACGCTGTTGTTATTTTGGTTGCGGTAGCCGTGAACGTCGTTGTTGCTTTGATCCAAGAAGGGAAAGCATCCGAGGCATATGAATTGTTGCAGAAAAAGAGAACGCATCGGGCGATTGTGGTACGCGGCGGGAAAAAGGAAGAAATTGATCTCGTTGACCTGGTGGTGGGAGATATTGTTATCTTGCAGGCTGGGATGTATACACCAGCAGATATTCGTGTGATCGAGGCGACGAATCTAACTGCAAATCAGGTAATGTTCACGGGAGAATCAATTCCTGTCGAGAAAACTCCAGAGATATCAGATACCGAAGATATTTTTGCACGATCTTCAATGGTATTTACAGGTTCAACCATTGCTTCTGGCTCAGGTCTGGGGGTGGTAACAGCTGTCGGGTCAGGGACTGCTTTTGCTGATATTGCACAGTCGCTCTTGTCTGTAGAAAAAGAAAAATCTCCAATTGAAAAACAGTCAGAACATATCGCAAAGATTATTAGTATTGTCGCAGGGGTAATTATTGTGATGATTCTTCTTTTGGGAATTTATCGAGGGCTACCATTTTATGAGTTAATATTGCTGGCGATTGCAATCGCTGTTTCTGCAGTGCCAGAAGGCCTGCCGTCAGCGATTACAGCAATCCTGGCCTACGGAGCAAGCCTGATTGGTAAAGAGGGTGGTTTGGTCAAAAACCTCTCATCCGCACAAACACTTGGTTCAACTGATGTGATTTTGACTGACAAGACGGGAACTTTGACCTATGGTCACATGGAAATTGTTGAAATCATTGGTCGAGGAACCGCAACAAAAGATCATAGAACCATTGCAGAGCACGCTCTACTTGCAACCGATGTATTTTATGACGAACACCACAAACGTTTTGTTGGAGACGATGTAGACCAGGCAATTGGACGATACTTTTTGTACGGAGGAGAATATGTAAACGATCTGTTGGCTGATTCACCAATGGATCATGTGGTTCCGTTTGATTCACGATACAAGTTTTTTGCGTCTGTTCGGGAATGGAACGGAAAGACAAGTGTATTTTCAAAAGGGGCTTTCTCTGTGCTCTGGGAGAACTGTGACAAGGTGCTGGATGACGGAGTAGAACGAGACATCACAGATCAAGATTACGAACATTTTAGAAAAATTATTGACGGCGCTACTCAAAAAGGAAAGCGCATTATTGCGGTGGCACATAACAATCTAGTGCAAATTCCAGAGAATGAATCCGACCCACACCAGATCCTGCAGGGTGCCGTATTTTGTGGCCTATTGGTTATGGAAGATCAAGTTCGGGATACAGCAACCAAAGCAGTCTACGAAGCACAAGAGGCAGGTGTTTCAGTAATTATGATTACTGGAGACGCGGCAAGCACTGCCCGGACCATTGCACATGAAACAGGAATTGTTGACAATCCAAATGCTCAGGTCATGTTAGGGAAAGATATAGATGGATATTCTGATGATGAGCTATACGACGAGATGTTTAAAAACGGTTTGCGAATTTTCTCCAGGGTGTCTCCAGAACATAAATTACGTCTTGTTGATCTTTTGACCGAACGAGGTAAAACGGTTGCAATGACAGGGGACGGGGTTAATGATTCTTTAGCGCTCTCTCGTGCAGCAATTGGGATCTCGCTCTCGTCTGCAACAGAGGTAGCCAAAGAATCAGCTGATTTAATCCTGACAAACAATTCATTTGCAACAATCATGTTTGCCTTAAAAGAGGGGAGACGTATTGCCGCAAACATTACCAAGACAATTATTTACCTCGTTTCGACCTCATTCTCTGAGGTGCTGGTGATTGCAGCAGCTTTATTATTTACTCTACCTGTGCCTTTCTTGCCATCACATATTTTGTGGGCAAATATTTTAGAGGAAGGGCTGATGAACTTTGCATTCTTGTTTGAGCCAAACAGAACGCCACAAAATAAACCACGAAAAATTATTAATAAACAAGTTGTCCAAGCAGTTTCATCTATTGCTGTACTCAATTCACTCTTGTTCTTGGCTTTGTATGGAGGTCTCTATATGTTCACAGAAACAAGTATTGAGATGAAGAGAACAATTATGTTCGGGGCACTAGCAGTGAGCGCATTGTTCTTGTCATGGTCAGTACGATCTATTTCACGTCCATTTTGGAAACTAGATATTTCATCAAACAGATTCTTTGTTATCGCTACAGTTATTAATATTTGTTTGTTCTTGTTAACTATTGGAACAGAAATAGGACGCGAGTTTATGCATCTCGAACCAATGACGGCAATGATGCTTGTGGGGCTGTTAGTGTTTGGAGTTCTGAATGTAATTTCAGTTGAGTTGACCAAGGCACTATTTTGGAGGAAGAGAGTATAAATATTGACATTTTATTTTAAAAATGTATAATATTCTTAAGGTTTAACTAAATTCAAGAGAGGTATGTTATGTATAAACCAACCAAGGACCAAATTGCTCTTTCAGAACTTTTGACTGAATCCGGAATCGAAAACAAAATCGAAGGTGATATCCCGCATATCTTGATTCCAGGTGAGTTTTGCACAATGATGATAAACCAAGATCATCAAACCTGGTTTGAGGAGAATTGGGTTACACTCGAGGCGGGAAAAATTTTCAACTCGATTAAAGATGCGGGGTTCTCGTTCAAAAAAACTGGCGAGAAAGATGAGGATGGCCAATTGATTTGGCGTTTGGAAATTTAACTAAAACAAGGAGCCCTCCCACAGGAGGGCTTTTCTCTTGCAAAACAAAGACTTTATGCTAAAATTCTGCGCATGTTAAAAATCAGACTACAACGAGTGGGAAGAAAGCATGATCCTTCATACCGGATTGTGGCTACTAACTCACGAACTGGACCAAAAAGTAATAAGCACGTTGCTATTTTGGGACAACATGACTCAATCAGAAAAACAACAACAATTAATGATCCAGAGCAAGTAAAAGATTTTATTGCAAAAGGAGCACAATTGACTCCACGAGTACACAACATTTTAGTGGCAGAGGGTGTGATTAATGGAAAGAAAGTAAATGTTCTTCCACAAAAAACTCCAGTTGTAAAAGAACCAACCGAAGAAGAGCTAGCAGCCCAAGCAGAGGCTGAGGCAGCAGCAAATGCTCCTGAAGAATCTACTGACGAACCTGCAGCCGAAGAAGCTCCAACAGAAGAGAAAGTTGCTGAAGATACACCAGAGGAAGCACCCGCTGAAGAAGAAAAAGAAGAAGAGAAAACAGAAGACGCAGAATAACAAAAAACATCCTACTCGGGATGTTTTTATTTATTGTAGATAGATTCGAATAGAGATTTCATCAGGTTTGCTTGCTCAAATGATTCGATCAGGATGGCATGAGGCTTTTTCATTGATGGATAGATATACAATACTTTGTTGTCGTAAATAAATGTGGTTGTTTCAAAACGGAATGGTGGAGGGTCGGGCAGTTGCTGTACCCTTAGTTTATCGTAGTAAGCTTTAAGAAAGTCTTGTGTGGGGATTTGTTGCCAGAGGGCTTTTGTTGTAACACCGTTCTTCTTTTTTTGGAGTACATATTTACCACTAAAGGAATCACCTATGTTTCGAAAAAAGTTTTTTGTGGGAACAATGGTCCGAATAGTTTTTTCTTTACAGTAGAGTGAGTACATGATTGCTTGCTTTACTGATTCTAAAGTTTCAAAGTGCGTAACAGAAACCGAGTGTACGTTTTCTGGAGCTTTTGTGGCGTTTACAATCTCAGTAATTTTTTCTGAAACCGAATCGAGGTTTTCTCTTTTGCGATCAAGCAGGTTTTGGAGTTGATCAATTGGACCGAGAGAATATCTGTTGACCTGATTAATATTTTTTTTAACCACAAGCCCAAGATGTTCCAGCTGTTTTAGTGCGTAATAAATAGTGGGACGCTTAATGGCTGTATTTTTTTGGATATCAGACACCTTTGAAAGACCAGATTGCATGGCGATGTACACCTCTTGTTCGGTGGGAGAGAGACCAAGCTCGGATAAAACTAATTTTAGATTTTTCATATTTGTATAGTAATTATTATACACTATTAAACAAAATATTAATTGAGTCTATACTTGTATCAGTTCGATCATTATCAATTAACAAGGAGAAAGATATGAGTATCGCACTTTTAATCGTTGCACACTTGATTGGAGATTTTTTTCTCCAATGGCGGACTATGGCTCAAACAAAATCTAAGCAAACTGTGGCAGGGTACTTCTACTGCACATTGCATGTCGTGATTTACACAACAGTGGTGTGTAGTCTGGTTGGGATCTGGAACCCACTATTTATCTTAGGAGTCTTTATCCCACATTGGCTTATCGACAAATTTTCATTGGGATATCAATGGATGAAATTGACTGGTTCAGCGCCGATGTTCGAGAGCAAAGAGTCAGTTGAGAACGCGTTTGCTGTCGGAATTTATCTTGTGATGGATCAAGGCATGCATTTTATTTCATTGTGGGCATTGATTGTCCTAATGGGATTATAAGGAGAAAGTTATGGGTATTAGTCCATTTAAAATTTCTACGTGTTCCTGTGGGGCATGCAGTTCATGCAGATTGATAGATACTGAATATGTGTATGTTGATCGATTTGTGGATCAGAATCCTGACCCAGAAAACTTTCAGATAAAAAATACATTTATTGTGAAAGGAAAGTGTCAGGTATTCTTGGTTGACTATCCAGACTGCACAAATTATGAAGGACGTAAGATCATCGTTGTTGGTGACTCAGAAGAAGGTGAAAGCTATATGCATGGTGAGATTGATTTTCTTGATCCACACTTTTGTGAGAACGCGGAGTTTCCAGTCCTGGCACGGTTTGAGCCTACAGAGCGCGGATGGAATTGGGCGATTAAATTTGCACTATCCTTGTAATAAAAGCCCGACCCATGGTCGGGCTTTTTTGTTATACTCAGTCGTAATGAAATGGATACTCTTTTTGGTAATCTTTTTGGGGCTTGAGTTAGCTTTTTTATTTTCCCCATGGGCCCCTGATGTTTTTGAAAACAAAGATGATCTACAATTCGAGCGCGAACTCGCCACAAAAGACATTACATACACATTCACACTAAACGATTATTATGCTGACAGCGTCGTGTTAGACGCACAGGTGAATGATATATACGATTCATTATCCAAGCGACAAAGAGTTGCCGAACTGTTTATGCCTGCAGTGGGGAGCAATGGAGAATCAATTGCAACGGTAAAACGACTCATCAGGACTGATTCGATTGGTGGATTTATGCTGCTTGGAAAAGGAGTCACACAAAAAGACATAACTGACATGAAAGAGTTGGCCCTGCTGTATAAAGACGTACCGCTGTTTGCTGCAATCGATGCAGAGCCGTCACTGGTAGACTCGAGGTTGCCGGCCATTGGCGAGGTAGCACCAACCAGCCTGTATACAACAGATGAGTCAGTCAGATCTATTGCTGCGCGCATTTCAACTTTTATCAAAGACTATGGTTTTTCTGTGAACTTTGCTCCTGTGTATGACATTAATGCGAACAAGGCCGTTATTGGATCACGTTCACATGGGTCTACAACTAAAACCGCATCCAGGCGAGCTAATTTGTTTGCAGATACTTCTATGAAGCTGGACGTTGTACCAACCGCGAAACATTTTCCAGGTCATGGTGCCGTTATTGGTGATTCTCATAAATTGCTGCCAGTTATTAATAGTGGATTGATTGAGCTAGAATCATTTGCTTCGTCTATTGAGCAGGGTATTCCTATGATCATGATGGGTCATTTGGCAGTTGAGGGAGGGAAGTATGATACAGGTGGTCTGCCAGCAACACTTTCATCAAAAATCCAAAAAGATCTTTTACGTGATGAGATGGGGTTTCGGGGAGTGATTATTACTGATGCGTTTAACATGCATGCACTCAAAGGTTTTAGGAATAACGAGATCACTTCTTTGAAGGCTGGAGCAGATATTATTTTAATGCCACAGACAAATCTAGATACTGTAATCGAACAAGTATTGCGTGAAATGGAGTCTGATGAAAATTTCGCACAAGAGGTTTCAGAGAAGGTAAAGCGAATCCTTAGGCTCAAATTATCTGTCCCGAATCTATAATCTGACATTCAAAAAATAAATAGTATTGTTTGCTTAGAAGTATTGAAAGGAAAATGAATGCTTACGAGTACTAGAATAGCTGCTTCATCGATCGCAAAAGTTCACGCTGACTTCACGAACTTCTTGGCCAGAAAAATTGATCAGTTCGTTTATGGAAAAGAAGGACTAGTTTCTCTTGATCACAAAGACCAATACGTGCAAAAAATAAACGAGCGTTTGGGTATCTTGAGTGATGCGCAGGCTCATACCAATCGCCTGCTTCGTGCATATGAAACTCAAGATAAAGACATAACCAAATCTCAATCACATATTATCGAAACATATCAAGTGTATTCCGAGGATATTGCTATGCCTGTCGTCGACCACTTTGCCGACCTAGAGAAGAATCTTGTTGACCGTCGTCTTGGGAATTTATCTTTGGTTATAGAGCTTGCCTCAATTAATTCAGCAAGCGCCAAGGGCGACCTGAAGAAACGAGACTATGAAACGTTTGAAGATAGGTGTTTGAAGTATTTTGCTGCTGAGCGGTACAAGCTTTTGCAGCTCTGACATACGTTGGAAAATTTTTCTCCGCTTGATTATTTAGCAAATGTTAAGTTGCGAGATTACATTGATCAACAAATGACAAAGCTGCCTGCATAGGCAGCTTTTTTATTTGTGTATTTATGCTATTTTGAAGCAAGAGCAATAAAGTAGGAGATTAGTTTGGACTATCCAAATTCAATAACATTTATCAGGCATGCTGAGTCAGTTGGGAACTTGGCGCGAGCGACAGGTGATGAGTCTGTATTTGAAGAATCACATAATTATGTCTTTAAGCTGACCGATGAAGGAAAGACGCAAGCCCGTTTGCTTCGTGAACGAATGAAAAATCAAAAGTTCGATGCATATTATGTATCAGCATTTGTTCGTGCGAGACAGACAGCAAAATTGGTATTTCCTAAAGCAAAGTTCAAAATCGATAATCGTTTGAACGAACATATATCTGGGGCGTTCCATTTGTATCCTCCAGAAAAAGCCAACATTGTTGACCCATATAACGAGGAGCAGCACGACAGGTTGGGTCCGTATTTTCACCGAGGACTGTATGGCGAGAACATCTGTGACGTTGAGATACGTATCCAGAGCTTTCTGTTACAGATGAGGATGGATCATTCGAGACAAAACATATGTGTTGTTACACATGGGCATTGGCTGCTAGCACTGGCTAGAATAATCACCGATGCACCGCCTGAGCAATTTGAGGTCCTCAAGGAGCATGCGTCTTGCCCAAATACGGGCGTTTGCTTGTATGAAGGCGTTGGCAGTACTTTGCTAGCAAGAACGCAGAATTGCATCAAACACCTTGGGGTAGATGGAATAAAAGTAAAAGCCAGCACATAGCTGGCTTTTTTACTTGCAAAAGCAGGTTCGTGTGGTAATATACCCACCATTATGACAACTACAGATGCAAAAGTTTCCGAAATGTTTGCTGCAGGAGCGCATTTTGGATATTCAAAATCTTCACGTCATTCATCTGTACAAGACTACATTTTTGGTGTTAAAGATGGTGTACAGGTAGTGGATTTGGAGAAAACAGTTGGTCTTCTAGAAAAGGCTCTTGAAGGCATGACAAAAGCTGCTGCAAATGGCGGAAAAGTGATTTTTGTTGGTTCAAAAAATGAAGCACAAGACATTGTAAAAAGTGCTGCAAAGACACTTGGGATGCCGTACGTAACAACCAGATGGATTGGTGGAACTTTGACAAATTACTCAGAGATCAAAAAACGAGTAACAAAGCTTTCAAGGATGATGGAAGATCGTGAAAAAGGTGAATACGAAAAGTACAACAAGAAAGAACAATTAGATCTTGATAAACAAATTGAAAAACTACAAAAACACTACACTGGACTACTGACCTTAACTGAGTTACCAAAAGCAATCGTAGTTGTTGACTCAAAGGCAGAAGCTATCGCAGTAAAAGAAGCAAACGACATGAATATTCCTGTAATCTCAATCTCAAACACAGATTGTGATATTTCAACAATTACATATCCAATTGTTGCAAATGATTCATCTGCAAAGTCTATTTCTTACTTTATTTCTGCACTCGCTGAGGCTGCAAAAAAATAATTGCTAACTAGCTAATCAAAATAATATGACAATCACAATCGAAGATGTAAAACAATTGCGGAACAAGACGGGAGTTTCAATCATGCAATGTAAAAAAGCTCTAGAAGAGGCAGAGGGAGACATGGAAAAAGCCTTGATTAATCTGACAAAAAAATCAGGAGAAATCGCCGCAAAGAAAGGAGATCGAACTCTTGGTGCAGGAGTAATTGCAATTGCTCAAGAGGGAGACAAGACAACTATGCTTGAATTTGCGTGTGAAACTGACTTCGTTGCAAATAACGAAGAATTCCAGGCACTCGCAAAAGATCTTGCAGGGATGGTGCTAGCAGGTGAGGCATCAGAACCAGCAGACGAATCATTGGTTGCAAAGACTCAAGAGGCAACACAAAAATTTGGCGAACGAACAGAGGTAGTTCGATTTGAAACAGTTGAAGGATCTGTTGGAGTATACGTACACTCAAACAATTCAATTGGTGCAGTTGTGGCATTTGAAGGAGACGTTGATGCAACACTGGCAAAACAACTAGCTATGCATGTCTCAGCACAAAACCCACGATACATGTCAAAAGATGACATTACAGACGAAGAGATGGCAAAGGCAAAAGAAGTTCTTGCAGAAGAAGTAGCTGACAAACCAGCAGATATGCAAGAGAAAATTCTTGAGGGGAAAATCAATTCGTATTTTAAAGAACGAGTATTTATGGAACAATCTTTCATTGTTGACCCATCGAATTCAGTTTCGAATATTTTGGGTGACACCCAAGTTACAAAATTTATCCGATACGGAGTAGGGGAAGAGTAAGATCTTTCATATAAGGCAAATAAAAAACACAAGCCATTCGCTTGTTTTTTATTTGTCAAATTACACTTTAATTGTATAATTAAACGAGATTGAAAGGAGACACACATGGCTAAAGCAAATGCAGCAGTCGAAGAGCAATATTTGCGTGACCCAGCAGGGCTAGAGAGTGAACAGTGGGTGATAAATGCATTTATCAACATGTTGGTTGGCTCTAAGGTAATTGATACCCATAGGCATAACTATGTGCCAGTCCGCTATCCAAGCACACCACAACTATTGATATCTTTACCTGGAGCAAGAGATCTGCCGCATAACATCTATGCAGTTTTTGTTGGAGGCGACA
The DNA here is from genome assembly GCA_020628915.1 of Minisyncoccota bacterium. Taxonomy (GTDB): domain Bacteria; phylum Patescibacteriota; class Minisyncoccia; order Phycocordibacterales; genus JAHDEI01. The sequence goes on along the minus strand of JAHDEI010000013.1, from coordinate 1,767 downwards.
TAGGCGAGCGCGATTTTTATATCGCAACGAGTATGCGCACGGCATTAATGCTGGATGAAAAGGCAGAGATCAAATTTGATCGTATTGGCAAGCCAGGTAGAGATTTGCAAAAGGCAGTCAACTATCGGTTTAATTTGGGAAAAACCGGTTTGGTTTCAGCAGACGAGGTGTAACATGGAAGAAGCGTACATTGATTGTGGTCCACACTATCCTTCTGGTTCTGATTTTGGGCCATCTGTTGATGCGGAAAAGAAAAAGAAACCAAAAGGGAAAAAAGAGAAAAAAACACATGATAAACTGACTATCTGTCCGGATACTCAGCAGATAATTGGCGAATAAGCCAAAGCCGCGGAAACGCGGCTTTTTTGACTTACAAATATTGACAAAAACACATAAAAATGTATAATAATAAATAGCAAGCATAGTAAAATAGAGAGGAAATTAACTATGAAAAATGCACTTTATTTTGTTGGTTCCGTGGTGATTATTGTCGGACTTCTGTGGTTTGGCTTCAGTGGCAGTCTTGCTGACGGTTCAACTCTAGGTGGGTATTTAGCTGGTTGTCTATGGGCGTTTAGTCTGTATATCTTTATCATGGTTGCCGCTGTGTCGGCAATCGAAATATCAGACGAGTTATCCGATGACTCAACACAAGAGCTTCCAGTCAAGAGAGTCAAGTCTCAGCGGACGGGTCCATCGCTCGGTGCACGACAAGCAATTGCTCGTGTTCGAATGGCTGATGAAAAGCAGATCAGAGTTGTTCAATTCGGAAATCCCATCAACCACTCAGTCAAGCTGACATTTGATGAGAACGGTATCCGGGAAGCAAATTAGACTGAATTTAATGCCACCCTCGCGGTGGCATTTTTTATTGCAAGAAAATACTTTTCTGTTAAAATGTTTCGCATCAGCCACCTTAGCTCAGTTGGTAGAGCAATGGTTTTGTAAACCATAGGTCGTCAGTTCGAGCCTGACAGGTGGCTCAAAATAACAAAACGCAGGATACAATCCTGCGTTTTGTTATTTTGAGTAGAAGTTTACAATCTTAAAATATAAAAACCCGCTTAGGCGGGTTTTGTTATTTTTTCTTTCCCAAAATGGAACGTATACTTTTTGCGCTGTCATATGCATCTTTTGATATTTGAGCAGCCTCACGTTGACGTTCTTCTGAGAGAGGGAAGCGGGCAATAATATCTATGGGTGTTTTGTGTTTCATAAAAGTGCACTCCTTGTTTCTAAGAAAATTTTAACACAGAGATAAATATTACATGATATTGACATTTATATATTTATAGATATAATATATTTAGGCTCATACGAAAGGAGAAATTATGGCCTTTATTGAAATATATCTTTTGGCTCATGGATTGATGAGGTTGCGCTACCAAATAGCGGAAATCTATCGTACACTTTGTGCACTTAAGGACCCAAACTCAGTATTTGTGGAACAAGCTGAGAGATTGGCTGTTGCGTGCGCGACATGCTCAACTCCACTTGCCTACATCTGGATTGGCCTGCACTTCCTGAACTAATTAACTTTCAATAAACTAAACTTATGCCTTCATTTGAAGCAAAAGTGGATCTCCCACCGAACTACAACTCGTAGTCAAAAATGTAGACGAATGTTTACCTATTAAATAAAAGACCGCCACTTGATGTGCGGTTTTATATTTCATTCAAATTAAATACGTGTTAATATCTTTTTCACTCAGATGCCAGAGTGGCGGAATTGGTAGACGCGCACGACTCAAAATCGTGTTTCGAAAG
>JAHDEI010000003.1 GCA_020628915.1 Minisyncoccota bacterium | reverse complement strand
TTAAAATTTTCTTCACTTTTAACAAATCTCCAACTCGCTCTGGAAATTCATTAAGGATCGCTTCTCTGTTCTCCCCTGCCTCAAATGCATTCTCGTCTTCTCGCATAACATTTACCAGTGTAAAGTCACGCGCTTCAACGCCCGTCGTGTCTACGTCCTTGATTTGGTCAACAAACTCTAAAATACTTGAAAACTGTTCTGGAAATGCTGCGATCTCCTCATCTGAGAGTTCAATACGTGCAAGTTTTGCTAAATGTAGAATCTGATTTTTATCCATGATCGCACTATTATAACAAAGTATTAAACTCCTTCTCGTTCCACACTTTTACTCCAAGCTCTTTGGCTTTTTGTAGTTTAGATCCTGCTTTTGTTCCTGCTAATAGAATATCTGTTTTGGCAGATACCGATGAGCCAACCTTCCCGCCAAGCCTCCTGATGTGTTCCTTTGCCTCATCTCGAGACATAGATTCAAGTGTTCCTGTTACTACCACTGTCTTACCAGCAAGTGGGAGGTCTTGAGGATTTTGCACAGCAAAATCCTCTACCGTCACATGCTCTAACAAATTCTTAACCACCACTTGATTTATCTCATCATCAAACCAACCAACAATACTCTCCGCCATAATCCCCCCAATACCCTCAATTGCGACTAACTCGTCAACAGTCGCGTCTCTTATAGACTTGAGACTCATAAACTCTTGCGCCAAAAGCAGAGCCGTTTCCTCTCCCACCTCATCAATTGAGAGTCCAATGATAAACCGAGGCAAACTAATCGACCTTCTCTCCTTGACTCCATCGATAAGGTTGTCTGCTGATTTTTCTTTAAATCCCTCAAGTGGCAGCACATCATCCCTCGTTAATTTAAAAATATCTGCTGGCTCTGAGACCAACCCTTCATCTATGAGCTGATCAATAATACGCGGACCGAGTCCATCGATATCAAACGCTTTTTTGGAAACAAAATAATGAAGCTTTCTTCTTGCCACATCACCGGACGAGAGATCAACACATCGGTATGCCACTTGTCCAGGAATCTTCTCAATTGAGCCATCCCCTCCACAACCAGAAACCTTGTCTGGGAACACGTATTTCTTTGCACTCTTAGGTCGTAGTTCTGTCATAGTTGAAACCACCTTCGGAATAATATCTCCAGCCTTTTCAATAATGACGGTGTCTCCGATACGCACATCTAATCGCTCAATCTCTTCTGCGTTGTGAAGGGTTGCTCGGCGGACTGTTGTTCCTGCAACAGCCACTGCATCAAGCTCAGCAACGGGAGTAATGACTCCTGTTCGTCCAACTTGGAGTGTAATATCACGCACCACTGTAGTTGTTTGCTCTGCAGGAAACTTGAGCGCAACCGCAAATCGCGGGGCCTTTCCTGTGTAGCCGAGCATCTCTTGTGTCTCTCGGTCATTAATTTTAATAACCATCCCGTCAATCCAGTGATTGAAAGACTCTTTCTTACCTTCTTCTTGTTTGTAGTACTCCCACACCTCATCAAGATTCGCACACCTCTTCCTCTCTTTATTTACGTAAAAACCAAGCTCTTCTAATAAGTGAAGTTCCTCTTCTTGAGTAGTAAAATCTTCGCCTACAAGCTCAGCAATGTCATACACAAAACATGCCAAATTCCTACTCTCAACAATCGAAGAGTCGAGTTGCCGCATGGTTCCCGCTGCTGCATTTCTTGGGTTAGCAAACTCCTCTTCTCCTGCTTTCTTTCTTTTTTTATTAAGTGTTTCAAATGAACTTTTGGGCATAAAAATCTCCCCTTCAAAAATACCGTTCACTGGCTGATTGAGTCTCAGGGGAATCGTTTTGATGGTGCGTGCGTTTACTGTCACGTTCTCGCCCACTTTTCCGTCCCCTCTGGTTGCCGCAGTCGTAAGCACTCCACCAACATACTCAAGAATAATCTTGAGTCCATCGATTTTTTGCTCTACCATATACTCAAAGCTTTGCTCTTCTTTGCCCTGCTTTTTTAAATAATTTTTTGCCCTAGTTTCAAACTGCTCTAGATCATCCCGATCAAACGCGTCATCAAATGACCACTGAGATACCTTGTGAGTTACTTTTTCGAACTTATCGAGTACTTGCCCAGCGACACGCTGTGTTGGAGAGTCAGGGGTTACAAGTGATGGGAACTCGAGTTCGAGCTTTTTTAATTCATCTTTGAGTGAGTCGAGTGCTGCTTCCGAGATTTCTTGTCGGTCTTCAACATGATAGAGATAGCGGTGGTAATTGATTGTTTCCCGTAGCTTTTCTGCCCGAGTGATTTGTGCTTTGGATGGAGAGTTTTTTGTCATATCACTATTATACCAACCGAAGACATGTCTCGCCCAAAATATATAAAAATGATCCGATTAATTTCGAATGAAATAAATTAGTATTCAACTCGAAGAGCTCGCTCTGTTCTGGACGGAGCTTGAGTATCTGCGATATTGTATCCTCGTGCATCAATCACAGTCTTATCGTTGATTGTTCCGATATTTTCTTTGTGCACTTTAACTCGAGCAAACGGAGACGTAGCAGCAGTTGCCCCATCAAACTGGAACCAGACATCAAAAAAAGTATCAGCTGAATCTGCATCGCCAACTTGGTTAATGATTGACCAGTATTGCCCATTACAATAAACAGATGTGGGGCCAACAGCAGTTGATGATGCAGCAAATTGTAGTACTCGCAGGTCTTGATACAACGCACATTCAAGTGCCGCATCTGCTGCATAAAATGCTGTCTGAGAATCACGCCCTGATGACGAAAGCGCTAATTCTTTTACCGCAATAGATGCGATGAATGCACCTATGGAAACCATTAGGCTTGATACCAAAACAGCAATGAGAATAACAAACCCTTCTTTAGCTGTTCGTTGCTTGCTCATAATTACCATTCTAATAGATTATCTCGTAATGTGTAGGTCCTTGAGGTGTTCAAAAACGGCCAAGTAACTTTTACCTCCACAACCGCTTCTTTCCGACTTCCTACATCCGAAGGATCTTCTACGTACCACACCCTCACCTCCCGTACATACTTTGTAGGAACATAAGCCCCGGATGTTCGGTGTGTGAAAAAATCGTCATCTTTCCTGATAGCAGGACAAGACGATGTACAATCAACCACTGCAAAAGAAAAACTTGTTACATTTGTTGCATCCACCGTACATCCGACGTCAGCAGCATTGTCCGGGTCAACAACACATGAGGCAAGTGAATTATCAAGCTGATCGTCACCAGACAAACGATTCTCGTCACGCATATTACGAACGACCTCAACCCCTTCTTGCGCAAGGTAGAACGCAACAATTTGATCTTGGGCTAACTTTGCAGCAACGATACCTTCTTGTGAAAGAGACATCGGCGCAACAACAGCAATCAACAACACCGTAATGGCCACCAATGTTTCAATAAACGTAAAACCTTGTTTTTTTGTATGTTGTGCTGTCGCAATTATTTTTTTAAAGTATTTCATATTACGGTGCTATTTTTCGCTGTGACAATGTTGTCTGTAATTGGAATGTTTCTTCTGTCCCCGCAACTTCAATTGAGCCTCGTATGGCAATAGTCACAAATGGTTGTACATCATCTCCTGATTGAGTCCCTTGAATATAAAACTGCATGTCTTCGATAATCACGTCTGATCCTGTGATTTCAAAAAATTGTTCTGCAGGCCCCCCAAGCCTTCTTTGAATACCTTGGTCAAATAATCGAAAAGAAGAGAGGTGTTCCCCTTGGTCTGTTGTAAACCAAATTTGAGTTGACCCATTTGTGGAATCACAAGACCCATCAGTTGCCTCAGATTGTGAATCACAATAATTGTATCCCACACGCAGGTCACGAGACATTCCTTCAATGGCTAAGTTCACGTTGTTCACCACGAGCTTAATCGATTTTGCTCGTTTGTTTGCATTAATAACCATAAAAAGTGCACCCAACGCTACAGTCATGACAACAGTAAAAAGTGCAATCGAAATAATAACTTCAATTAATGAGAATCCTTTCTTTTGTTGTTTTGTGCGATACATCATGATTATTTAATTGATATTTGCCCAGCAGTACCCACAGCAATCCGACGCAGACCAACCCCAGTAATGTCGTTAGAAACAGTAATCTCCGCATAGGCAAAGTCCGTAAGTGCGTCTGCTTTGATTGTTGCGTCTGGGTTTGGTCTTGTAAATGTTATGTGCAACTCTTCAACTGCATTAGCAGCTCTGTCTGCCTCTGAATCACAATCTGCCTCCGATGCACCTGCACACATTCCGCTAATATAATTTCCTTTCCGGAGAGTGAAAATATCAAGACATTCTGTTGCGTTATTGCTCACACAAAGAGGAGTCTGTCCGCCCGTAACGTCAATATCATCAAACAAATTGTTTGTGTCATTTGGCCCTCCGTCATTATCAATAAACATCATGAAAGACTGTGGGGTAATCCCTAACACCGGGGCTGAGACACCGATGTTGAAATAAACACCGTATGGCTTCGGGTCATCAAAACTATCAGAAAGGTCATCTTGCCTGTTAATTCCAAAGAACTGTGCTGTTCTCACTGTTAGTGCCATATCATATGTATCATTCTCGAGCTCAACTTCTCGACCAAATTGATTGTAATTGATCAGAGACATCGCTGCCAGCAAGAAAATCATACCCATAACAAAAAGGAGTTCGACTAGTGTGTATCCTTGTTTTGTGTCTTTTATCATACAAATGGAAATAGATTGATCTTGGTTACATAAATAAGCCACACCGCAAGAACCATATACGGTCCGAAAGCAATGGCTGTTTTCATGCCAATTTCTTCTTTATCGTTCTTTGGTCCAAAGCGCGAAACTGCCCATAGAGCAATCGCCACCAGCGCACCAATCCAAAACGAAAAGAAAAATGACGTGATACCAAGTGAGACACCAAGCAATGCCCCCATAGCTAAGCCGAGCTTTGAATCAGCCATTCCCATCCATGTTCCTTTCGACGCCAACCAAAAAAGAAAAAGGGGTAGAGCTACTGCAATTGCGGCAATAGCTGTATTAAGAAGACTCACTTGCGGCACAGAAAGAAAGCCGAGCATGTGCGCTCCGAATGCTAGCAGCACCAACGAATGCACCAGTACATCAGGGATAATTTGATGTTCGATATCAAACAAAAGAATAATAATTGCGAGCCCAAAGAATACGAACATATACAAGATTTCAGCAATAAATAAACCACTTAATGCTGTGTATGAAGAGAAGACGGCCAGGAATACTCCCGTAAAAATAACACCGCACAAAAGCTCAACATATAAGTGCTGTGGTGAAAACTTTACCTCACACGAATTACACTTACCCTTTTGCCATAGGTATGAAACCACTGGTACCAATTCTTTAGGGGTTAATTTAATTTCACATGTGTCACAAGCAGACCGCCTATCAAATACTTCTTGCCAAAATTGTTTAGACTTCCAATGACTGAGAAAGAACTTCCATTCTGATTTATGTTCTAGGTCATGCTTCATGTATAAATTCATGAAGTCTACTGCCACCACATTGAGAAAACTCCCCATGATTGCGCCAAGCATAAACAAAGCTATTAAATAAAAAATGGTTAGTGCTGTCATATAGAACCATTATACCAATAGCAGAAGAAATCCATACGCCTAACAATGTAGAAAAGTTTAAGCATCACAAAAACCACCCAAATGGGTGGTTTTTGTTTGAGCGAAGATTATATCCGCCTACAGTAACTAGAAACTAGTTAGTGTATTTGTATACAACTTCTTCAGAAGAGTTAACTTCGTCATCTTCGATTGGCGCAATTGCAGTTGCGTTAACAGTCACTAGTCCTGATAGGGCTACTGTTGTTTCGATAATGTCACCTGTTTCTCCTCCTGTCACAGCAGTACCTTTAACTACGAAGTACTCAGTATCATCTTCAGAGATTGTTACTGTTGCAGCCATAGCTGGGTTTCCTTCGGCGTCTGTGTAAGAAGTACCGTTGTGTAGTGTTACTGTTCCAGCGTTAGCTGAACCAGTTGCCACTGCAGCTGCTGCAAGTGTTGCAACATCTACGTCATCACCAAGTGCTGTAATAGCGAACTTCATGATGATGTTGTCTTGGATGTCAGTATCAGTAAGATCTTCAACTGTTACATCAATAGATGCTGAGTATACAGCTACACCTGTCAGTGCAGTACCTACAGCTGGGTATACATCATTATCTACAAGCATATCAACACCAGCGTCTGTGTTTACAGAAACAACAGAACCTTCTGGTAGAGCAATAGCGTCAGCTAGAGTTGTCTTGAATTCGATTACAGTTGTACCGTCTTCAATAATAACGTCTTCTAGCCATGTGTCCACAACAACGTTAGTAGTTGTGAAGAACGCAGATGCAACATGTGCTCCATCAACGTATAGCATTACTTCTCGTTGTGCTTCAAGTAGTTCAGGGTTAACTGCTACCAATGGTAGTTCAGTTAGAATTCCCTCAACTTTGTCTGAATCAAGCTCAATGCTTCCTAGTGAAACCATTTCACCTGTCATTGCAGTTTCATTTTCTGGATTTGAATCATCAGCGTCAACCAATGTTCCAGCGATAACTGTTACAACAGCAGCAGTGTTAGGTCCTAGTGTTAGGTTAACATCTGTTGATACTTCCGCATCAGCATCTACTGTAGGAGTTGCCTCTACTGTTACAGCGATTGTATCAGCAGCAACGAACTCTTCAGTTACGTGACATTGCATTGATAGAGCTTCAGATTCTCCAGCAGCTACAACAAATCCGTCAACTAGGATAGTTTCAGCATCTGTTAGTGCAGCAGCTGTGAAGTCGAATGCATCAGATACAGAAACAGTGTATGTACCGTTTTCATCTGGGTCATCGAATAGTTCACAGTTTTCTAGGTGCTCAGCGTTAGTAGCACCAGTCAATGTTAGTTCAACATCAATTTCGTTAACAGTGATGTCTTCACCAGCGTCAGTCGCGTCAAGTTGAATGACAGCAACTTCTACTGATTCAGTGTCATCAGTTACTTCATCTTCTGCTACAACTGAGTTAACACCTACTACAAGGTTTGCACCTTTTACAGTTTGTGTTTCTCCAAGGGCAACAGTTTCTGTTGCAGCTCCAGCAAGAATTGTTCCGTTAACATCTGTGTCTTCTCCGGTTGAATCACCTTCAAAGCTTGATAGAACGATATCTACAACTGTGTATTCATCACCGTGTTGTACATCGTCAGTAAGATCAGCAAGGATCATGTAGACAACATCATCTCCTACTTCTAGGGTGAAGTCATCAAACTCAGCTTCGATAGTGAATGGCCCTGCTCCAGATACAGTAATAGTATCTGCACCTGCAAGAACATTTCCATCAGCATCTGCAATCATGATGTCATCTGGTTCGATATCAGCAGCAACTGTTCCAAGAGGAGATGTTGCTGTGATGTTTACCAGAATGTCACCAGTTACGTCTTCACCTTCTACTGTTGCTTCGAATGCAGAAAATTCTGCAGCTTGTTCTCCAACAGCAATGTTAGTTGAAGTCACTTCAGATGAATCTGTTACAGATGCATCTCCAGCAAGGATGTTATTTGCTGAACCTGTTGGTGCAAATCCACCATCTTCAGAAATAACTCGATCATTGTGATCAGACACAACAACATCAACTGTCATGTCATCAACGTCGAATTCAACTGTTTCACCAGCACCGTCATCGATGTCAGCAAATAGTTCAAATTCTAGATCTTTACCTTCTTCAATTTCTACTCCGTCTAGAAGGAAGTATACGATGTCTCCAGAAACTGCAGCAACGTCGTATTCGTTATTGTCTTCATCAACAAGCATTACGTTGTCGAGATCAGATACATCAGCAGATCCTGTGTGCTCTAGACCAATCAACCATGCGAAGATTGGATCATCAGAGTTATTGTTGTCAATATCAATTGTTGCAAGAAGTGCTTCGTTCTCCCCAACATTGTAGTCATCTCCTTCGTTTCGAAGTGTGAAGTCATAATCACCAAGTGTGATTGAAGTGTTAAGGATGTGTTCAGCTCCTTCAACAGGAAGACCTGCTACTTCAGTAGGTCCTGCATCAACAGCAACTACTTCAAGAGAAGTTTGTTGTCCATCTTCAGCAGTCGTTGGATCAATGTTTGCAGCAATAATCAGTGTAACTGTTTCTCCTGCATCAATGTCCATTGAGCTTAGATCTAGTTCAGCAAGTTCGTCTGAGTCAGGTGCGTCAGTATCAATAACAATTCCGTCTGCTGTCATCACAACAACTTGTGAAACAACGTCGTCTGAGTCAGAATCTTCTCCGTTTACTTGAACGTGAATTTCTTCAACTGTTGCGTCATCCCCAGCAGTCAATTCGATTACTGTGAATTCAACAAGGTTTTGTCCCGCAGCAACAACGTCGTCAGCAGGTGAATCACCTTCTGAGACTACCAAGTCACCGTTAGTTACAACTGGTGTTGTTGGTGTTGTTGTTACAGTTCCAGCCGCTTTTCGGTTGAATTCTGTTCTCGTAAGAATGTAGAAGTTACCGATGTTTGGTTGGATGTTTTGCGCAGTTTGGAATGCGATTACCGCATTGTGTGTAGCTGTTCCGAAATATGTTGTTTCATTCCCAGCTGATCCAGGTGCTCCTGCTGCAACTTGCAACGGGTAATCTGAATCGTTAAGCGCGATTTGTAATTGTCGAACTTCCTCTCCACGTGCACCCATTCGCATGTTATTTGCGAAGAAGTAGTCCACGTTAGGGTGGTAGATGTACTCTCCAGCCGCCACAGTTGTTGTGGTAGGTGTAGTAGTTGTTCCACCATTTTGTAGAGCTGTTAGTTGAGCTTGAAGCGCAGCGATTTGCGCTAGAAGATCATCAATAGTTGTGTTCGCTGATGTAGCTGGTACAAATGCACCAAATACAAGAGAGATTGCCATCACAGCACCTACGGCTCCAGCTGCAGTTTTAGCAGCAAGAGTTTGTGTAAGTTTATACATAATAATAATTAACTTGTGATAATTGTGGTCACCCACGATCATCGTATATTACTAATAATATTTTCTAATAATATACAGACATAAAGTTGTTCTCATTTTCTGCAGAAAACAAAAAACAAGAATCTTTGGACTGTTTCTTATATTTCTATATTCAACTGTCAAAGATCCTGCAATTTTTGTGCATGCCTGAACGAGGCATACACAACTAAAATTATATCATTGCAAGGACCTTTAACAACTAGTTTGTGGATAACGACGTGTATAACGTAAATAACGTCGCATCATCGTTTTTTGAGCTAAAAAATACCCAGAAATCCACTATTTTTTTAGTACAAAAATGGTCTCTTTTTTAGTCTTACCGTATGTATCTATTACCTCGACGCTGAGGGGATTAAGACCTTCATTCAAATAAAGTGTGTGTTGTACTTCCCCGTCCGTATTTTGTGGAACGATTGTGTCGTTTATACGTATCTCACTGGTGCGTTTAGTTTGGATAATCACTGAGTAGCTCCGAGTAGTCACTGTTTGTCCGTGCTCGATATTTTCAATAACAAATGACGGGCCTACCACAAGGTCAAAAAAGCGAAATATAACGTAAGCTACGATACAAATCGCAATAATCGCTGCAATTGATAAAGGGATTATGTTTTTACTTTTCATTTCTAAAATCTATCACTTGAAGGTGGAGTATATACATCTGTTTCTTCATGTGATTCATCCAACATTTCTTCTGCTTCTTGAGACTGTTCTGTTGCTTCTTCGGCTGGCTCTGCACCGACAAGAACTTGCCGAGGCTTTGATCCTTCAGCTGGGCCGATAACTCCTCGCTCTTCTAGGATATCCATCAGCCGAGCTGCCCTCGAGTAACCAACCCTAAGTTTTCTTTGTAGGTACGAGGTTGATGCTTTCCCAGCTGCGATGACTGTTTGTTTTGCGTCTTCGTATAACTCATCTTCTTCATCTCCGTCATCAAGTGAGCCTGCAAACATAACATTATCTCCTGATACTGCCTGAGTAGAAATATCGATCTCTTCTGGTAGTTCGTCTTTGTATGTTTTCTTGAGGTACGAGACAACCTTTTTCACCTCCTCTTCTGGGATGAACGCTGACTGAACTCGAGCAGGATTAGACATTGACCCTGTCATATACAAGGCGTCTCCTGCCCCCAAAAGTTTCTCAGCGCCACCCATATCAAGAATAGTTCGCGAGTCCACAGCAGACGCAACCTTCAAAGCAATCCTGGTTGGAATGTTTGCCTTGATCAAACCAGTAATAACATTTACCGATGGTCTTTGAGTAGAGAGGATGAGGTGAATACCAACAGCACGTGACATCTGCGCAAGTGCAACAATTCCTGCCTCGAGCTCTCGTGGGTAGCTCATCATAATGTCAGCAAGCTCATCAATAACAATCACAATGTATGGCATTGTCTCTGGAATTTCATCCCCATCTTGTGCTTTTGCTTTTGCTGGTTCAAAAATATTCTCATGGTACGAACCAATGTCTCGCACTGAATGTGACTGGAGAACATCGTAACGTCTATTCATTTCTTTAACTGCCCACTTCAGAGCCATGATTGCAGATTTAGGATCCGTAATGGTTGGTGTGAGTAGATGAGGAATTCCATTGTAAAGAGTCAGCTCAACTCGCTTTGGATCAACCATAATAAACTTGAGCATATCTGGCCCGTGCTTGAACAAAAGAGACGTGATTAGTGCGTGCACAGTTACTGACTTACCTGCTCCGGTTGCTCCCGCGATCAGCATGTGAGGCGCTTTTGCCATATTGATAAATGCTGCTGCCCCAGCAATATCTTTACCAACCGCCATAGGCAGTGCGTCTTTTGTGTTTTGGAATCCATCAGCAGCAAGCAAACTTCCTAACCCAACGGTGGTTTTTGATTTATTTGGAATCTCAATACCCACCAAAGACTTTCCTGGGATAGGAGTTTCCATACGCAAGGTTTTTGCCGCAAGAGTCAGAGCCAAATCGTCTTGCAAACCAGCGATTTTCGACAATTTTACCCCTTCTGCTGGCTTGAATGAGTATCGTGTTACTGTTGGCCCCACCGACACTTCGTCCATTTCTACCTCAATCCCAAAGTTCGAAAGTGTTCTTTTAATGATGTTCGCATTTGCCTTAATATCACCTACTCCAGGCTTCCCTTTATCAGAAGAAAGCATTGAAAGCGGCGGCAGTTTCTCGTTAGAAGGCCCTTTAACAAAGGTCTTCTTGATCTTTTGGTTAATTCCTGCAGCCATTTTGTCCTCGTCTGTTTTCTTGGGCTCGGCTGTCTTCTTTGGCTTAACAACATCTTGTTCTTTCTTGGAAAGAAACGATTGTTGTTTCTTAGGCTTTGATTCTGGTTCTGCTGTTGCCGCAGCTTTTTTAGCTGCTTTTTCAATGCGCTCTTCTTCATCTTCGTTTAATTCCTCTTTGTACGCACGCTGTTCTTTCTTTCGCTCACGGCGTTCCTTGAGATACCCAATAAGTGGCACGGCATCAAAAATAATGGCTAGTGACACAAAGAACGACATCACCATGAAAAACAATGAAGTCCATTTTCCAAAGAATGCTTCAATCTTTGCGATAAAGCCTCCGACAATACCTCCCCCTCCAAACAAAAGATCAATTGCGGCAAGCCCTGACACCAAAAACAGCAACGAACCAAAAATTTTCACCTTACTAAAGTTTCGCTCGATATTAAATAAAAAAGAAATAGCAAGCACCAGGAACAAGAGCGGTAGGAGGTAATACCCTACCCCCAACAAAAAGAATAGCCACTTGTAAATAAAGTCCCCTACCACTCCTGCAAAACTAAACGGCGAAACAAACAAAATGACTGAAATAACAAAAAAACCAATTGCTGCGATAAAGCTCATTACTTCGTCTGAAAGTTTGATTGGCTGCTTCTCTTTCTTTTCTTTAAATAGTTTTTTATTTTGGGTTTTAGTTGATCGCGATGACTTTTTTCGCGAAGATGATTTTCTTTTTGCTGCCATAATAATTGCCATTATATCAAATGTGCAAAACTTGGAGTCGATATTTTGTGCACCCGAGTGATACAATAGCTCTATTGTTAATAGTAGTAATCGTATATGGGAGCAAAAAAAGAAACAAAGAAAACACCTGCAAAGAAAACTAAAAAAGCAGAAGCAAAAGGACCCTCTGCAAAAGAACTTAAGATGCAGGAAGTTGATACAACTCTTGAAGAAATTCAAACAAAATTTGGGGAAGGAGCAATTATTAAACTAGGAGAAGCACCAAAGGTAGACATCGCTGCAATTCCTACTGGATCCATTGGTCTAGATAATGCACTGGGCATTGGCGGTGTTCCACGAGGAAGGATTATTGAAATTTATGGACCTGAATCGTCTGGTAAGACGACGCTAGCGTTACATATTGTAGGTGAAGCACAAAAAACCGGAGGCATCTGTGCATTTATTGACGCAGAGCATGCGTTGGACCCGATCTACGCAAAGAACATAGGTGTTAAAACCGATGAGCTACTAGTATCACAACCAGATACTGGAGAACAAGCACTTGAGATCACAGAATCTCTCGTGCGATCTGGAAAAGTAGACATTGTTGTGATCGACTCGGTTGCTGCACTAACCCCGAAAGATGAGATCGAAGGAGAAATGGGTGCACACCATGTTGGGAAACAAGCACGATTGATGTCTCAAGCTTTACGAAAACTGACGGCGATTGTGGCTAAATCAAACACAACAGTAATTTTTATTAACCAGCTGAGAATGAAAATTGGAGTTATGTTTGGGTCACCGGAAACAACACCTGGTGGAAAAGCACTCAAATTCTACTCGTCAGTTCGTCTAGACGTTCGCCGAATCGCACAGATTAAGAAAGGTGAAGAAGTAGTTGGGGGTAGAGTACGAGTAAAGGTTGTAAAAAACAAAGTTGCCCCACCGTTTAAAAAGACTGAATTTGATCTCATGTATAACGAGGGTATCTCTCAAGAGGGAGAAATTATTGCACTGGGAGAAAAATTTGGAATCATCGAAAAACAAAAAGCAACATACTACTACGGTGAAACCAAAATGGCCGTTGGGTACGATAAAACCAGACAGTGGCTCAAAGAAAACAAGAAAGACCGAAACGATATCCTTAAAGCAATCAGGAAAGGCATGCGAGAAGAAAAATAATAAAAGTCCGCAATTGCGGACTTTTATTATTTTCTATGAATTACTCCCGATGTCGGTGCTTCTAGCGTCAATTTCAAATCTTTCATCCTCTGCTATTACCTGAAAGTTCTTGCTCGCTGATTCCTGTCGAGAACTTTTACTAATTTTTGCAAGATTTTCTCTAACCCTATTTATACTTCTTAAAAATCCACCATCTTGATCTTCAATATCTCTTGCAATACTAACTGCCTCATGAAGTCCATTCTCTTTGATTCTCTCTATTTCTTCTTCCGACAATTCAGGTTGATACTGTTCCTGAAGTCGTGCTGCTTTATCAAACAGGTCTTTCTCTTCTGATGACATCGTGTCGTACAATGCCAAAATGTCTCGATTGTATTTATCATCATACTCTCGTTCAATATCATTTTTCAGGACTTCACTTGCCTTTCTTATTTCTTGGGATTCAGTTCCATCTTTGTGATATGTAGTTTTTTCCATTAAATCAGAGTCATCAAAAATATTTTCAACCCCTTGTGTTTTAATGTATTGTTCATCAAGCTGCTGTTGATACAAATTAAGAGCCTTTGCCACTTTATTAGTCATGTTTGATTCTTGTTTTGTATACCTTTCTTGAGCAGCAGATTCTTTTGATGAAAACATAATATTAAATACTTATTTTACATATATAGTATATAGTACGTTAGTTTTACTTGTCAAATACTATTTTTATGATCTAATATAATTTTTGTTATGTTAAAATCTTTTGATTATGCTAGATTACAATGAAATTAAACCGCGAAAATACATTGTGCTGGACGGAGAGCCATACGAAGTACAAGAATCTAATATCGCAAAAAAGAACCGAGGGAAACCTCACAACCAAACTAAAATCAAATCTCTTATTTCAGGTAAAACTATCGAAAAAACGTTTCATGCATCTGACTCAGTTGCCGAAGCAGAGATTGAAAACAAAGACATTAAATACCTATACCAAAAAGGGTCAGAAATTTGGTTTTGTGTTGATGGAGATCCGAAAGATCGATTTATGCTTTCTCAAAACGTTTTGGAAGACAAGCTCCAATATTTAAAAGAAAACGATGTAGTCAAAGGAGTTTACTTCGATGAGGAGGTGATTGGCATTAAAATTCCAATTAAAGTAGTTCTCACTGTGGTTGAGGCTCCCCCTGCAGTCAAAGGAAACACTGCAACTGGTGCCACCAAGAAAGTGGTTCTAGAAAATGGACTGGAAGTCACTACCCCATTGTTTATAACAGAGGGAGAGAAGCTGGTTGTTAATACTGAAAAGGGCGAATATGTAGAGAGATTTAAGGAATAGCAATGAAATTACTAAATCTTCTAAAATCAATTTTGGTAGCTACAACTTTTTGTGTCATTTTTACCTTGATAGCTTACTGGATAACCCTCTTTATATTTTCTGACTACAATATTTACTTCTTACAGATTTAGATAGTGGGGGCGGACTACACAAAGAATAACTGTGGGGACGTAATAAAAATAACGACAGGGTAGTCGTTATTTTTATTATATTTAAGATTGAACAAATGGTAGTAGTCCAAGAAATCGTGAATTTTTGATTGCTCTTGCCAACTGCCGTTGTGATTTTGCCTTAACCCCTGTGTGTCGTGCCGCAATCATTCGACCGTGCGCATTTGTAAACTTTTTTAAAGTTTTTACGTCTTTGTAATCAATGTGAGTGATATTGTTTTCCTCAAAGTGACATGTCTTGTTTTTCATGCCCGGTATCATAACAAATTGATTCTACTCTCGCAACAGTTTTTACAGTTTACAAACTATATTGCAAAATTATATTTCTAACAACTCGTCTAGTGAATCAATTATTTTAAATTTTCTATCATCTTTCGTAATTCCCCATCCATAAGTAGTTCCCACAAACAGTGTGCCTATTTGATGTGCAGCTTTGTAATCTGCAAGCTGATCCCCTATGTATAAAAGATCTTTGGGTGCGCATCCCAGCCTAACAGCGGCCATGCGAAGTGCTTTGTCTTTTGTGTAGTTTGAAAATGAGTCTTTAGCAAACACAAGATTTTCGTCAAAAAAATCAAATATACCCTCCAGTGGCACTTTAATATTTTTTAAAACGTTTGAGGTAACAATTCCTAACACATAGCCCTCCTGCCGTAATTTTTTAATTGCTTCAGGTACAAAAACGAAAGGGAACACTTCATATTCGGTAGAAAAGTGCTGACTGTAATATTCATTTGCTTGTTGAGCCTGTTTGTCTGGAAATCCAACAGCCTTAAAAAAATCCTCCATAGGGCTAATTTTGACCCCTTTACTTACAATATCCTTAACAAACACATCTTTATCAGGAATATCTAGATCTAACTCGTATTTTCGTGCTAAGTCTCTGCAGATAGCCAAATGAGCAGGTAATGAATCGAGCAAAACCCCGTCTACATCAAAAATAATTGCTTTCATTGAAACGAAGTATAACAAAATTCCTATTTTTCATTCTCAATACATTGAGTTAATTTCCAAGGAATAAGAAAAAATTCCACGAAGGTATACATCTTGTACAGTGAGTGGAATTTTTTCAAAATCAACAAAGAAATTTGCCAATATATTTAGAATGGGATGTCGTCGGGATTAATTTCTTCAGTTGGGTACTGAATTTCAGGAACCTTATTTTCACTCGGCGTTGGTGCAGCTGCAGCTGATCCACCTCCTCCATATCCTCCTGGTTTTGCTCCGAACTCGAATCGTTCTAAAACGATTTCAGTTCTGTACATCTTTTTACCAGATCCTTCATCGTCCCAGTTTCTTGTCTCAAGACGTCCTTCTACATAAATTTCTTGTCCTTTAACAAAGTATTGTGCAACTGTCTTTGCCTGTGCTCCCCACGCAACAATGTTGTGGTATTCAGTCTTTTCTTGCTTTTGACCAGACTGGTCTTTCCATGTTCTGTTTGTAGCCACCCCAAATGAGACTACTTCTCTCCCTGTTGTTGTGGTTTTTAGTTCCAAATCGTTTGTGATTCGACCCACAATAATTGCTTTGTTTACATTCATAGTTGCTACATTATATCTTGATCAGTTTTATTCTCCAACAATATATACTTTTACAAAATTTAATGTATAGTTACATTAGGAGGTCGTTATGCAATCATTTAAGACATGTATCATTTGTCTGTTACTTCTTCTTGGGTATCATGGAATAACCAACCACAAAGAACTTATTTCAAGTTTCTCTATGGGTAAAAAAACTTCTAGAGACGTCCGGTGCCCCACACCATGTGAGTGCACAGACTTAACCGCAGAGATACTTGAGAAAGCGGTGACTGAAGTTAACAACAAGGAGCGCACTGTAATTATTCGTACTTTAGTTGAGGAAAATCCAGAGGCCATCTTTGTAGAAGGATTCGCACATCCATCTGATTTTAAATCAAATGTTGAATCTAAATTTTTATGCTTTTACGACAAAGACATGACCATTGTTTTTGGTGTAAAAAGGTACTTTCGAGGCCCTAAACACAAAAAGCGAGGAGAACTATAAAACACGACATGCGTCGTGTTTTTTCTTTATAGTCCTTTTACTTCCTTACATCGACATCAGAATCTATGTTTGGTTTACAAACTAAGATTCACGACCCCCGTCCATCTCATCTTGCCAAGCCTTCAGTTCATCCCATTTACCTTCTGCTGCCATAGATGCTTGTTTTGGCCATGTATCTGATACGTGGTTTCCTCGTACATCTGCAATGATTTCTTGGATTTTATCTGAATCTGTTTTTGATAGTTCAGCAAATGTAGATACTCCTGCTGCCGTTAGTGTTTCTGCGATTTTTGGACCGATTCCTTCGATTTTTGTTAGGTCGTCTCCTTCTACTTTTTCTTCAGATACCTCTTCTTTCTTATCTGTCTTGTCATCTGCCTTGTCATCTCCCATATCAACACCTTTATTAAGATCAACTGGCGCTGATTCTTCTGTATCCTCAAGCTCAAACAAATCAGTCACAGCATCATCTTCTACTGTTTTAATGACCAAGAATCGTAGCAAGTCATCATGAGCTTTTAACGCCTTATCAAGTCCAGAAACTGAAGAGCCGTCCATAGTAAATTTAATCCATCCAAAATGTGCCTGATCAAATCGTTCGTTCTTTGATTTAATTTTCTTAACCATTTCGTATGCTAAATCAATAAAAACTACCGATCCTTCAGAAAGGATTGATCCATCTTTTGAAATCGTATCTTTAAGTGTTCCTACCATTGTCGCAACTTCGTTTTCGGTTAGAGATGGAACTAACAAAAACCCAAGTTCGTAGATAGTTTGTCCGTTGTTGCTTGTCATAATTCCGAAAGATTATCACATCAAAAATATTTTTGCAACAAAGTTTCTAAACTGGCAATTTTTTGTATCTATTGCTTAATAGTATTCCTTTGCATTCTTGTAATTATCTCACGCAGAGAGAGCTTGTTTTCAAAAATTACAAGAGTATTTTTGTCTTGCAAGAACGCATATCCGAAGATTACCTCCCCTTGGTCATTCAGAAGAGCTCGAACATCCGTGTTGTACAACACAATGTCCTCAAAAAAGAATCTAGAAGTGTCTGAGAAATCTCGATTGAAAATGTCTTCAAAATCACGTGCTAACGATGCCTCCCATGTCAAAATCGCTGAATATGCTGTCGAATAAGAAGAGACTTTGAAAATCATAAACGGAGAATTTCCATCTGCCCTGGAATGCACACCATACATAAAATTACTATCGAGCGTTCGATATAAAGAGCCAGGCACCTTTGCCTCTAGTAATCTCATAAACTCTGTTGTATCAATTAACTCCTTAAACCCATCGCTATTATCTTCAACAAAATAAATATGTTTTACCGCACCAATAGGGATACTGGTTTCTTCAACTTCATCGGTTGTTGCGCGAATCAATTTTGATTTAGTTGGCTTAGGGATGTAAATTTCTTTTCTAAAGTCGTTAATGAGTAATGGATCAGGTGTAATCACGATCGAAGACTTTTCATCTAGCTCAGCCTTTTTCTGCGACACGAGAACAAACGAGAGCCCAACGATTCCAATACCAATAACAATGAAAAGGATCGCTAAAAAGGTCATCAGTAAATTTTTTGAGTTCTTGACCGAATGTCTTTTCTGCTCACGCTCGCGTTCTCGCTCTTTAATAATCATCTTGGTTAACGAACCACCCCCCTTTCTTAATTCTTCTGACGCGTAATCTCGATAGGTTTTAATACCAACCTTTTTTTGTTTCTTTTGTTGTTGTTTTTCTCTTAATAGTTCATCCCCTGTTTTTTCTGCGACTGCTTCTTTTTGTTGTTCATATTGTTTACCAAAAGAATCCGCATCAACGTGTGGTTTGTTGGGATCATTATTAAAATTGTTTGGTTCGCCAGCCATATTATTTCTTTGTTGTTTTTCGTGTTCTGCTAGTTGTTGTTTTTCGTTTTGCTGTTGCTCGTCTACGTCGATTTGCTGTTGCTACACGAGAACTCATTAAGTACCTTTTGGTGTCTTCACACATATCAATAAAGTCATCTGCCGCTTCGATCAGTTTTGACGATGAAGATTTTCCAAACGAAATTACTTCAACCTGACATCCTGCGTTTTGTTGTACATATTCGACCATTGGAACAAAATCACCGTCTCCGGATGCAATAATAAGTGCGTCTAATTTTGGTGCTAATTTAATAGCGTCTACTGCAATACCCACATCCCAGTCCGCTTTTTTTGCGCCGCCAAAGAATACTTGTAAGTCTTTTGTTTTTGTCTCGATTCCTGCTTTTTCTAAAGCTTCAAAAAATCCTTTTTCATCTCCTGCCTCAGAGGTAATTACATACGCAATTGCACGAATAAGTGATCGACCTGCTACAGCCTCTTGTAGTACCGCTGTAAAGTTCACTCGTTTGCCATATAAATTTCTGGCTGAGTGATAGAGATTCTGCGCATCGATCAAGACACCAACGCGCTGATTTTCATGTTTAATGATTGTCATATTGATTCAATTATATCAAATCAAAAAAACGATATCTTGGAGATATCGTTTTTCTGATTAACCTTTAAGACCAACTTTTGGTGCAAGATCTGCCCAACCAGATGGATCTTTTCTTTTCATGTATTTAATGAGCTTTCTTCGGTCTGCAACCATTTGCAGCAATCCTCGTCTAGAATGCTTGTCTTTTTTGTTCACATCAAGATGTGCCTGCAAAGATGCAATTCGTTCAGAAAGGATAGCAATTTGCGCTGCAGTAGAGCCAGGATTACCTGCTGCTCCTGCTGTATCTAAAGCTTTTTTAATTAGTGCTTGTTTTGACATGAGCGGTATATTATCAGGTTCTTTGAAAAGTGTCAAAAGATAAAGGCCAGCTCGAAAGCTGACCTAAATTCTTTTACTGCTCAACTGTTATGTGCACATTAAGTGCTTTTAAAAAGTTTTGAGCATGACGGATCAGTCGATCCATCTTATCTTCATTGCTCCAGACAGACCTGAGACGGTGCCCATTAAGGGCGATCGTAACTGAGATAGACTCACTCGGATTTGTCATCTGAACAACGTTGGGCTGTTGCGTAACAACATTGCGCAGGACGTCTTCATAAGACAGACCTTTGGCGCACTCGCCTGCCACAATAGATGCAACAACGGTTGCAACTGTCGTTGCTTTTTCTATGTTTAATGACATCACCGTCACTACTGGATTTTGCATTTGAATTTCCTCTCAATTTTTCCTAACTATATTATACTTAATATAATATTAAAGTCAAGTATTCACATGAATATTATGATGGTTGTTCTCCTTTTGGCTAAGGCTGCTGATGCGAATAAATTGGGCACGTCCCCACAACTCCTGAATATCTCTTGCTCCAACATACCCCATACCAATCTGGAGAGCAGATTGCACCTCAGAAATAATTTCTTTCACAGTCCCCTCAACTGGAACAATTCCAGAAACCCCTTCAGGAACAATTGCTAGATTTTTATTTAAATACCTATCTGAAGACTTTCCTTGCTCGAGAACCTGCCTTGACCCCATACCTCGATATACCTTGTGAATAGACCCATCTGTACATTCTATTCTTTTGCCAGGACTTTCTTCGCATCTTGCCAACATTCCTCCAAGCATGACTCCCGAAGCCCCTGCGGCAAGCGCCTTTACGATATCTCCGTACTCTTTTATTCCCCCGTCAGCGATAACTGGAATACCGTGCTCTTGTGCAACCTGAGCAACATCCATAATTGCTGAAAGCTGAGGCATTCCAACTCCACTAATTACCCTTGTTGTGCAAATTGATCCAGGACCTACCCCAACCTTAATTGCGTCCACAAAAGAAACTAGATCTCGTGCGCCGTCTTTGGTCACAATATTCCCAACAACTAATTTGGCATTTGTTAGCTTGTTTTTAATTCTTTTGGCTGACTCGATTACTTTTTGATTATGGCCGTGTGCGCAATCAATAAAAATTGCAGTCACGCCAATTTTATCTAATGCGAGCGCTCGCTCTTGATCAAATGGACCACATGCCGCCCCAACTATGAGCCCTTGAGACACAACACCCTCGACCATTTCGCACTGCTGCTCAACTGTACAATTTCTATGTATAACGCCTATTCCGCCCACCTTGGCCATCGCAATGGCCATTCTGTCGTCTGTCACCGTATCCATTGCAGCTGATAATACTGGAACTAAAAAAGGCACGCCTCGAATTACAGACATGCCAGTATTGCTTTGTCGCGGCTCAATATTACTCGCCGCTGGCTTGATGAGAACATCATCAAAAGTTATGTATATTTTTTTATCCATGAACTAGTATAACAATTCTGATAATAAAGAAAAACTGACACGTTATGTGTCAGTTTGTGGTCTTTTAATTTGATCATCAGTGAGTGGATCAAACGAAAACCAAAAATTCTTCACCTTGTCTTTATGCTTGTCTTTTACTTGCAGAAAAAGTGTCTCAAAAGCATCTCTTTTCTCTTTGTCATTTGGAAAATTTAGGACCTCGCAAACAACTGTTTCTACTTGCATGAACGGAATATATCGAAAATTGCCTCCCACCAAGCTCTCTGGCATTTTGATGATGTCTACAATTCCACTTTTCAAATCGTTAAACACATCAAGCGAAACCGACAGCTGATCCCCAATATCTACAGAGCAGCTCAAAGCAAGAGCAACCCTGTTTCTTTTTTTTGGATCAACTGATCTGCCCGCCTTAATATCCATGGCCATATGAAAAAAAACACTATCTCTATTCCGTTTCTTTTCTTTTAAGGTGTCTGTTATATCAGTGACATTAGCCATAACCATGCTCCATAAAACTATCTATGTATTACTATATGTAAAAATATTTGTTTTTCAAAATGTTTGCCTGGTATACTTACTGTTAATGTCGCACAATATTACTGGCCATAAACGAGAATTTCTAGAATATCTTGAGATTGAAAAAGGTCGTTCTTTAAAAACAATTGAGAATTATGATCGTTATTTATCCAAGTTTTTCTCTCATGCTGAAATTGCGTCTCCCGGAGACATCACCCTGCCTTTGGTACGTGAATATAGACTGTGGCTCAATAGGCAAACAGTAAACAAACGAGGTGATACCATGTCTCGACGTACACAAAATTATCACTTGATTGCACTCAGATCGTTCCTTAAATTCTTGGCAAAAAATGACATCTCAACGTTAGCTCCTGAAAAAATTGAGCTTGCAAAAACTGCACAACGCGAACTAGACTTAATCTCGCGCACTGAATTTCAAAGACTCATGATTGCACCATCTGGATCTGAAATCGAAGACCTGCGTGACAAAGCAATATTAGAAATGCTGTATTCAACAGGTTTGCGTGTCTCTGAGCTATGCTCACTTAATGAAGATCTTGATCTTTCTTCAGATGAATTCTCTATCAGGGGGAAAGGTGAAAAAGTACGCATCGTATTTCTCTCCGAAGCAGCAAAATCTACAGTTACGCGATATCTAAAAAAGCGCCATGAAGGGAAAAAGAAAGTCCTCTCTGAAGCACTATTTGTCTCTTCCTCCGGTGAACGCATCTACCCTCGTATGGTTCAGCGCATTTTAAAAAAACGAGCTGTCCAAGCGGGAATCACTAAACATGTGACTCCTCATACCATGAGACATTATTTTGCAACAGATTTGCTGCAAAATGGCGCAGACATCAGATCCGTGCAAATGCTGCTCGGTCATGCATCTATTAATACCACCCAGGTATACACCAATCTGTCCGACAAACACCTGAAAGAAATTCACAAAAAATTTCATAATAACTAATATGTAAGCGATCTACTTTGTCAGATTCGTCATATTTTTTGTCGCTG
Source organism: Minisyncoccota bacterium (assembly GCA_020628915.1). Classification (GTDB taxonomy): domain Bacteria; phylum Patescibacteriota; class Minisyncoccia; order Phycocordibacterales; genus JAHDEI01. The sequence goes on along the minus strand of JAHDEI010000003.1, from coordinate 55,820 downwards.
TATAAAGCATACACCTCAAAAAAATATTCCTCTCTTCCTCGTATCTCATCTCACATATTAATTATTAAAAAGTAGAATAAAAAGCGTGGCCCTTTGGGTCACGCTTTTTAATTTATCTTACTCAGGGGTCACTGTTGTTCCATATGTCTCATCTGAAATGTGCTCTAAGTCATCCATACCAATAATCCTGATTGGCAATCCATTATCTCGAGCGACAGAGATCGCTGAGCCGTCGACGACGCGAAGATTTTTCTCAAGAACATCTGACCCACTAATATGTACAATTTTTTCTGCTGAATCATCAGTTCGCGGATCTGCAGTATAAACCCCGTCTACACCGTTCTTTGCCATAACAAGCAAATCACAGCTCATTTCGAGAGCACGTTGTGCTGAGGCAGAATCTGTTGTAAAAAACGGATTCCCTAACCCTCCGCCAAAGATCACTACGCGTCCTTTTTCCATATGTCTAATTGCTCGTCCAGGAACATATGGCTCACATACCTGGTTCATTGAAATTGCCGACAACACACGTGCATCAACTCCACGTGCTCTAAAATAATCACGAACAACTAGTGCATTTTGCACTGTCGCAAGCATCCCAATATAGTCAGCCGTCGGACGTCTAATGTCTAGGTTACCTGATAATTCAGCCCCCCGAAACAGGTTACCTCCCCCAACTACCAAACAAATTTGTGTGCCTTGATCTAATAATTTTTGAATCTTGTCTGCAATGTCAGCCAAGACTGCTTCTGCATATTTATTTTCTCCGTCAGAGAGTGCCTCACCCGAGAGTTTAATTAAAATTCTTTTGTTCATATGTTTATTTTTAAAAAGAAAACCAGAGATTAGTCTGGAGCTCTTCCATTATTTCTTTTTCTTTGGCGTTGGTTTTTTGACAATAACTTTGTCAACGAGACCATATTTCTTTGCCTCATCTGCTGTCATCCAATAATCTCGATCCATGTCTTCTGAAATTTTCTTCTTTGATTGTCCTGTTGCTGCAACCAACATGTCTGTTAGTTGTTCCTTAATGCGGATAATGTGTCGTGCAGTAATTTCGATATCAGAAGCTTGACCTTCTGCTCCACCCAATGGTTGATGAATCATTACCTCAGCATTTGGTAGCGCGTATCGTTTTCCTTTTGCACCTGCTGAGAGCAGCATTGCCCCCATAGAGGCTGCCATCCCCATACATACGGTAGACACATCAGGCTTTACATGATTCATCGTGTCGATGATCGCTAATCCTGAAAACACTGATCCTCCTGGAGAATTAATGTACATTGTAATATCTTTGTTTGGGTCTTCTGATTCTAGAAACAATAGTTGTGCAATTACTGAATTTGCTACATCGTCATTTACCCCAGAACCTAAAAAAATAATTCGATCTTTGAGTAGCCGCGAATAGATATCATATGCGCGTTCCCCTGCGTGTGTTTTTTCGATAACTGTTGGTATTAACATAGGCGTTTATTTATTAGTTTGTCTATTATAACAAAACGAAAACCGCGACGGCTATGCCGTCGCGGTTTTCTAGTTTAGTTTTGCAATTGTATTGATTCGATAAATATTTCTATCCTCGATTTACTTGTTGCATTGCTCGTAGTTCTGCTAGAACTCGCTCATTCTCATTTCGAGAGAAGAAAATTCGAGAAACTAGGTATGCAATTGCCAATACGATCGCTAGTAGAATCAACCATCCTAGTAGTGTCGTTGGGAAGAACCCAGCACCGAAGATTGAAGCTGCTTGAGATCCATCAACTTCTTCGTCAGAAGCAGATGCTACTCGTTCTTCTTCAATTTCGATCACTACATTGTTTGAATCTACATTGTATTCATCATTGAATGCTGTTGCGTATGAGTCGATTCGGTCTCCGAAGTCAACGTCATCACGTACTCGCATTTCAGTAATGAATGTTTTTGATTCTCCAGCCTCTAGAGATCGGATGTTCCATCGAACTTCCTTGTATGAATCATCATCAAGTGATTCTTGTCCATCCAATTCTAGATCAAATGGAATTCGGTCGATAACTACAACATCTTCAAGGTCTTCGTCAGTATTGTTAGTTACTCGTACTTTGTAGAATACTGCTTCGTCTCGATCAGCTTCTGTAACTCGTACAAATTCTGGATCAGTTTCCGCAGATACCCATTTAGTAATTTCAAGTGGTTGGTCAGCTACTCGTGTAGTTTCTTCAACAACTCGTACTGTTACTGTGTCGTCCACAACCGGTGCAGCAGGTGCTGTTACAGTTCGTGTGATTACTCGTGTAGGAGTAGTGACAACTGTAGGAGTAGAAGGAGTAGTAACTACTGCGTTCGCATTTGTTCGGAATGAACGTGTTAGACCGTAGTAAGTTTGACCTCCATCTACTAGTACTGATCGGTAGTAGTATGTTGTATTCGGCTGTAGATTAAACCGGGTTGATGAACATGTTGAAGTGTTATCAAGGTTAACCGTTTGAGCCGGAGTTACTGATCCAAATCCAGCAGAAGTACCGTATTGGAAGTAACATGTTCCTGTTCCGTTACCGATTACATATGAATTAAGTGTAGCCGTGCTAGAAGTAATTCCTGAAGGTAATCGTGTAATAGTGTCAGGGTTAACTGATGTTGGTGGGTTTGTAGGATTATCATCCTCGTCAGTAACAAATGTTCGGATTGAACCTGATACTGTGTCCCCATCTTCTCCCAATGCACATGATCGGAAGTAGTATTTAGTGTTTTCTGAAAGTCCAGTTACGATTCGTGAGAAATCATCTCCTTGGTCGTATACTCCAGAAACAGATACTCGTTGTAGTGAAGATGAACATGAAGGTGTAGTGTCTACAGATGAGATTGCGAACCATACAGTTGCATTATCTCCTTCTTCTAGATCACCATTAAGTCGTGCTGAATCTTCATCCACTGATGTTGCTGCATTAGTATCAACTTCTGCTGCAGGATCATTATTATTCCCGTTGTCTTCTTCGTCAGTTGTAAACTGTCGAATTTGCGCTGAAAGTACCTCTCCGTTTTCATCAAGAGTACAAGCTCGGAAGTAGTACGTTTCGTTCGCAATTAGATTTCGTACAATTGCAGAGAAATCTTCGTTTGAATCGTATACTCCTGATACGTCAACTCGTTGTGATGAAGATGAACATGAAGGTGTAGAGTCTGTTCGTGAGAACGCGAACCATACATCTTGGTTATCTCCCTCCTCAACATCACCGTTTAGTCGAGCTGAGTCGTCATCAATTGATGATGCAGCGTTTGTGTCGATATCAACGTTGTTTGAAGTTGGGTTATCAGCGTCAGTTCGGAAAGATTCTAGGTCACCTGTATAAGTTTGTCCGTCATCTCCTCGTAGAACTGCTCGGTAGTAGTAAGTAGTGTCATCTTGTAGACCTGAAACTGCTTGATTGAAGTTTTGGTCAGATGAAACTGATTGTGAAGGAGTTGTGTATTGTAGGTTGCTTGAAGAAGTTCCCCAGATAAAGTACACAATTCCTGAATCTACTGATGTAGATAGGTCAACTGATCCATTAAGAGTAGCTGAATCTGTATCTACGTTTGATTCTGTTCGTGTGTCCACGGTTGGAGCCACGAATACTGAATCAGCGTCAGTTCGGAAAGATTCTAGGTCACCTGTATAAGTTTGTCCGTCATCTCCTCGTAGAACTGCTCGGTAGTAGTAAGTAGTGTCATCTTGTAGACCTGAAACTGCTTGATTGAAGTTTTGGTCAGATGAAACTGATTGTGAAGGAGTTGTGTATTGTAGGTTGCTTGAAGAAGTTCCCCAGATAAAGTACACAATTCCTGAATCTACTGATGTAGATAGGTCAACTGATCCGTTCATTACTCCTGATGTAGTAGTAACGTTTGATTCAGTTCGAGTATCTACTGTTGGTGCTACGAATACTGGTGTGTCTTCGACAGCGTTTGCCTTGAATTCAACAACTACGTTACCTTGGTATTTAAAGTTGTTTGATGAATCAAGTCCTGCTACACCTTGGATTGTTCCAATTGATGCACCAGATGATAGTACAGAAGATGGACTATTTAGCACTTGTTGTGCACAGCTAGCAACGTTACATTTGTTTGGTTGCCACATCACTTTGTACAAAGTGAATTCCATTTCTTCTGAAGTGTTGATCGAAACAGATCCTGATACTGATGCAGCGTTTGCAGCTGACATAGTACCTGTAACTGTTTTAGAACCATTTACAGTTCCTGATGTAAGATTCGTAATTCGCGCCTTTACATCGTTTGCTGCATCTTGTGAAGTAACATGGTAGTAAATGTTGAAACTTACGATGTCCCCGTCATTCACTGTTGCAGTTTTTGCCCAAGATGAGTTTGAAGCACGAGTAGTTGTTACGTGCAAAACATCAAGGTCATTTGCGAAACCGTTAAATGCAGCTGCTGAAGCAATAGACGCAAACGCCATTGATGCTCCTGCTGCAAGAACGATTAGTGATTTAATAATGCTTTTCATAAAATTTTGTTTTAAAAATTTATTTATAATCAATACAATTAACAATAATTGTGAGATCATTATACCAGAAATATAATATATGTCAATACCTTTACGGTTTTGTCAAACAAGCCTGTATGCGGCAAAATCTACACAAAAATCTTGACTATTTTATACTGAATTTGACATAAAGTCAAGGAACATTCCTAATTTAGTTATAAACAAAGTTTTCCACAGAAAAAAGGCAAAAAATGGCTAGGAATAAAGGCTTTCAAAAAGTTTTGAAATAAAAAAGCCACCCTCATGGGTGTCTTAAGTACTTCATAAACAAGAATTGTGTGGGTGACGTCAGTGACGCCACCCAGCACATATTAATCGGATCCACCAAGTGTTGGCCCTGTTGAGCCTCCACTAGCGGTCCCTGTTCCGTAGCTCGCGCCAGCTGGTGCAGTCACAGTGTGGGTATAAGACCCACTTGTGAAGCTACCAGACACGGTGTTGTTGCCATAGCTCACGCCGTTTGGATAAGTAGCAATTGTACCGACAATATTACCGTGATTGGGATCAATCACTTGGCCAGCATTAATCTGACCGGCGTTATTGTAGATATATTCGCCATTAGGGCCGAGAACGAATCGTTGCTCGGTTCCTGTTCCTACGCTCGGAGGCAATGTTTGACCACCACCAATGATTTGAGAGCCGCCGCCAACTTGACTACCGGTTGTACCTGAAGTACCACCAAGTGTCCCGCCGTTGTTACCAGGCATCGTTCCGTTTGAGGTACCGCCCAATGTTGGGCCGTCTTCACCATCAACGGGTCGATCGTGATGACGAGGTTGGTGGCTGTGATTATTTCCGCCGAGTTTCCTAGCGACAACAACCGCAGAAGCAACCGTACCAATTGTCTGAACAACTTGGCCCAAGAATTGGTAACGATATCCTGAGATGATAGTACCATCAAGGGTTCCGGTTGTTCCGACTTCCATTCTCATAGCTTCATGGTCTCCAGTCGAATCGTAACAGTCTGAGAACAGACCGCCTTGACACGATTGTGCGACTGGAGCTGGAGCTGGAGCGTAAACTGGAGCAGCTGGAGCTGGAGCATACGTTTGTTGAGTATATTGCGGCGTAGCCACAACGTCTTCAACACGAGCACACTCTTTTCGGCCATCAACGATAATCCGGGTTTGGTTAGGCGCACATGTGAATGTTTGCTCAACCTGAGGTTTCGGAATATACAGGTCAGTAACAACAGTGTTTCCGCACTTTAAGACCCGGGTAACTTTCCAGAAACCAGGCATGTTTGGCGCGTCGATCGCTGCAACACGTTCGCCTGCGCGAAGTGTGCAACCACCGTTTTGACGTTGATTCGCAGCCGTTGTTGGTGACATGGTAACCCATGCATCAACACCTGTGATTTCAAGCTCGACTTCGCCAGGAAGTACCTTCCCGGCCAAATCAGGAACAGCGTTTGGTGTTGGATCACACCAAACCGTGTTAGCAAAGGCTTGTGCTGACAGTGTCGTTGCAAGAACTGATGCTGTGATAAATTTTGAAATACGCATGTGCGTCTCCTTCTTTTCTAAGCTAAATATAAGTTTTGAGTAGCCCGATTGGGCGATGCCGATCGGACTACATTGAATCGGCTCCTATATACACATCAATGTACATGGGGGCCGATTCATAAACTCTATACTTGTTTATGATTTCAAAGAACATTCTGTTTCGTCCTTTTGGACTCATCAGTGAAGATACACATCTTCAGACAGAACGGACCCATTTGACTGGGTCCGAAACTGGTTAAGAGTTATTCTGGCTGCATAGTTGCCAAGGCTGCACATGCCATTTGATCGTCTTTCTTGTCGCACAGATCGCGCAAGGCATCCATTCCCAGAGCCTTACCCGCAATGATTGCGGCAAACCCAGCGTCACGAGCATGGTCAAAGTTGTCTTCGGCCATATCCAGATATGCTGCTTCGCGAGAAGCGGTAGCTGGTGCCTTGCCATCTTTCAACCATCGCTGCCGAGAATTCTGCCGAGAAGATGATTCTGCCTTGTCGGCTTCCTGAACAGTTTGACTACCTTGCTGGGCAACCGTTGCACCGTCCTTAGCTTGGCGAGCAGCAACCTGATAGGTGCCTCCCTCCATCGTTTTGCATGCTGTTGTTGAAACTGTCATGCCAACAGCTGCCAATATCATAATAGTTTTCTTGATGTTCATGATGAACTCCTCTGTTTTTTCAAGATTGATGTGTCACACGGACACGTTTACGCCATATCCGTGTGATTTATACGAAATGACTGTTTTGTCTAGCATCATGCTATGCAAAACAGTCATTTCGTACTCTTAACCATAAATTTCTCAAAGAACTTATGGGAGTATTCTATACTAAATTTGACTACTTGTCAAGTCTAAGGATTTGTTTATCTTCCTAGTCTTAAGGCTACTGTATCAAGTGCTGAATAGAGTCCGATCTTTGGATCTGAATCAAAAAATTCACCTAATTTTAATGGTCCTTTTTCAGCGATATCTTGCTGACTGTATGTAGAAGGAAATTCAAATACATCAAACCCTGGTCGACCAGTTGGGTCAACAAACGAGGTCAGCCCAATTCGAGAACCGTCGGAGGTAGTAAATTTCAAATATTGGGTCTGATTATTGATAACCTTCTCCACGTTTCCAAAATGCTCTTTTGGCAACTGAGTCTCATCAAACATCACGAAGTTCCTATCTGTCGTGTGATTCTGAATGTATTCTGCAGCGCCACGCATGCGATCAGGTACGTCATACCTATCAAACAACGTTTTACCTTCTTCAATAACCCTTTCTCCCGCATCTCGAATGGTATTAATGCCTTCATTAAAATTGTCGCGTGAGCCCTCAATGGCACCTTGGATAACTTGTTGTCTCACGGTCTGAGGTTGCTCAGGGATAGCTGATTGTGTTGGGTTTGGTTTTATATATTCTTGTGCACTTGTATTGCCGCTAGTTTGCTCAAGTGGAGACGGATTACTTGCTGGACTAGATTGGAATTCCGGACTATACAGGTTCCCAGATGGACCTCCTTTGTCTGCATACAAAAATTCTTGTCCCGTGTCTCCGTCGACATAATACGTGCCAGGTGCATACCTAGAAGAACCATAGGCTGGAGCTTCAAAAACGTCTCTTGTACTCAATCCTGAGTCCACAAGAACTCCTTCGCTCGAAACCACCCTCCCTTCACTAATTACGGGATCGACATCTGGTACCTTAAGATTTCTCTCGTAATCAAACATTCGAGCCTTTAGGTCGTCTTTTTCAAACACAACTTCTCCGTCCTCGCCAGGTCTTGTTAGCAAATAGTCTCCATCGTCTGGGTTTACCAATTTTAATTGCCCTTCTTGGAAAGAAAGAGTTGCTTTTTCATTAAACATAAAACTCTCAGCTCCGTCATTGCCCATGCCTGATGGATCATAAAAACCAAGCTTTTCTGCTGTTTTTAGAAGGTCGTCTTTAAATAGTTCTTTAACAACATCTGGGGCGTCGTCTGGAACCTGCATGTCATCGCCTAGTTCAAATCCATATGCTTCGGCTAAATCTGCTCGCAACATCTTTACAAGCATGACACCTCCCTCGCCCTTAGGAATCTCAACTGAGATATCGTCGAGTTTTGCTAATTGCTCTATCTGAGCCGCGTCTTCTGATGAGATTTCTGCAGCAGCGTCAGCTGATTCTGGAGTCTCCGACTCAGGAACATATCCGTTATCTAGTCTTGATTCAAGAGGGTCTTGATACCCGGCTAGATCAGTAGAGAATGGAGTATTTTCTGGTCTAGCAGATGGAGCTGCATCTGGTGCCACCTCAGGTGCTGGACCCTTCGTTGCTTGTGCAACCTCTGCGTCAGGCACTGACGCAATTGGATCTCCGCTCGTACTTGTTTCAAATTGTTTTGTGTGCTGCCCTGGCATAAAATCTTCTGGGCTGGCTGCATGAGCAGAAGGAGTGATGACGTCTGCAGCCCCACCAAGAACACCTGAGACGCCTTTGACCACACTTTCTCTGATTGCACCATCCAACCCAGCCGCATCAGCAAGCATGGTTCCGGAAATACCATACCCAGCGATTCTTGCGATTGCTGTTGTATCTCCCTCTTTAGCCGCCTTGAACGTCTCTTGCACACCCCCGATAAATACATTTTTCCAGCCTGTATCTCCTTTTTCCATCGCTAGTTTTGTTTGTCTAATGAGTCCATCAAATCCCGCACGTGAACCGAGGCCCGCTGCTATTGTTCCAGCACCACCAAATCCTGTTAGTACAGCAGCAGACAAGCCAAACGAAGCAGTCTGACGCCCTGCTTCTAATGCGTCTTTTCTTTTTTCGTCAGATAGGCGTTCAGCTACATCATTTCGTACTGATTCTTTATGCGATCTATATTCAGCCAAAACAGATGCGATACGTGATCGTTGATCTGCGTATTTTTCTTTATCTAAAGATTTGTTTAATTCGCGCAGCTCTGCAAGCTTTGAGCGAAAATCATCTTTACTCGAAAGATAAGATTCTGTACCAGACATATCGATATTGTCAGCCGTTTTTTCTAAAAAAGACTTTCTGCTCTCAAGTAGCTCCGCCAAAACATCTTCACTACGGTTAAAAGCAGTACGCGATTTTGCATACTGTTTCCACCCACGATACGCATTTAACCCAATTGCTGTTTTTGCATACTCTTTACCAACAGTCTTGAGGATACTTGGCGCGTTCTTAACCACATCAACTACACCCTCAAAAAGAGATTTCTTGTCTTCAGATTCATCTGAAGAAGTATTTTGAGGTGGCCAGTTTTTCAATGTTCCTTGTTTCATATACAAATTATTTAATATCAGCTAATAAATTATCAATATCTTTGATTGCTGCTTTATTTAGTTCAACCATACTCGCTTGGTACTCTGATGTTTGTTCAATTGCTGTTTGTTCAACAACTCTTTCTTCGATTGATTCACGCAATGAATCAATTTGATCAATGGTGAGTGAAGGCAATAGTTCTAAAAACGCTAATTTAAAATCTTCTGGAACATCCCACTCGGAGAGTGCCGCACCTATTCTTTGTCCATATGCTTGCAATTGTTTTTCATCCATAGCTAATTATATTATATAAATAATTTGATATATGTCAAATATACCACCTGTATTCGATAGATTTATCGTAGCATAAAAGCCGGCCCATAGGGCCGGCTTTTGTTGATTATTACGGACTAGTTGTTGTAGATGTTGTGGCTGTTAAATTCGGAATCGAAACTTGATTGTAGCTCTGACATGTTGCTAGTTCTTGGGTTGCTCCTCCTTGTCTAACCTGTGATCCGCCAACAAAAGTGATGCTGCCATTAACGGCCTGGTCGATGTATGCTCGAATGTTTTCAAGGGATACTTGTGCAAGAACTGGATCAACGTTTTGATTTCCAATTGCGTTTGAGAACTCTTGGTAAATTAGTTGTGTCTGCGCCACATCTGTCGTTGCTGCAAGCCTATTTTCATAATTTTGTGTCAAAGCAAGAGTCTGTTGTGCTTGATTCAATTCTGACTCGGTAGTGAGAAGGTCAGCGTCAATTCGATCCAAAATTGCTTTAAACTCTTGTGATTTTGCCAGTGAGGTCTCAGGCGTAAGAACATTATATGTAAATCCTCTAAATTGTAGGGGAACTTGTGACAAGAATGTTGCCCGTGCACGATCTGCCTCTGGAACATTTACTACGTTTTGTGGATCAATAACTGTTCCTGTTGCGTCTACCCATGTATTGTATTTTGAGTCATAACAATTATATGCCTCAGACACCGCGATTTTTGCAGCAAGCAATTCTTGAATTTTTGTATTTTGCAGTCCTATGTATTGAGTAGCATTCTCTGAGAATGATCCAACAGCTGAACCAAGGTCTTGAGCTCCTTGTTGGCCAGCCCCTGCAGCATCTTGTCGGTATTGATCAATAAAAGAAGTTGAACCCCCACTTCGTGCGGAAAGTCCACGAACACCATCACGACCAAGTGCCTGTTGGAACAATTGCCCCATCAAAGCACCAATAATCTCGTCAAACTCATCTGCAATAGTCAGTCGTTCTAGATCAGCGTTCAAGTTATCAGACAATCCCTGCCTAATAATTGAACCTGGTGTGGCAATTTCACAATCTTCGGGTGAAAAACCTGACAAGTCTTGTTGTGATGAATAAAGATTATATCGATCATTTGCGTCTTTACAGTGTTGGAACGACAAGAACCCTCCACCCCGGTTGAGGTCATCAACCTTTTGTCCGGTAGTTGATTCGATTACGTTCGATAGATCTTCAGACACCTGAATAAATGATGTAATCGGGTTTCCACCTGATTCGGTTGTCACTGCTTGGAATACTTCCCAATCCCATTCAACTGACAGATCATCAATAGCAGTCTCGACATTATCTACAATGTCAGAGAGTGTACAACGCGGTCTCTCAACCTGTGAGTACGAAAGGGCTAAGGCAAATCTAATGTCAAATTCCCATGGCGAACAAAGATGTGCAAAGTTTGCGTCTTGATAAATGAAATCACCAAATGCCTCATCGGCTGCATCAACCAGAAAATCATCTACATCAGTGACGAAGGCAGGAGACCCTTCAAATCCAGAGTTGATCCACTCAATCGTCGAAGAAGTAATTTTTCGAATAAGCGCCTCACGAAGAGCAAGCCCAATACCGTCTAAAACACACTCTTTTGCGACTGAACCTGTCGTTGCGATGTTGGTGACATCATCCTGTGTTTGCACCTTTGTTGCTTTCCCTGCAATTGAGACAACCTTACCTAGACCTGCTGCAGTCAAACACTCTGAAAATCCAGCACTTGCCGGAGTTGGTCTTAATACAAAAATAGAAGCACCTGCCACCGCAGCAATAATTAATCCGATAATTGCATGTTTAAATGATAGGGCCATAGATAATTCGATTATAGCTAATTGCGATTAAAATACAATGAAATCGCATCCAAGTTCTTTTCTACTAATCCTTCGTCCTCCAAGAATTTGTCTGAGTAAACAATTACGTTAAGAGGGTCTTCTTCTACACCTTGCATCTGAGAGATGGATTCAGCCATGATTAAGAGGTTGTTTATTAGCTCTAAGTGTACTTGCGAAATTGACTCTGGGACCTTCACTCCGCGAAGCGCTTCTGCAAATGCAACATATGCCGCTCCATTCTTCCCCAGCTCAACTAATGCTGTCTCATCCCCCTCTTCAACTGCACGAGACATCAATTCCAGTTCATAAAAAGATACCCCTGAAAGCGTCTGGGTTGCCGCTTGGTATTGTTGTCTGTATAAGTTTTTTGCAGAAAAAGAGTCAGCAACTATCGACAAATCTTCTCGATCATATTTTAAAATACTGTCTGCTGTTGTGGTCTCGTCAATGATGCGCTGAATAACACCATCTTGGATATTTGTTCCTACTGCTTCTGCTTTTGATAACTCAGTAACACCAATAAACAAATCTCGGGCCAAGACATCTGTTTTGTTCAAGGTAGGGTCGTCTTTATAAAACACAAACCCGCTCTCTGAGCTCGCCGTTACACCTTCGGTACTCGTTCCGTTACCCGCAAAAAGTGGATCAAACCCTTTTTGGACTTCTGCCCCGTCTGTTGATCCATCCCCATCAGTGTCGGGATTGGTCTCGTCAGTTTGGTATAAAAATTCTTCCCAGTCTTTAAGGCCGTCGCCGTCAGTGTCTTGGTTTTGAAATTCAATTTGACCTTCAAGTAATGCTACCTGTAGCGGGTTCTCATCAGGAACAACGGTAATTGGTGTCTTGTAGAATTCAATAACACTCCACACCGCAAAAATAGTGAGGATAGGAATGAGCACAAAAGCAATAACCTTTCTGCTTGGCAAAAAATCATTCATGATGTATCTATCATACCCAAAACTACCTAGCTAAACAAAGCATATTTGTGCACACTACAATTCAAAGAGAAAGAAAGAGCCTGGTTCAGTAGAAATATATTTAATGCCATGTGCGGTCACGATCCTATGGACTGCAACTAATGCATTTTGCTGCTCGGTAACCGCTGTTGTGTATGCCAATAGAAGGTCTTGGTATTGCTGGGAACTTATTGATTGTCCGTCAATCAGCTTTTCGAGTAACCCCGCAACATTTTCGTAACTTTGTTGCAGTCTCCGAGCCTCCATGTCAACTGTGACATGATAATTAAGTGACCCAATCTCCTCAGCAATAGTACGGTATGCATCAACCACAGAACGTAAATCAGAGATTTGTGAAGTTGTCAGATCTTTAACAAACAGAGAGCCAAATAAATCTACATTCTGCATGTCTGCAAACGAGTGTTTTCCAATGATCGCACCAAGCACATTCACTGACTGTTTGATGATTTTTTTTACCTCATCGTCTCCAGAATTTTGTAAAAAGCTATTAGTCACAGGATCAAAATTAAATGAACTTTGTGAATTTGTAGACTCAAAAACATAGTCCTCAAAAACTTTTTTTTGCGGCAAAACATCTCCATCAAGAAGACCTTCTCCGTAATAATTTGGGTCATAACCCAGTGCAACCTCTTGACCGTCCAACAAACCATCTCCATCAGTGTCACGCAATTTATTACTAGTGCCATATAAATCTTCTTGCCAATCTTCGAGTCCATCTCCATCTGAATCCAGCACTCTTTGCTCAGCAACAGTCAACACAGTTTCCTCACTAGGGGTATATGTTTTAGTGTTCTTAAAAGAAGAGAACCAGTAGTAGAGCCCCCAAAGACAAATACAGACAAAAGCTGCCCACAATAAAAATTTCATTAGAGGTCTAAGAAAGGCACTTGTCTTTTCCTTTCGTTTTACTCGGTCGTAAATTTCTTCTTCTTTGGAGTACTTCATAAAAAAATTGTAGCATGTGTGCTAGAATTTTCGTATGAAGTCGATGACGTCACCTCTATTCTCTTTAATAGCATCTCTCTTGCTTGTCTTTTTTCCACTATCTCTAGTTGCACAATCTATTGTAGAGCCGATACTCACAGAAGACGAACAAAACGACACAACAACGGCCACAACCACACCAAACTCTAACCAAAATACAGAAAATAATTCTAGTGGCGGGATCGATACCGGAGACGTGGTTCTTGGAATTGGAGCAGGTATTGCAATTGGGAGCCTCATCCTCAGTGGTGCCCCTAACCCAACAACCTATGACTTTGGTGGCAAAATCACTTTTATTTCTCCTCCTCCGGCTGGTTGTGTTTCCGGACACTACCCTCTTATTATTGGACCTCCACGCGGCGGAGCGTTCTTGTATGGACCAGGTTCAATTTCTTTTAGCGCAGGACCACCTCGTACTCTAGGACAAAGCATGCTTGGAAAAGCCGCTGTAACACCAATCCCATGTATGGTTCCTTGTCCAGCGGGGGCATGTCCTCACCCTGCTGTACCATCTGGACTATTGATTTTGTTTCACGGGTCTAGTGCTATTTAAGTACAATTTGACAATACTGTATAAAATAAATATAATTTAGACAGTTTGCAATCTGTCTTTTTTATTAAGGCAATAATTTGAAAGGAGGTGTCTCATGACATCTAAAAAACTATTGATTTGTGCAACGCTTGCGTTGACAATATCTGCATGCGCAACCCCACCTGATCCAAATTCGGATGGGACAAAGTCAGCAGGATTCGGATACAAAGACGCCAAGAATTTTGATCCCTCGCCCAGCGGCAAGCCTTACGGTTTTGAGCGCTACAGCAACCGGGGACTGAACGACCACGTTCGTAACGGACGCTGTCCGTACTTTATACGTGAGGTGAACATCGCCACTCCTGGTGATGCAAATCTCCACGTCAATGAGATTAATCGTGGTCTACGTCCGGTTCGGGGTGGATTTGATGATAATTTTGGTCCGGGCTATAACCAGCCGCCGTACGGAGATGGCCGCAACGAAGCAGCCATACAATATGCAAATCCGGGCGACCGGATAGGTATAGAGGCAACAACTGTTGCAGGCGTATCTGAACCGTTCGTGCTACCGTACCAGATGCCAATTTGTCCCGAGAACAATCGGGTCACCAATCCGGCATTCTCGGTTTATGTCACCGTCTTTATCAAAGATGGTGTAACGAAGGTCCGAGCAACACAGGCAATGCACAGGCGATAAAAATAAGTCCGCTCCCTTTGGTGGCGGACTTTTTATTTTCCTAAATGTTTTGCTAACCAAAACCAATGGTCTATCTGGAGGTCTTCAGCTCGGATTCTTGAATCCAGATTCTGCTCAGACAAAAATGCCTTTATTGGTTCTGTGTCATACCCAGCTTGCTTCAGGTTATTTAATAGTGTTTTTCTTTTTTGAGCGAATCCTTGTTTTACTAGCGAGAAAAATTGATTCTCAGATACCCCCGACTGAACAAATTGTTCTTTCGAGATATCTCTGATCGCAATAATAGCTGAATCAACTTTCGGCGGTGGAGAAAATGATTTGGCACCAACGCTCATAACATATTGTGCTGTCCCGTACGCTTTAACAGAAAGTGACAGAATGCTCTCTTTTTGTTTTTTCGTCTCTCTTCCCGTAATACGTTCAGCAACTTCTTTTTGGACCAAAAGTGATATTGCACGAGGGTGACTATCTGACTCAAGAAGCATCCGAATGATTGCCCCCGTAATGTAATACGGGATGTTTGCGATCACAGAATATTCCTGATGAACGAGTCCGTGATCTGATAATGAATCCTGCAGGACATCTCCTTCTATTATGACCAATTGTCCGCCAGCAATTTCTGTCGAAAATTTTTCTTCCAACAAATGAATCATCTCTGGATCTTTCTCAATCGCTACAACACGCGCGCCTGTTTCTAAGATCGGACCTGTCAGTGCTCCGCGACCTGGACCAATTTCTAAGACTGTTTCCCCTGGCAGTACAGCAACCGCATCAATCATTGCGTCAACTGCTCGCTTTGATTTAAGAAAATTCTGCCCTAAATGCTTTTTTGCGTACTTCATATAGTCACGATTATACCAACAAAAAATACCCCTAAGAGGGGCATTGTTTAAGTGAAGAGGATGGGAATGGCTCTTGATAACCCATAACATCATACCCACCCTTAATTTTACGCGCATATACGACACTACCCACTGGCAACTCAAAATCAAACTGTTGCTCTTTAATGACCGTCATTTTTTTATAAGAGTCGCTTGACTCACCCTGGTCATTGGCAGCACGCATTTTGGATAATAAAGTACGAAACATTCGTGTCTCCCGTAACGTTCTATTATTCACTATACAAAAAAAAATTTAAATTTAAAAAGCTCCCTCGCGGGGAGCTTTTACTAGGCTACTTCTTGCGCAACTTCTTTTTGAGGGAGAACGACACCAGTAAACGGATACCATCCTCGTTCGCCTCCACTATTTCTAAGCTCAACAAGGCCCGTACGGTAATTAAAACCACTGATCACGTACTGCTCTCCTTTTCTAAAAGATTGCTCTGTGCCTGCCTCGATGTTCAATACTACAGTCTCACCAGATTTGAAGAGACAAACGTCTTCGCTGGCAAAAATTTGTGCGCGCGCATGTTGATTGAGACGAAGGCCAACCATATCTGGCTCTCCTTTGAAGGTCTCACACAAATAATAGCCGCCGGGCACGAATTGCCTATCCTGTTGCATTTGGGTCATGTCACCAAATTCAGGATGGTTCGAAGTGTAACGTAGTACACGTGCATATGAATCGTGCACAGACGGACTTCTTTTCATTTTAGGCATACTTTCCTCTTGTTTTTAAAGAACCAAAGGCGAAATGATACCTTGGCTCTTTTTAAAAATCAAGATAGATGATCGCCTCTTCGTCATCGTCACCCATCAGTCGATTATTGGTAAATGAGAATCCAACGTTTTCTTCACTTAAACATTCTTCTGGAATATCTAAAATAAATGATGAAATTAAATTGACTTCTTGAGATCCATATACCATACGGACTGACGCCCACGACAAATATAATTTGTTTTTTGCTCGTGTCATTGCTACGTAGAAAAGCCTCCTTTCTTCTTCGGCTTTTTCATCGCTAGCTTTTTGATCCAAACCAGGTTGCGGCGTGAATAAAGATTCTTCACATCCTGAAACAAAAACAGTATCAAACTCAAGTCCTTTGGCAGCATGAATGGTCATCAGTTTGACCATTGGCTTGGAATCATCTTTTGAATCCTGGTCTGAAGCAAGAGCAACCTCCTCTAAAAATCTCATAAGGCCATCTTCTGGAGGAAACGTATCGTATTTTGATGCAACTTCAGAAAGCTCATACATGTTTGCGATCCTCTCGAGGTCTTCCTCCTTTTTAGAGTCGCGGAACATTTTTTCCATCCCAGAAACTGCAATTACATGTGAGATGACCTCACTAGGAGGATAGCCATTATCAATAAATTGTTTAATGTTTGAGAGAATTTCTCTAAACTGCTCAAGAGATTTTTTTGCTCGTGGTGTTAATTCATCTTCTTTGCCAGCAAAAATTTTCAAAACTGAAGTCTTACCAAGCGACCTCTTTGGCATGTTAATCACACGCTTTACGTGAATCAATGAATCTGGACTCAATGCAGCCTGGACATAGGCGAGAACATCTTTTACCTCTGCTCGATCATAAAATTTTGTTCCTAACACTTGATAAGGAATATCATTTTTAAGACATGCTTCTTCCAAAATTCGAGACTGGAAATTTGCTCGATACAAAACCGCAATCTCACCCGGATCTACGCCCTCGTTAATTTTATTTTGAATATTCTCAGTAATCCATGTTGCCTCTTCTGCTGCATCGTATGCCGCATATACTCCAACCGAATCTCCTTGATCATTTTCAGTAAACAACTTTTTAGGAAACCTATTTTCATTTTTCTCAATAACCGCGTTTGATGCATCAATAATGTATTTAGTAGAACGATAATTTTGCTCGAGGATTACGGATACGGTTCCCGGAAAGTCTTTTTCAAATCGCATAATATTTGAAATCTTTGCCCCTCGCCATCCATAAATCAGCTGGTCTGGGTCTCCTACTGCAAAAATGTCGTTAGTTTCCTTGTTGGTGAGAGCACGAACAATCTGATATTGAACCTTGTTTGTATCCTGGTATTCATCAATGTGGATATGGCTCCACCGACGCAGATAATGCTCTCTGACTTGCTCGTTTGTTCTGAGTAAATACGCCGTCTCAAGCAAGAGGTCATCAAAATCATACGCATTATCCTCTCTCTTGATCGCTTCGTAGGATCGCCAAATGGCAATCATGGTATCCCGGTGATATGACGAATCTTCCTCCATGTTTATATCTGCCAGCCTCTTTCCGTTCCCTTTGTTTTTTGAAATAAATGAAAGAATTTTTTTTGTGTCCCACGCCTTTGGATCAAGATCGTTTTTCTTCACCGCCTCTTTGATGGCACGACGTGAGTCTTGTCTGTCATAAATTGAAAAATATTTTGAAACACCCAAAACTTTGTATTGCTCGCGAAGAATTGTTACCCCGAGTGCATGAAAGGTAGAAACAAATGGGACAAAGCCTTCTTCAAATACTGGAAACTGTAGTTTGGGATTGTTTTTGATTGCAGTGTGTACCCGATCTTTCATTTCCATAGCCGCCTTATTAGTAAATGTAATCGCCAAAATATGTTGTGGCATGACCCCTGACTCAATCAAGCGAATAATTCGCTCGGTTAGTGTCTTTGTTTTTCCTGCGCCGGCACCAGCCAATACCAAAACGGGGCCGGATAGGATTGATGCTGCCTCTTGCTGCTTGGGATTAAGTTTCATAAGTAGATTCTAATTTTGAGCATTATAGCATTCAGCAAAAAATTAACGCTGCCAACTTTTCCCATAAAAGAAAAACCGACACTATACGAGTGTCGGTTTAATAGATAACTAAGCTGCTTCGAGTAGCCCTGCTTGCGCGCGTCTCTCGAGCTGCCAATCAGCATCTTCACGAATAACAGAGAATGGACGAAAATAAACGTCACCGTAAATTGAATAATAATAAGCGACTGTAACTTTCATTACATTTCTGCTCTTTTTTTCAACCCAACCTACCGACTTATCTTCAATGTAAACTGAATTTGCTTCTTTTGGAGATTGATCCATAAGATATGCATACACAGGCCACATATCTCTGCACCCATCAGTCAAGCGATAAATTTCTTCAGGAATTTCCCATCTTTTGCGTCTTTTAATCACTCGACTCTTTTCAACAAGCTGACAAGGTTGACTTGTTAACTTGTCTTCATCTGAATACTGAGTAAACAAACGGTCTCCACATTTCATAAGAAATTTAAAGGGATTCTCTTCTACCTCAACATTCCAAAAGATAGTACTGGTCGCATTCACACCATGAGTACTACCTCCTCCTCGTGATCCTCCAAAGCTCATTGCGTTAGCTTCTTCCGGCATGGCCTTAACACACGCATCCCACATATCTACATAAGGGTACTGATACTCTCGACTAGAACAAGAATACTCCACCTCTTTAGATTTTACTCTTTCTTTTTTGAGAAGGCGAAACTCTGGAATGTTTGATGCAGCACCATTCTCTGTTATCCGAGACGAAGCAAGTGCTCCACCTCCCCAACGAAAAGGCAGGTAATAAGGTCTATCTCTGGAACCATCGGGTTGAACTCCTGTATACGTATCAATAATATCTATACCTTCTGGAACTGGTTCCACAAAGTGTTCCCACTGCTCTTTCACATTTCCAACGACCTGAATGAATGGCCGCTCGATTGAAGTAATCGGATCAGAGCCTTTAACTCCCACGACGTAATACGGACTGAATATGAGATCATCAATGCCACTACTAGTGGCGCAACCGAAATCAGGACCGTATGTCGTCCGATTTATTCGTTCACCATGTCTATTATCAGGTATGTAGAATACTGCATCTTCAAACGTCAAAGGTCTCACCTTTGCATATCCACTAGATGCGAAATACTTTTCACCTGCATTAGTATGACGCATATAGAAATCATATAAGCGAGAGCACATAATAACGGTACTATCCCGCACTTCCTGCTTTTGTCTCGATAGCCAAGATTGTTGCATTTGATGTAGTGTCATCAAAAATTCTTTTGCTTTGCTGCCGAGAAAACCTAAAATAATTGGGTTTTCCATGGCTTCAGCAAATTTATAACGATTTGATGCGGAATTACCTACAGAATTATTTTTGTATGTCGAGAGATCGACAATATGTACATCACCATAGACACCATTAATCAAGTCCTCAAATTTATCTTGTGAGATGGCCCAATCTTTAATAGTCCCCACGTCATCATTTTCCCAATCTAAACGATTAAGTTCATGGTACGAATCAAGTTCTGGCTGCTTTTTATGGGCAAATACCAACAAAGGAACACCGGCTTTACTAGTCCCACTATATACGCGTGACCCAGTAACGAATGTACCTGTCCATGGGAAACCCCACCGGTCTTTAGTAGCAATTCGTGCATCAACTATGTCTTCAACAGTAGCTACACGTCCGTTTGGTCCACCAAATTTCTTGGCGACCCTGAACTGCTCCATTACGCCACCTTGGTGATGAAATGCGAGCGCTCTTGGAATACTTTGTGTCATTCTATTCTCCTTGTAATGATCTAAGCTTAACGCATAATATAATTTTATTGACGTATCGTCAAACTTATATAATAAAATAGCCCTTTTGGAAGACTATCTTAAAGCATAAATTTCTTTTGGACCAGTGCTTCAATTTCTGCGCGTGGTTTTCCATATTTGAGAGCTGAGAGTTTCTTGATCTCGTCACGAATTGCTGGGTTACCTTGTGGTGGTGCGATGGTTGCGATATTAAATGGTTTCTCAGGAGACCCGTTAACAAGCATTTTTACATACGCGTTAAAGTTCTCGATATTCATAATATCTTTTGCTGTGAATGCTGGTGCAAAATATTTTTCCATAAATTCTGCATCTTCGGCTGAGATACGGAATGACGCCATTGATCCAACGTTACCAAATACAGAATCCCGAATTCCTTCGTCCAACTGTTTAATAAACTGGTGAGCAACGTTGAGCGAGAGTCCGTATTTCCGAGCTTCAGACAGAATCTGAGAAATCGAATCGGTTGTAATGTTTTGGAACTCATCAATATATAAATAGAACGGTGGCAGGTCTTGGTCAAGCGAGGTTACCCGAGACAGCGCTGCCATCAAAATCTTTCCAACAATGATCAGACCAATCATATTCGAGTTTAGCTCGCCTAATCGACCCTTTGAAAGGTTCACCAACAAGATCTTTTTATTGTCCATAATATCGCGGAAATTAAACGCCGATTGCTCTTGCGCGATAATTGGTCGCATAAAATCATTCGCCATAAATACATCAAATTTGTTAGTGATGTACGGAACAATATTTTCCAAAGCAGCGTCCCCCCCTGCCTGAGTCGCAATTTTCTCCCAAAATTGTTTCACAACCATGTTGTTACATCGAGCCAATTTGAGTGCACGGAATGCAGGATCAGACAGTACGCGAGAAATTTCGAACATGGTATTTCCAGATGCTGGATCCTCCATCACAAGCATTGTTGCGTTTCGGAAATATTGCTCAAATGCTGGACCCATAGATTCTGGAACTGAGCCATACAGTTTCCTGAAGATCGAAAGGAGTTCGTTTACAACAAACGTCTTTTGTTCTGGGTATGCTGGGTCGTACTCGAGCATATTCATGCCCATTGGTCGGTCAAGATCTGCAGGATCAAAGTAAATCACGTCTTCATACCGTTCAGGAGGAATATTTGCCAAAATATCTTGGACATCAGATCCATGGGGGTCGATGAAGCAACACCCGTCTCCATTTTTAATGTCTTGGATCACCATGTTCTGCAAAAGACCAGACTTACCTGTACCAGTTTGTCCGATGATGTACATATGCCTGACACGATCCTTGGCGTTCATAAAAATTCTGTTCTCGGATCCTTGGTGCTTGTTGATTCCCAACAAAATTTTTCCAGGAGTAACCAGCCCATGAGTATCAGTTGATTGAGAAATGGTTTTAACCGAAGCACCTGAACTAGATGAATTCGAGGTCTTAAGAAGATCAGACCCTGATTCTGGTTTCGCATGGAAGTGAAGCATAGTAGTCAGCTCTCTTGTGTTGAGATGCATCAGATCACGCTTATTAAACACACGGAACGTAAAGTTTTGGATCACTCGACGCAACTCTCCTTTTTTCTTTCTATCAAATACAAATCGGTTTCCTGTTGTGTTTTCGAACTGATTAAATGACGATTCGATCCCGGAAAGGATTGCTTCTGCGTGGGCATCTGAATTACCCGCTGTGATAATCCGCACGTTTGTTCTAAATAGTGATCCTGAATTTTTCTTCTGCAGTGCGTCAATTAATTCGCGCCTGTCGGTCCGGCCAGCTAGTTCTTTTTTCTTGATTTCGTCTTTTTCTTTTTGTTCTTTTGATCTGTTATCAAATGCACCAGACATCGCCTTTGAAAAACCACGGAACATTGAATCTTTGAGTACCAGTGCGTCTTCGATAGGCTCACCCTTTTCTAGCCGTTCGATTGCTTTGTAAATTCGATCTGAGATTTGTTCTTCATCAGGGGAAAGCATGATCTGCACCGATGCCCCTTCTTCACGCTGCAACGAAGAAAACGACTCTAAGATAATGTTAAGTGGATCATAATCAAATTCTTCGTACAATTTGATTGGCAGCAGGTCCACTTTTTTTAATTCAGCAACGGATGCGGCAATGTGTTCTTTTTTATTAAAAATATTATAGTCATCTGTTGATTCGATGATTTTGATTCCTGGGAAAATAGCAATCAGTTGACTGCGCAAAATAGACACCTTTGAGTCAGGCACAGCACAATAAAAAACAATTTCGTCACGACCCTGCGGCAAGGCAACCTCTACAGAGAGATAGTTGTCAGGATGTTTCGCATCAGCAACCGAACGCATCCCAGCGTAAAACTGCTCCATCGAAGAAAGGAGGGTTTTCAGGTCCTTCTTTTTTTCTTCAGGATCTTGTTCTTTTTCAGGAAGATAAATCTCGAACAACGTCATGTTGAGCCCTGGTGTGATAGGAGATTTTTCAGAAAGGTCTTTGACTGGATACCCTTCTTTAATGTATTGAACTAGCATTCTGTGCAGGTCATCTTTGACATGAAATGACGCAGTCTTTTCGATTACCTTGAGTGTTGAGATAATTCCTACCTCATGAATTAATCCCAAAAGTTCTCCCATCTTGTCATCATCTTCATCTGGAGTTAGCTCAAGAACAATTTTTTCAGCCTGCTTTTGCTTATCAAATGGATTAGAGAATTTGTTATCTATAAACGCATCAAAGTGTTCGTCCAATGCCTTTTTAACAACATCGTGTTGAATAGACGCCGGAGTCTCCTCAAAAGAGCGTCCGTACACTTGATCCATCGTATCTTGGACAGATTGTTTAAACACCTCTAATTCTTGTTTTGGTGTATTGATTCGTTCTGCTTTGTTAAATTTTGGAGCTCCCGGAGGCATAGTAGATTAAGTATAAATTAAAAGATCATCAAAACCAATTGATTGACAAAGTGTATTTACAGCAATATGATAGCAACCAGATGAAAGGAGATGAAGATGGCTCGAATACTAAAAGGTACGCTCTATTACATGGCAATGTTTGCAATCATGACATTCTTTTTTAGCGCGGTGCTCTCTACTGCTTATAATATAAACTCGATTGAAATCACAGCAGACAATAAACTAATGTTTCAGATAATTGGGATGAGTCTTGGATTAATAATCGGTCTCGTATTCTTGGTTTCCACAACAAAAGAGAGATTACGGAAGGATCTAGAAGAAAATCTCTCCGAGGTGATTCTTACTACACTGTGCTTTGCTGCGGCTGGATGGAACGGTAGTATGATTTTGTAGATAAAAGCGCGCTCATGGCGCGCTTTTTTAATTGATTTATTTATTGACAATATACTTATTAAAGGTATAATTAAATCAGTCATAAATGGAGAGAATGATGACCTTTTTGAAACTAAAAAACAGCGAAAGCACCCTTGGTGTTCGTTGGTCTATCTTTGGATCAATTATAATCCTCGCATTGATTCTTATCGGAAAAAGAGCCGGGTTTGATATTGCCGCACACAGCCCATTTGTGGCTGATGGTGAAATTTGGTTCACATCTCCGGTTCCGTACAATTGGGCAGCTGACCTAGTCATGAGCTTCGTCTGCTTGTTTCTCTTGGGGTATCAATTTGGATTAATCACCAACGAAGTAAACCCAAAAGATAGGATTCTTTTTATCTGCTTTGGAATTCCAATTGGACTGATGGCAATATTTGGTATTTATGTTGGCGGCTTCTGTGCAGCGATACCCATACTAGCCTTCAGCATATTCGGTGGACTAAACTCTCGTGAGGCTGTTTTGTTAACAACAATCCTCTGTGGAGTGATATGTATTTTCGTAAACACTGTGACGGCTACTGTTGTAGGCTTGATAAGCTTGAGCATGTTTGTTGCAATAGCGAGTATTAAATGGATATTTAAAAAAGAAAGCTGGCAACAAATGTTCCAATTCATGTTTGTTGGAAACTAAAAAATTAAAGCGCGCCCGTGGCGCGCTTTTTTAGTTTCCAAAGAAGTTTACGTCTCCGAGATTTTCAGATGGCTGTTCTGATGGCTCTCTATCGTCAAAGAACATGGTGAATGAATTTCTTGCAAACTGTAGAATTTTTCTGATGTGTTTGATTTCAAGTGAGATGCTTGACCGCCCTGATCCAACCTCAGGCCGCCGAACGTTAATTTCGTTTCTGTTTCCAATAGTTAAAATTTCTTTTCCATCAATTCGCCAATCATAATCAACATCTTGCCTGTTGGTTATGTCTGAGAAAAAATATGGTTCTGCACGGACCACCATCTCGTCTTCGGTCAGTGTAGTTATCCCTGAATCAAAAGGTCGCAGTAGTGCAATTCCAAACAGTGGATTTTTTTGATAAAACAAAATTTTTGGAGGTTGTGCTTCTAAATTAAGAGACCTCCTGGCTGTCCACGATCCATCTGGTGATTCAACGTCAACGGTTACAAGTGAATCTCGGTACAATGAAGGCCCAGGGAATGAAAATGTATTTTTCCCAAATCCGGATGCACTTTGTTGAACTTTTTTGTTCACGGTCCATGTATAAATAAGTGATTCTGGATTTATTTGTCTCCCGGCGCCATCAACAAAATACGGCAGGGCTGCAACACGAACTCCACTGTCGTGCGCATTTAATGCTTTTCCTTTATATAAAGGTGGGACATATGAATCAATGGCTTCCCACAATAGATCAACACTCGCTGGCCTGATGGTCACCTCTTTGGTGATAGTTCCGGATGCAGGTGTCTCAATTACGATTTTTAAATCATGTGTAGTTCCTATTGCACCAGCGGTAAAACCAAAGTCTTTATCTCCGACTGCCTTTTGAGCAACAGCCCCATCCAGAACCCACGAAATCTGAGATCGATCAAGGCTGACGGCAAATGATTCAATAACAATAGAAATACGATCCCCCGGCTCAGGAGATGAAGGAGTGATATCAACTGAAACGTCTTGTTGCACCAGTTGTGCTGAAACAAATGCTGGCGCAAAAACAAAACACAAAACAATTGCTAGTCTTTTCATATAAAAAGTATATCACCCTTTCTGTTCGCAGCAATCAACAAAAAACTGGCACCTTATTGGTGCCAGTTGTACCTAAACGCCGTGAGATATCTCCAGCTGAGAGAATTTCTCTATCAAGCCCTCAGGTAATTGTCTGAGCCTACGATTATGAATTTGTAATCTTGCAAGAAAATCACCTACTAGCTCTCCTACTTTTGGCACAACTCCATTTGTCCAAAATAATAAAGCAACATACTCGCGCGCACCATCGGGCAAATGATTCTTTCTCCCTGTTTCAAACAGGTGCGGACTGTTCCAAGGTTCGGTCCCGCCTTCGGTTACCGAAGCGTCTTCGATGTAACATCTCACCATCCCTGAACTTTCTGCAAAAGAAGCAAAAGGGTGAAACTCTCCTAATTCAATATTGTAAACATCTTCCATTGTTTGTATATCTTGCTGCATGTCTTGTCTCCTTGTTGTTTCATTTTTGCAAGAGAAAAGACCAGTGCTGCTGCAAAGGTCCTCTAAGGTCTAATTATAACAGAGACTCTGTTTTTTTCAGGCGCACATGTGAATCCATATCTGTTATGTGAATTTTTGGTCCCCGGTATTTTTTAAAAAGTTTTTTAAAAAAAGTTTTCTGGCGCTTGGCATAACCAATCTCTTGCTGAACCATGAGGGCGGCAAAATCAGCTCGGCTGATTTTACCACTTTGCAAATCTAAAACATGTTTAAATCCAAGGCCCAATTCGATTATTTGTTGTTCGTTCAAATTAGCCAAAGCTTGCTCTGATTCTTTGATCAATCCTTGGTCCATCCTTGCCGAAACATTGTTTCTTATCCTCTTGTCTAAAATTTCTTTTTCTGGACTAAGATAAACCAAAACAAATGTGTAACCTTTGCGTGAAACATGCTTGGCACGTGGCACCTTACCAACCGCGCGCACTATCTCTAATGAACGAATGATCCGCTTTTTATTCTGAGGGTCAACAGTCTTGGCACGTTCTGGGTCTTGTTGTTTCAACATTTCTAACAAATCTTTTATTGTGTAACTCTCTAGTGTTTCACGAAACGCATAATCTGGCTCAACCTGAGGGAACACTGATTCATACAACAATGACTGCGCCCAAAACCCTGTACCTCCAGCAACTATTGGTAATTTTTCTTTTTCTGTTATTTGATCAATATATCTGAGCGCCTCTTTTGTGAAACAATCAGCCGAAAATGTTTCGCCTGGCTCTACTAGTGAAACAATATGGTGTTTCACACCATCAGATGTTTCATCAGTAACTGCACCTGAAAAGATTTCGAGCCCTTTGTATATTTGCCTCGAGTCACATGAAATAATCTCACCATTGTATTTCTTTGCAACCTCAATAGCCAAAGAAGATTTTCCTGACGCAGTTGGTCCCACAATTACCAGGGCCTTCTTCTTTTTTGTGAATAAAGTGGGTAAGATATTTCGTAGCTTCATATATATGCCAATGATATAATGCAAAACGTTAGATTAAAAGAAAAATAACTGAAACATTATTATGGAACATTCAGAAAAAACAGCACCGATGCACGCACATGTTGGGTTCCCGGTACCAGATTTAGAATTCGAATATTTTCACAATAACGAATTTAAAAAAGCAAAAATCTCAGATTACAAAGGAAAATGGTTAATTCTATTTTTCTACCCTGCAGACTTTACATTTGTGTGTCCCACGGAATTAGAAGAAATGGCAAATGCCTATGAACTATTCAAAGCCGAAGGAGCAGAAGTCATCTCTGTCTCAACAGATACAGTATTCACACACAAGGCATGGCATGATCACTCGGAGGCGATCAAAAAAATTACCTACCCAATGGCAGCAGACCCAACAGGTGAGATGTGTATGACTTTTGACACATACATCGAAGACGAAGGGATGTCTCTCCGTGGAACATTTGTTATCGACCCAGAAGGAGTCCTGAAACTATCAGAAGTAAATGACAACTCAATCGGACGATCAGCACAAGAATTATTACGAAAAGTTAAAGCTGCAAAATTTGTAGCAGAAAACGACGGAATGGTATGTCCTGCATCGTGGGAACCAGGAAAAGATACTCTTGAGCCGGGGATTGATTTGGTTGGAAAAATCTAAAACCAAAATAAAAACGCGAGCCGACCGGCTCGCGTTTTTGTTATGATACAAAAAGCAAAGAAAAGGAGCTCTTATGTCAAAACAGCGTTACGGGTCAATTGCGGATTTTCCAAATGTCGTCCACGTTACTGCAAAAATGATTGAACAATCTAATATTCCCGGATGGGAATTGTCTGAAAAAACTATCAGAGAAAATCGAGCCATTGATGAAAACATCGCCCGGACCATGCGATCAGATTTTCTGGTCGGACCAATTCAATGTCATTAAAAAATCGCCCTTACTGGGCGATTTGTCTTGGTTGGATCCCAAGCTTTTTTGAAACAAAGGCAAGGGCAGCTATATCATCGTCTTTCAAGGCATCAGCTGACTCGATAATCCAGGGACGATCTTCTCCCTTGAAAACCAGTCCATGAGCAGCCAGCAAATTTGATACATCTAAATACGAAGAAAGTGCCAGACCGCTAGGAGTCATGAATTCTTCCTTTGTCATTTCTGCAAAATCTTCTAAAAAATTAGCTCGGTGAATTAATGTTGCTCGCACGAGATTATATGCATAACGAACATCATAGTGCGTAATTCGAACTCCCTTCGTTCTTGAAAAGATTTTGGCCAAATCACTTCCAGCAATTTTTGAACACAGTCTAATAATTTCAAACGCATCTAACCGACTTGAACGCACCTCAGCAAAAAAGGAGCACTTGTAACATGGGGTTGCGACACTACATCCCCGAGCGTGGGCCGTGAGATCAAAATCTTGATTCTCAATCATTGATCTAAAATGCTTTGCAATAACCATCTTATTCCTACGATATTTGGGTGGTGCCCATCCATAGTTATCGAGGCGATGTTGTAATAACTCAATCAATAAATTTGTCTGACTGTCATCATTTTTTTGAGACATGTTTATTCTCCACTCTTTTCTAAAAAGAATAATACGGAAAAATTTAGTATTTGTCAAAAAATTTGTTCGTGTCTAATTTCTGCTTTACGGTTATCTTCATCAAGCCAAACAAGGACCATATCTAGTTGCCAATCCTGTATACAATTCTCCTGACAATATAATATTGCTGCCCTCTCTAGTTTTTCTAATTTTGCGCGAGTAAGGTTTTCTGACGGGGATACCAGCGTGGCGCCTTTGGCGCCACGCACTGTCTTGACCTCAACAATGTGAGTTATCCCTGTCTTTTTGTTCTTACTAACAATGTCGAGTCCTCCCCACTTTTGCCTCGCGTTTGTCTCAACTATCAAAAACCCTTTGTTCTTTAAGAATTCGCAGGCAATATTTTCACCCATCTGCCCAATTTGCAGATGCTTTGTGTATTTCTTTCCCATGAGTATAGTTCATCATACAAGCTTTTCTTTATTTTTAAAACTATGTATAATGCGCGCACAACTGAATATGCACCTACGAAAAATGTAAATAACAGGTGCGATCAAAAAACCGAAATATGCACCTGTGGTGAAATGCAAATAAAACCATAGTCACTACGGTCACAGACCGTTAAAAAATTTGCACTCATTATTAGGAAGCTATTTCAACCGAACATGCACCTGTGGTGAAATGGATATCACTACGGTCTTCGGAACCGTCATTCCAGGTTCGAGTCCTGGCGGGTGCACCAAAGGCAAAAACGATGTGAACGCATCGTTTTTGCTTTACCAAAGAAAAAACCCCACCAAGGTGGGGTTTATGGTTCTATACGACAGCGGCTTCGCGCTCGGTTAGTGTTTGAAATGAATCCGGATGAGTCAACGTAAAGTCCTTTGCATGTCTAATATGGTCAGGATCAAATGCCTCAGCACGGATTTTATCTTTCAATGCATGTAATTTCGGTGACGACTTCTCACTTGGAGAAATCGCTGTACCAATTTCACGCAGCCGAATATCAGAAACTATCCTGGCCCCTTTTGTTTCATCACCTCGTCCGTCAACATAGTATTGGGACAAAGCAATGTTTCTGGTTCCAAGATATAACGCCTCAGTCAGATCATGAGTGATAAACAAAATGGTCATGCCAGTCTGTTCATATAGCTCAAGCAGCAGCAGCTGCATATCTTCACGAGTTGTCTCATCTAGCGCAGAAAATGGTTCGTCCATCAATAAAATTTCTGGTTTAGCCATCAATGCTTGAATGATCGCGATACGTTGTTTTTGACCGCCGGAAAGCTCATATGGTTTCTTGTCGAGGTGTTCAGACATACCTGCTCGCTCGAGGTATTCTCGTGCCAACTGCTTGTCTGCCTCAGAAACTTTTTTGAATTTCCACCACGACTGCTGCAATTTCGGACCCATCATGACATTTTGCCATGCTGTTAAATGCGGGAACAAAGAATGGTCTTGGTAGACAATTCCTCGTGTCACATCCGGCGTCTTAATTGCAGAACCACGAATTGTCGCAGTGCCTTCGGTAACATCTTCTTCACCCAAAACCGCTCGCAAAAGTGTTGACTTGCCGCATCCAGATGGACCAACAAGAGTTACAAATTCGCCTTCGGTAATTTTGAGATCAAGATCATGTAAAACCTGGACACGACCATCGTCATAAGATTTGTGTACATCTAATAGATGTAAAACATATTCTCTAGGTGAACCAACTGTTTTTTGATCTAAATCATCGATCAATTTTTCAAGTTTATCTGTGGTGGTCATTGTTATTTACCCTCCGGGTTGTGCCATGGATAACGTTTCTCAGAAATTGTCTTTAAGACAAAATCGATAAGTATCGCCAGTAGTGAAACCACCAATACGTACCCAATAATGACGTCCATTTCCATGTGCCGACGCATGACTGCGACTCGATAGCCAAGACCATCAGTAGAAATCGTCATCTCGCTCACCAATGCATAAATCCATGCGCCTGGCAAAGCAAGTCTGATTGCGGCAATGATATCTGGTGCCAACCTAGGCAGCATCACTCGGTAAATAACACCAAGCGGCGATGCACCAAGTGTCAATGTTTTGGTAACCCGTTGTCTTGATACAGCATCAGCTGATCGAAAGATGTCACGACTCAACAAAAACACAGTTCCAAGAAATACCATCGCCACCTTAAAGAACTCTCCTGTACCTGCTAGTAGCAAGACAATTGAGATCACAATGATGACCGGCAGATTGGAAACAAGACGGATAAACGGCAAAAAGATTGCCCGAATCCATGGGAAGAACGCCATATGAACCCCGAGCAAAGCAGCAGAGAAAACTGCTAACCCTAACCCGACGAGTAGGCGCTTTAATGTCACGAACATGTCGCTCCATAACAAATATTCACCAGACATAACATCTTTGACTGTTGCCATCCGATGCAAAGCTGCAAATACGTTTTCCCACCCACGGAATAGTTTTCCGTCAGGATTATCAGCAAGATAATTCCAGCTCAAAACCTGAAATCCTATGAATAAAAATGCAATTGGAATTACCCCTAACAGGAAATTCCACGGCTGTTTAATGTGGCCATAAAGACCAAAGATAGATTTTTTTCTCATATTAACTCCTCTCTATCGTTAAGGCGAGTTTTAAAATCGCCTCATGTGAAACGATATTGTGAAGACCATATCTGCCCTACACAATATCGTTTCACATACATTAAAAACATTGTCGTATATTGTATGTAAATGAACAACTGCGTTTCGTCCTTTTGGACTCATCAGACAGGACACACATCCTGTGACGCTGAGGACCCCCAGAAAGGGAGTCCTCATAGGAGAAAAATTAACGAACGCCGTTCATATATTTGGAAGTAAAACGTAATTTTACGTTTGAACCCCCTTGAACGGAACCGTCCGGGAACGAAACACCGACGACGTCTGCGCTGTCAATCAACCCAGAACCAGCTGCGAACTCACGGATGAATTCCATGTTGTCTTTTAGCTGCTGGCTTTCCATTACAGAAATACCGTCCATTGGTGTGTAAAACATCCGGGTCGTCCCCAGCTGGGCATCAAAGAGCTCAACTGAGTTTGCCGCATTACCAGAGGCAAAGCGGGCCATTCTTTCATATGCCGCCGGATCAGCATTTGCTGAGCGCGACTGCGGAATCAGAGAGACGGCTTCATACCAGGCTGCAGTAACTGCATAACGACAGGCTTCAGTGGCACCATCGTTTGCCAGAATACCATCCATGATAAGGCCAGGTGTCTGTGATGAATCAAAGACACTTCGGGCGCCATCATTTTTCCGAGCTTCGAGTGTTTGTAGTACGATCGGGTTCCATGTCACAGCAACTGTTCCGTCAGAAGCAGTAGCCAGAATAGAACCGATATCTGCATCACTTGTGTTCTTGCGAACAACATCTGACCCAGATAAGCCATAATCATCCAAAGCTTTCGAAAGCATGAAGTCTGACACTGATCCTTCAACAAGGATAACCTCCTTGCCTTTCAGGTCAGCAACAGATTGGATCGAGCCGGCTGGATCGATTACCACGATTGCGTCGTTGCCATTTGAAAAATCACCTGCAACGATATAGTCAGTGACTGTGCCTCCGGCGGCAGGAATCGTCAATGCGTCCATGCCGGTTGAAGTCACAAAATCAAATGTTCCCGCAGCGAACTGCGTCAACGATTCGACATAGTCCATTGGCGGCGAAATCGTAATATTTACATTATATTTCGCGCCCATTCGTTCTGCGATCCCTTCTGATTGCATCATGTAGACTGGTTCCCAGCCGGTGTAATGCGACCAAGCGAAACGACAAGTATCTCCACTACCCATCACAACATTTGACGATGTCGCAGCAGGGGCCGGAGTTTGAGTTGCCGGTTTCGAAGAATCACCACAAGCACCAAGTGCTAGAGTGATCGCCATTGTTGTAGTCAACAGAAAATTACGTTTCATTTTTTTTCCTTTCTCAAAAATTACGTAATGAGGTTTCGGCAGCCACGAAGGCTGCAGAATAGAGTGTTAGGCAGCCTTCTGCGCATATGCAAAGAAGCCTGCTGTAGAGACGTCATCGGCAATCTTGTTGCCTGCTTCCATCTCACGAATTGCTTTTTCACCATTGTCAGTAACCTGCTCAAGTTGCTTGATCTGGCCTGACATTGTTCGAATGGCTTCCATACGGAAATCATCCAAAGACTTGATGGCCGCAATGGATTTGTCCATTGCTGCTTGCAATGTATCAACATTGACACCAACACCACTAGCACGTTTATAAACGTCAGCTGCTTGAGTACCAAGCATGTCTGCGTTACGTTCCAGCATTTTGTTGGTCATGTCTTGCGTCTTTTCAAGCCCACCTAGAACTTTTTTCTGGTGAGCAAGAGCGACGGCAAGAGTGACACCGATGCGTAGTGCACGGATGGTCACGTAGAGCGCATCTTCGATGCCTTCGATTAGTGCCGTGTTTGCACGAACCAGGACTTCTGCGGACAAAACACCCTGCTGATCAACTGCTGCTGCAGTTAAAAGCCGACTGTGAGTCTTCATCAGTGGGAATACCACTTCACGTTGCAGAAAACCTTTATGTTCTTGATTTTCCATAGTTGCAATACGAGACTGCAACTGATCGCTGACTAACTTGAGGAACTCTGCTTCCTTTTTCAAGGCAATAGAGGCCATCCGCCATTCAGCCTGGTCATCACGCAAGATCACATTGTCATTTTCGAGTCTGGCTTGGCCAGCCCGCAGGCCGTCAGCGATTTGGTTAATAACCACATCACCGCGTTCATACTGGTTGAGATATTTTTTCACTCTCCCACCAATAATTGGCATTTTTTCGACAAATCGACCGATCCCGCCCGGCGAAAAATTCACACGGCCCGGATCAAGTTTTGAAACCTCATCTCGAAGTGCAATCAAATCGTTGGCAACGTTTTCGCCACCAGTTTTGTCTTGCATTAGCTCTTTCATTTTTGCACTGAGAAGTTCGCTTTTGCGTCCTCCACCTCGCAACAAATTAGAGCCAGCACGTGAGACTTCGGTTTTGATTGCCTCTTGATCTGCATCAAGATCCATCGCCAAAAGCGACTCAATCAAACCGTTTGCACGTTCATGCATTTCCGGATCGGCAACCACAACCGGCTTTGTTTCAGACTCAATTCTATTCACATCAAGTGTAAATTTCTTGGGCTGAACCGATTGGATTTCCTGAGCCGCCACATCGGCGGCCATTGCTGTAGAAACCATAATATACCTTTCTATGTTTCTCTGTTGATTGTTTGTGCAAGAGAGCCTAGACTCTCTAACTCTCTTAAACTGCGCTGATATACAGCATCAGAATTATCACCCTTCCCTATGCGGGGAATTTTGATAGACAACTCTGAAATTTTTGTCAGGCAGTGTTCGACCCCGGCATATAGCTCGTCAATTCGAGCATATACCCTGTCTTTATGTCCCAACCTCTCTCGTCGTAGCTCAGAGACACGATCATTTGACGAATCAACCCGATCACCTAAGTCATCGGGGATACTCTCAATAGCATCAAGGCTATCGAGAATTTCTTCGATCATTGAAAGTGCTTCTTCACGAGCTTGTTCAACAGAACCAATAAAACGAGCATGTGCAAAACCTGAGTCTTGTAACTTGCCGTCTACTAATTCTCGAAAATCACGGAAGGAAGTCTCTAGTTCTTGAATCTGCTGTATAGCTTTTTCATTACCTGAGTCTTCCGCGCGAACCAAGAGAGATTGTGCATGACGATCAGCTTTCTCTGCAAGAAACTGTTTAGCCTCTTGCAAATACCGACTGACAATCGAATGCTTTCTGGCAGTGAGGTCGTTAGTTAGACTACCGACACTCACCAATCCACAACCGCCAGCAGCAAGCAATGCCCAGAGAGGTAACCCTCCGGTGGCAGCAGCCGTTATCCCCACAATTCCCAAAGCAAATGCTCCGGAACCAAGGGTAACGACATTATTTGTTGCCTTTGTTTTGACATGCTTACTGATTGAACGTTGTGAAAATGGGTTTGTCGAAAGATTTTTCGACATACACACTCTCCTTTCTTTACAGTGGTGTTGCTTTTAACACCAGTTCCACCTGCCTCAGACGAGCCATATAGGCCCGGCGACTTTCGCCACTTCGTTGCCGAATCATAGAACGCAGGTCTTGTGGTGCAGGTACATACACACGAATACGATCTGGGTCGACCCCAAATGTATCAATGATGTAGTTTTGTACCGCTAGTGCTCGCTCTTGAGAACGATCTTGTGCGACTTGTGTCTCGTCTTGGGTTGCCCCAGTACGATATCCAATACGAAGTTCTAAGCGAGATTTTGGATAACGCTTAAAATCTTCCATGGCCTCAGCAAGTGCACGACGCGAGCCCTCATCTAAATCAGTTGTTCCTGATCTAAAGATAACAGGGCGTGACTTTAGAGATGCAACCGTCCGTAGACGATTCCACTCAGTTTCCGTCAGGCCACCAAAAGCTTTCCGTAATGGATCAGTTTCGGTTGTGCCTGCCTCACCAAGATATCCACCATCTTTATAGAGGGTAGATATAAGATCACTCAGGATGACTTGTTCAGCTCTGAAGAGGGAAAGAAAATCTTCACCTTTTTCAGACCGAATAATAGTCAGAGCAAACTCATGTGCTTCACGAAGCCCGTAGTATGGGGATTCACCCCCGATACCAAACCAAGACTCTCCGTTATCACGAAGATTAATCCATTGAACACCATCGAGCATCGATTGGAGTTCTGAATCAGAGAGTCTTTGACCGCCATATGTCTTAACGAATGATCGCGCTTCTTTCAACATAATGTTGCTGTCATCACGAATATCGCGCAAAGCAGAAAAATATTCGCGCAAGACCGATTGGACTTGGGCGTATTCTTTCGTGCTCGGGCGTACTAAGTCACGATTGACCAATAGTACGTCCACAATTACCTTGTCTGTTGCATCAGATGAATGAATCACCTTTGCTCCAGCGGCAACTGCTGCTGTGACATGTGGCTCCCAAACAACTGCTACATCCACTTCTCGCTTGAGAAATTTTTGTAATGCATCACCTGCTCCATCTGCTTCTACTTTCCAGTTTCCGTCAGATAAGAGTGTTGAAATACCGAAATCGTTTCCAACGCTTCGCAGTAGTTGATGTGATGGGGAATCAGGCGTAAACGCCACTTTCCAACCATCAGTTGTTCCAAGATCGTTAATACCGTTAACTTTGTCTGGCCACGCCACAATGGCGTCACCACCTTTTGATTGATCGATAACCATGACAATTGCGCCTGGAAATTTTTCTTGGGGCCCAGTCAAAAGATGTGCGTCTACAGTTGTAACCGCAAAATCTAATTCACCTGAGGCCAATTTTTCCATGCGCTCTGCATAATTACCGCCATCTGAGACGCATCGTATGTCGATCTTCTCAGATTTATATAATTGGTGTTGCAATCTGTCTGAACAAAGTGGCATGTAACCAGGCCACGAGTCCATCCCGACAACAAATTCGGTTTTAGTTTTCCCTCTGTCGCTGGTTGCTCCTCGATGTTCATCTTCTAAAAAGAGACGAGCACCAAATATCACACCAGAGACAATAATGAGGGCAAATATAACCACACCAAAAATATGGATAGGTTTCATTTTGTTTCTCCTAATGTCTGTGGCGGATTCGGGCACAGCCCGAATCCAATTCACTGAATTAAAAGTCTTGGAATCCTCCGCTGCCGGTAAATGTTACCGTTGATTCAGCAAGGACCGCAGAAAATGCGGAAACCAAGTCTTTTGCATTGCTGGCTTCGCGGTATTGGACGCCCTCACGGTCGAGGACACCCAAATCAGCACAAAAACCAATCGTGTGGACATTGATAGGTGTTTCCATTGCAATACGATCTAATTCCTTAACGGTAGACCGAGTGTTATCTGGAGCACCATCACCGAGCACTATCAAATGATAATACCCGTACCCTTGCTGTTTGACCCCACGACGAACTAATTCGTTGTATGAAATCTGAATGCCATTCGTCATGGGGGTTCCCCCACCAGAACTCAAGGCATTAACAGAACTCGAGACGAGCTCGATGTTGTCAAAAGCTAAAGGTTCAACCACACCGGTTGAGTTACCAAACTCGACGACTCCGATTGCTGCATCAGCAGGAAGTGATCGCAAAAACGTGCGAATAGCAGTTTTTGCAGAATCAATCTTCCGGGAACCAGAACACTCACCACCCATTGAGCCGCTTGTATCAACGGCAACAACGATATTTGTCGTGAATGGATCTTTAGATAAACTAAAGTCCGGTCCTGATGTAAGCTGTGCATCTTCGATAACCGAAGGCCAAATCGGAATACCAGTATCAATAACTGGGGCTTCCGAGTATGACGGACTGGGTGGCGTTCCTTCAACTTGCTTTGCTTCACAGGCTCCAAGAGCAAGTGATGCAATAATTGCAAATGATGTATAACGTTTCATGTTTTTTCTCCGTAATTCCATTAACCTAAAAGTCATCGATAAATACGTCAGATTCGGCTTCCACTACAACGAGTGAAAACTCGACTCGACGATTTTGCTCAAACATAGTTTGGTTTTCAGGCTTACACGGATCAGAAACCGAACGACCATTATAGTCCCACTGGCATGTGCCATTAACAGGCTTTGCCACGCCGTGACCAATAATCACTGCGTCTTCGAATGAAATCCGAACACCCTGTGATTTTGCATAGTCCAGAATTGCTTGCTTCACAGATTCTGCACGCTCCCGAGAAAGATTCTTAGCAGCTTGCTGAATTTGCTTATACTGAGATGGCGCAACGCCGTCTTTGTGTTTTTTACGCAAGTATTCGACTGGATCAGAATGACCCTCCATGACAATCGCAATACCACTGCCTCGAGAGGCAAGTTCCATCACGCGGTCAAAATCAGATGCATACTGGTTTGCCGAAAATTCTGTTTGGTTAGCTCCAAAAAAGATAGGAAATTCTACGATTTTGTCATTATCCAATGTGCCGCTCTTAGAACGATTTTGAATAACACGAGTAACCACAGTCTTATTGAGTGTTGGTGCGGTAACACCAAACTTCTCAGAAAGACCCGACTGCAATGCTTTCCAGTTATGATTGTATACAGTTACCTGCTTAGGCGCAGATGCGTTTTCAACCAAATTCAGTTGAGCAAATGTTTGGCCAGTTGGTCCTGCAATTGACTGCAGAGAAATTGACTCGCGTTTACCATCTGACTCACCTGTAAGGAATCGAACATTCCCTGTCCATCCCTGCATTTTGGCATCAAACATATACATGTCGGCTACAATTGCCTGCATCTCTGGATCATTACCGGCTCCTAAAAGCAGGTCTGCTCCATCGCGCACAATCTTGTCATAACCCGAACTATTTTTGTTCGAGATGACACTTCGAAGATCTTCGTTGGCTTTCAGCAGAGCTGAAGTAACCGCGGCGATCTTTTCAGGTTGCGCTTTTGCATAATCAGGCCGAACAGCAATCAAATCATAAATGATATAGTCGAGAGACTTGGTCGAAAAGACCGTTTTTGCTCCACGAATTGCTGCATCACCCTCAGTGAACAGTAACGCATCCGGAATAATCACGAATGCCGCGTCAACTTCGCCTGCTTCGAAAGCATGACTTGCTGAGCGTTGACCATTTACGTCAAGATCCCGATACCATTTAACATTTACATCACTTGGCTTGAGATTACCCAACGCCAGGACTTCTGTCAGAAGCCTCTGGTGGGGACCGTATAGCTGGAGACCAATAGTCTTTCCACGCAAATCTGAGATGTTATTTATTCCACCTCGCACAACCAAAGCGTCACCGCCGGCTGAACGTGACATATTATAAATGACTTCCGGACATGTCCGGTTGTCATCACATAACACATCTGAGGCTGCAAAAATCATACCGGCGGTTCCTCGCAGGTAATTTGTTTTGCCGGATTTAAAATCCCGAACCTGTTGAGCAAAGTCGTCTTGGCGATAGAGCTTTATATCAAGCCCTGCACGATCCATATACGATCCACTCGCTGTGGTTGCACCACCGTTAGCATGAATGGTTGCCAAATCAGCACCCCATGCAATAACCGGCATGCGCTGTACGTTATCGGTATTGTAGTTTCCCGTTGTCGGCATCGATTGCTCAGACAAGGGTTTTGGTGTCTCTGTTTGCACACCTGCGTGTGCAGCCGGAGACACAGCTAAAAAGCACGTGAGTGTTGCAAGTGCAACTCCCACTGTTTTGAAAATTGAGTTTTTCATTTTTTGTTCCTTTCTTCTCCTATTTTGTTGTCAAAGAACGTTCCTTCACACAAAACGTGCGAATTGAATTAATAATAGCATTTATTTGTTAATGAGTCAATATTAATTTATAATTATTTTAAAGAAAAAACCCCCATGTAATGGGGGTTTAAATCAAACAATCTTCACGCTGGAGCGTGCTCATCTTTCTCGAACTTTTCTTTAAGAAATTCGTACGTTTCTTTCAATTCATCATCCGAAAAACTATTTCTCTGAGCCTGTTCATTAACGCGCATACGATACGTAGCCTCTTCGACGTCCTTACTGAATTGATTTTCACTAATGTTCATCATGGTGTCGAGATGATGACAAGCTTCTTCAATGATAATTTCCGTATAGCTTTGTCCTTTCATGTTTTCTTTCCGCCACTCTTTGATCATTGCCAGACGCTTGTCATAACCGTAATCAATAAAATGCTTTCGGTCAGAAAATAGATCGGATGGGAAATCAAAATCCATTGTACGACGTTTGGCAGAACCAAATATCTTTTGGATATTTCGGCCTTGAAATGACGAATGCCTCTCTTTAATTGCAACAAACCAGTTGCCAATAAATGTAATGAGTTCGTCTGGACCAAATCCGGATAACCTCAAAGCTTCCTCAAAGGCCTCGAGAATCACTGGATGTTTTGGTTTGGCGTACGTATCCTTGCCGCCCGAAAGGCTTTGAATTTTTTGCGTAGCAAAGTATTCGTACCCCTCAGGATCAGCAATGCCTGAATCAACAAAATCGTCACCAATCAAGATTTTTGCCAAATCCATCATGTCTTCTTTGGTCTCAGGGCCCGGCATTGAAACAATATTGTCTGCACGAGACACTATTGCTGGATCAATACGGTGCAATAAGTTCGTCAAAAGGGTGAGTGTCCAGTTCCCATTTCTTTGAGAAAAGACACCGTCTAGTTGAGTCAGCGCTACGCTGACTGCCCCTTGTGTTGCCTCACTACTTTCGCTGGAACCACGATCCAGAACTAACTGATCAGCATCGTCCATCGTTGCCCGGGTCAAAAGTTGCGCATTATTAATAAGATCAAATCTCGCCCGCATTTGTTCGCCAGACTTTGCTTGATATGAGCTCAGAATTTCTTCCGCAGTAAATGCAACCACTTGATGTGGAACACCTACAGCTGATGCTTTGTCTACAAACATGGTGTTGCCTGCTCGCTCTAGCAATGTCTTGCCAGAACCCGGCTCTGATTCCATGATACTGAGACTAGCAAAGCCGCCCAATTCCAAGACTGGATTTTTCCCGGTCTGAAAATCGTAGCAAAGCATGTGATCAATCGTTCGCACCGTTTGGTTTTTTGCACGACGATTACTGACGATCTTGTCCATGTCGAAACGTCTGAAAGAAACCTTTGGTCGCAACATCACGGTATCGACAGTAAAACCATTGATCGTAAAATCTGATTCTTCATACTGAAATGTATGATCAACAAATGGTCGAGTATATTTCAGATCCTCGTGAGAGTCTTTGATCAACTCTGCCACCTGACGGAAATAGGCATATGCAATTTCTGTTGGTTTACGATCGTCGTGTGAGAGCGATTTTACCGCCTGACCAAGGACTGTCATGAGACCAACAAGAGTCTCAAAAGGGCCCCCCGAAGGCAAATCACTGATGTCTAATTTGATCTCACCAGCAGTAGTATGGTCAACATGCTCTGCTAGAGTCGCCAAAATGTAACTTGAAAATACAAATCCAGAAATCGATGATGAAGTCTTGAGTTTTTGTGAATATTCTTGCCTTATTGTGCTCGTTCGTTTCGGTCTTGTATGTAATTCATCTAGACCTGACTCGGCATGATAGCGTCGCGCCACCTCAAGGGCAATTTGTGCTCCTCGTAATACCGACTGGATTAGTCTTTGATCAGGAACTGAATTAAAAGGTTGATTGTCTGTCAAAGAACCAAGTACATCTTCCAGAGTCACTCCGTTAAACCGGGTGTCGCTGATAAGCTTTTGTGCTTTTTCAAGATGCACACTAAGATCTTCCTGTGTAATAGGAATAATCATGTTTTTCTCCTCTAAAATTTCTAAAGATAAATTTACAATTTATTTGTTAATAAGTCAAATTCATTTTATAAATAAAAAGCACTCTAATTCGAATGCTTTATTGTTTTTCAATAATTGTGCTTTGGCACAAGATACCGAATATCTTTCGTCATAAATTGTCTCATCGCAGACACAACCCCATCGTCGTAATCTGTCCAGAAGCGCGGCGTGTAACCCTGCAGCTCTGATTCAATGAAGACGCATGCGTCCAGGTTTTGGTTAGGTGCACAATCGCCAATTGCTTCACAAACTTTTACTGTAGTAAAGTAGTATGAATCATTCAACTCAGTCAGTTCGCTGTCTTCTGTTTCGATGTAGACAACCTGACCTGGTGAACGCTCAAGATAAAATGCCTTTTTCTCTTGGTTAATTTTCTTTAAGTTTTGGTTGATTGTATTTACAACCTGACCGGTCACGACGGAATTATCACATTCATAATCTCCTTGCAGCATGTAAGTATCACATCCCGCTAATGCTGTGGCTGCAAAAAGAGCAAGGATCAATTTTTTCATATCGTTTCTCCCTAAAATTGATGTGCTTTTAAAATACTATATATTTGATATACAGTCAAATTAATTTTCTAATTTAGCTAAGTGTTCAAGTGCAGACTTTTCTCCTTTTTCAATAATTTCTTTCATGGTTTTTTCTCTGATTGCCAAAAAATTAAATTGAGACAAATCTGGCTCAATTAATTGGACGCGTGGATCAGTGATATCAATCCACTGGCTATTCATCATGATGTTAAAAGAATGAAGAAGATATTTCACTACGTCTTTTTTGAGTCCCCATAATTTCTTTTTATGAAAATCTTTTGGCAGAGGGTCCAGTGAATGTACATTCACGGCGATAATGGTGTCTCCTTTGTATTCTACTACAGCCTGCTTGAGAGGTAGATTTTGTGTAAGCCCGCCGTCTGCAAGATATTTGTTGTATTCAGGATGAAAAAAAGGCTCAAAGATCATGGGTAGTCCACTGGAACATCGCAGTGCATCCCCCACCAACCCTTTTTCAATTGTGATAAATTCTCCTCGGTCAAAATCCGTTGCCCCTGCAACAAAGCGTACCTGTAACTGGTCAATAGTTTTATTTTCAAAGACTTCATTAAAATAGTTTCTGATTCTCTCGCCTCGCAACAGTCCGGTGTTCATCTTTGAGACGTCTTTTCCAAATCCGACAAAGTCTGCATTAATATACGCATCATAGATCTCATCTGTATTCATTCCAGCGGCGATACCCGCCCCAACGATTGACCCAGCGGACACACCGTAAATGGCATCAAATTCATATTCTGCATCTTGCAAAACTTTTACTACCCCTAAATGTGCTAGCCCGAGTGAGACTCCGCCAGACAAAACCAATGCTGCTTTCTTTTTCATGATTGTGATTGTAACAAAAAAGCTCGACACACAAGTTGCATGTCGAGCTAAATACGCTAAAAAAGTCCAGGTTGAACTTCTGCGGTTTCGTATATTCCAAGCCAGTCCTCTTTTAAAAACCAATCTGGAACATAGGCTTTATCAAGGGCTCCTTCTTCTTGTAAGGTGCGGTATTCCCAGACACACTTTTCTTCAGAGCCGCGTGCAACATGCCCTTTGCGATGATCACGAGAGGCCTGCGGCCAAGGTGAATCATTAAGGCGACCTATCTCTAACAAACGATTATGTGCACACTTCATAGGAGCACGGAAACCGCCAGAAACACAAACATAGGAATCTCCGCCTAACACTGAAGCCAGAAATATTTGAAGCTCTTCTATCCCTGACTGTGTCCGAGCATGGCTCGTATCAACCGTTAGTTCAAAAGTTTTTCCAGTTGCATAAAAAGGATGTTCAACATGATTCCAGGTCGTGCCAAAAGATTCATCTGATGTTCTTGAATCATCAGGGGCATAGACTGAGTCGATCACATCTGACCTAATGAGAGCATTAGTGGCTCCATTAATCATATGCGAACTTTCTTTGTCCTTCATCACTGGATGATAATCTGGAACAAGATGCAGGTCAAACGCTCCTTCGGGTCGTGGCTTATCAGCAGCGGTCCAAAATGTAAACTTTTGAGATTTAGGAGCAGTTAATTTCACATGCACTAAATCATTTCGCCAGGTTCCTTTATTAAGAAGCTCCCATTGACAACCAGGCTGAGATATAAAAATCTCATTCATTGCGTCAACAAATGACTCATGCACTAAATCCAATACCTTAATCGAAAATTCAGAAAGCTGCTGGATGAGCACTTCCTCGCTTGCAGAAGCAATCTGAGGTGGAATTCTTGCGAAGTCCATCAGACGCTCTGAATCTGCACGGGTTAAAGACCGATCTGCATGATTAACAGTAATAAGACCCCCAAACGCAAAGGTTTGACGATCCACTAAATACTGACAAG
The DNA here is from genome assembly GCA_020628915.1 of Minisyncoccota bacterium. GTDB lineage: Bacteria > Patescibacteriota > Minisyncoccia > Phycocordibacterales > JAHDEI01. The sequence continues at coordinate 13,007 of JAHDEI010000003.1, read as the reverse complement.
CATGTGAGGTCGCTAATCGCAAGATTGCTAATCGCTCTTCGGTCGAAGCAGGGCCGCACACAAGCACTGTTTTGGTTTGTGCTCGATAATCGAGAATAATCTCGCCAACAAGAATTCCATCGTTATTGATGATACTCTTGCTTTCTGATTTTGAAGCTATAGTAAGATTCTTCATTCTTCTTTCCTCTGTAAATGTAAACAATCTAGAAAATATTATACATATAAATAACAAAAAGTAAAGTATTTAGTTGTATGTTTTGCTTTTTATATATTTTTGCTATACTCTCAGCTATTCTACTTGCGGGTGTAGTTTAGTGGTAGAATATCTGCCTTCCAAGCAGAGGACGGGAGTTCGATTCTCCCCACCCGCACACATAACACAAAAGCCTCCTAGAGGCTTTTGTGTTTGTTGATATAATTCACGTCTATGAAATACAAACATGTGCTATTTGATTGGGATGGAACACTAAGCATGACTATTGATATTTGGTTGCGTGGCTGGCGTCAAGAGCTTTCAAAAATTGGATACGACCTAGACGACGAAACGATCGTCGCAGATTTTTTCTACGAGCACCATAAGGCAAAATTAAAGTACCCGGAAATAGATTTCGAAGATATTGTGAAGAACCTCTTTTCGTATGTTGAAGAACACAGCAAAGAGACCAAACCTTACCCAGGGTCAGCTGACATGATCGAATCCCTCTTGAATGAAGGTGTCTCGATTGCTCTGGTAACATCAAGTTCGAGGCACGCGCTAGAAAATGGTTTGCATTCGACAGGTTTAAAAAAATACTTTCATACAATAGTTACCGGAGATGACATCACACACCACAAGCCTCATCCAGAACCAATCTTAAAAGTCATTGACTTGGCTGGATTCGAAAAAGAAAGCGCTATCATTATTGGTGATTCTCGCGCGGACATTCTGGGTGGGAAGGCAGCCGGTATCGCAACATGTGCATTTACCCCTCCTCAAAACGAATTGACTCATGATTTTGAAGAAGTGCTGAGTCACAAACCTGATTATGTCGTAACTAATCATGAAGAGTTCCGAGATCTTGTTTTAAAATAAAAAACTCCACAAGGAGTTTTTATTTTTCTTTCCTCATTTTCTTAAAAAGTCCGTCACATGTAAGGTTGCCGTCTTTGTCATACAACCAGTTCCACCAAAGCGAACCTAGACCAATTCCCCCAATCACAACTGGGGTCACAAACTTGAGACACTCTGCTAGCTCTTTTGAAACAAACATTTCTGCAAGGCCTGCAAACAACAAAGTGAGAACCCCCAAGAAAACAATTGTTGCGGCAAGATAAACTACCTTTTTTATATTCATAACCTTAGGTTAGCACGAATATTGTGGGTAAAAATATCTAATAAACTGTGCATAATTTGTGGAATCCACATATTGTCCAGAAAAACCAAATACTACATTGAAAAACAGCGGGGATAACCGATGGTTATCCCCGCTGTTTTGCTAAATCTGTGAGTATCCTGTGAATTACAGTTCCAAGAGATACGACCACAGGTATAAATTTTGCTTGTCTCTAAAATAAAGATATCGTTCATCAGCAGATAATTTAATATCAAATATATCCAATGTTACGTTTGCTTCAGAAAATGGCGAGAATACTTCTCTGGTAGAACCATCGGTTGCCTGAACACGCCAGACATCATCTGAATATGTTTCTACTCCCTGATACCACAGGTCTGGGGCTTCGCTAGAAATTGAATTGTTTGGAACCGCACAATAAGCCAAAACATTATCAGACGACCACACACATTTTTGTGCATACGTGTTAAGGCCTGTATCAATAAACCGCCCGTCTTGATTGCGGACAAATAGCGACAACCCATCATTAGACCTAAATGAAACAAGGGCTTGAGTCCCGTCTGGAGACAATAGAGTCTCAAGTCCTCGTCTACCCGAAATAAATGGAGTAACAACCTCAGTGCTTCTGTTAAGCAACTGAGTCGCTCCGTGAGAAACGTAAGAAGGGTACTGTGTTAAAGAAATAGTATTGTCACGCCTGGACCAATCAGGTTTCCATTCGGACAAAGGAGAAGAAAAAATTTGTTTCTTCTCTTGCCCGCTCAAGTCTGTAACAATTGCAACAGAACCTGCACCTGTTTTTTGGGTGTATAAAACTTCCCCTGACTTATTAATACTAATGTCTTGAATATCTTCAGGCAAAAATACTCCTGAAAGTTTTTGCAGTTCTCCTTCGTCTTCTCCCTCTACTTCTTCTCGAGAGACTAATGACCCTGAGAATGTTCTTACGACATCAGTGGTTGGATCAAGATACCGGACAATGATTGAGTCAAAATCAGCAAAATGTGCTTCTGAAATTCTAGGGATAGTTGTATTCGAAATACGTTTTACGATCTGTGTATCTTCCTCGGCTTCATATACGTGGCCTGACTCAACTAATACATACCGGATAGCAGTTTCGATAGTTCGTCCTGTATCAAATACCGAATTACCTCCAACCTGTCTTCTAAAAATAAATGCACCGGCGGTTGGTTCAGAAGAAATGTTTCGAAAACGATCAACTGGAATTTGTGGTTGCTCTCCACTAGGCAAAACGTCACCTCCTGTATTTGTACTTTCATTTGGGTCCGTTACCGGAAACGTTGGTTGCACATCGCCACTGCCACGCCCAAATGGAAAAAAAGTAAACCCTCGGGATTCACCTTCTTCAGAAAATTCAGAGCTAGAATTATTATCAAAAAAGGGTGCCCCAAAGTACCAACCCAATGCTCCCAAAAACAAAAGAACAAATCCAATAAAAATAGAAGCCGTAATCGTTTTTCTCGATGGCATATTCATAATAAAGATTATAGCACGCAAAATAATTGCAACTACCAAGAATTTTCAACAAAAAAGCCGGCTCTATGGAGAGCCAGCTCTATTCGGATACGTTGCCGCATAGAATTCTGATATCAGAAAAGATGCAGCTGCTGCAACGAGCATAAAGATCATGCCACCGATGTCAGCAGTAATCACAGCAATAAAAATGCCTAAAGGCCAAAATAATACGACCGAAATGAAATCATAAAAATCGAATGGCATATACATGATCTTATTGTGTATAAACATGCCAACTCCAAAGACAATTCCTGTGGTGAGATACCATCTGCGACGAAATTGCCACCTGTATTCTTCAGGCACATTTTTAACGTGCTTACCAAAGACGACGGGGCCGGCAACCATAAATCCGGAAAGAGATAGCCCGAGAAACAGAATGAATATAATTATGATGAATGCTAAGACGCCAAGTAAAAATGAACCCATTAGATCCTCCTTTTCTGGAAATTATTATACTTTGTATGCGAATAAAGTCAAGTATTCTGATTTATTAAGATCCTGTGAGCACTGCTCCTCCTCGAGACAACAAAGTGCCTCAGGCTTTTTCTTTGTGGTGATATAATGCCTATATGAAAGCAATCTCATGGAACGTGAACGGATTCAGAGCATGGAAAGATAAAGACGGAGCCGTCGACTTTTTATTGTCTGAAGACCCAGATATCATCTGTCTACAGGAAACCAAGGCGCAGCCAGAACAAATTAATGGATTTGCTGCGGAACTATTTCCCAAACATGGATATCAATACTTTAATTCTGCAATTAAAAAGGGTTATTCTTCAACTGCAGTTTTTTTAAAACAAGAACCAATTTCTATTTCAAATGAAATCAAAGGGCTTGATCTCGCAAATGACGAAGGTCGGGTTATTACCGCTGAATATAAAAAGTATTATCTAGTAAACGTCTACACTCCGAATTCAAAGCCTGATCTGGCACGTGTCGATTATAGGCACAAAGAGTGGGATGTACTGTTCCTTAAATACCTCAAAAAACTCGAGAAAAAGAAACCTGTTATTCTCTGTGGCGATCTCAACGTTGCCCACACAGAAATTGATCTCAAAAACCCACAAAACAACAGAACAACAGAGAAAAATCCAGGAAATCCAGGTTTCACGGATAAAGAGCGCGAGGGTTTCACAAATTACGTTTCACAAGGTTTCATAGATACATTCAGGTACTTGCACCCAGACACCATCGAAAAATATTCATGGTGGTCCTACCGATTTAATGCTCGGAAAAACAATTCCGGCTGGCGCATTGATTATTTTCTCATTTCAGAATCACTCAAGGGCAAACTCAAAACCGCCCAAATACACGATGATATTCATGGATCAGATCATTGCCCTGTATCAATTGAGGTGAATATCTAAATTCATTCAACAAATCTGACAAACAAACCAAAAACCGCCGATATGGCGGTTTTGGTAGTAGTTTTGTAGTAAATATATAAGTAGTTATATATTTGCGAATGTTTTTGCTTTGTTATTTGTGTAAACGACTGCATAACAGTCGCCTACATATATTAATACGCAGCAAATCTTGTTTTATGTCACTTTATTGATTTCCTCCTCTGTGACCCTTTTTCTTACGCTGTGGTTTTTCAAACCCAAGCTCCTTTAGTTCAGCTTTGATTTCTGCTTTTGCTTCATCATCGCCTGCCTCTCGTGCCTGGTGGAGGTCGCCAAGCAGTCCAAATACCTCTTCAGAAGGCGCATCTCGTCCTTCTGGAACAAGTGCAGTAAATGCATCATAGTCTCCTGACTCTACCGCATCACGTCTAGCCTCTCTGGTTGCTTGTCGCTCCGCCTTTTTCTCAGATCGGTATTCCTTCAATTCAGTCTTGATTGACTCAATTTGATCTTCATCTCCAGCTTGCTTTGCTTCGTAGAGATCAACCTTCAAATCAAAAATTTCTTCTGGTAAGTTCTCTGCTCTTGTTCCCTCAACAGCAGCTTGGAATGCTTCAAAGTCTCCAGCCTTTACAGCGTCTTTTGCCTCTTGTGGGATCGCCGCGAATGCCGAAGCCCCAACCATCAAGGTTGCTCCAATCAATCCTCCTGCGAGCATATTTCTAGTAGTTTGTTTCATGTTTTAATTTTTAAATTAATGTTAATTGCATTGATTGTGAGCAAACCGGTTTGCTTCACATGTATTACTACAGCTGAAAGAGCAATTTCTTTCACTTTTGGTATGATAGGCTCAGAAGAAAAAGGAGGCTCTTTATGGAAAAAGAATTTGATGTGTTTATCTCATATCAATACAGTGGCATCCATCCTGGACTGCGCAAGCAGGTAATCGACGGGGTTACCCGAGAACTGAAAGACCAAGGGCAGTCATATTATTGTTCTCTTGATGACGAAGAATTTTTTCGTTCCAAGCGGATGTCGAACGAAGAGATTTATGCCTACTGCCTGGACAAGCAAAAAAAATGCGATCGTATTTTATTTGTCTTTATCGCCGGAAGCGTCGAAAGTGCAGGAATGAAAAAGGAGTTGGATCTCGCACAAGAAATTGACCAAAAGCCCGGCCTGCGATTTAACCCAGGAATTGGTCTGCGAGACTGGATGAAACCGTATTTCGTTTACACAGACCAACAAAATAAAAAAGTAAAAGCTGCCGTATAGGCAGCTTTTTTGAAAAAGAAAAACCGCGCCAAATAAGGCGCGGTCAAAATTTTAGGTTTCTGTATCAGAGCTAGAGGATGCTCCACCGTCCTGACGTGTCGCCTTCATGGCAGCAGCTGTGGCGGCGAAAATATCATCCGTTCCGAGTGCTCCGGCACCCATATCTGTAATGATCATGTTCCCTCCTGCAGCAGCTGAACCAAGTGTGTCCAAGTGGTTCGTGTGCATTAGAAGCACCAAGGCTTCTGTTTTGGAGATGCCCGACTTCATAAGCGTCTCCATGGAGACGTCCATGCCAGTCGCGATCGCCTTGCGCATATCTGCGAGGCCTTCACCTTGGAGCTTTTTTGACTCCTTTTCAGCTTTCGCTATCCCAACAAGTCTGATCTTTTCAGCATCAGCAATGTTCTGAGCGGCTTCTTTTGCGCGTTTTGACGCAATTACGTCATTGAATGACTTTTTGACTTCCTCCGAAGGATCTGGCTCATCAACCAAAACATTTTCGATTGAATACCCGGATTTTCCAAATTTCTCTTGTAGAGAGCCCAGGACTTCCGTTTCGATCTGTTCGCGTTGCTGAAACAGCGTTTCCATATCCATTTTGGGGACCGTAGAAGAAACATTGTTCAAAACGTAATTGACAATCTGTGATTCTGGATCATCAAGTTCGTAGTGGGCCAATAAGGCACCTTCCGCTGTTCGCGTTGCTCGGTATTGAACCTTAACCGGCAACGTCAAGAAGGCGTTGTCTTTGGTTTTGGCCTTCACGTCTGATCCGATTTCACAAAGCTGAAGATTCACATTTCCAACAACTCGTGCAAACGGAAACGGCAGTTTGAAACTGAGACCTGATAGGCGAGCCTTCTTTTCAGGCTGGCCTAGTATTTCAACGATTTTTGCTCGCATTCCGCGAGTGATAACGATAGTGGTAGACAACCACAGCAAAAGAATAACGAGTCCCACCACGAGCGGTGCGCTTGATAGTAAACTGTCCCATATTGACGGCTCGGGCTGTGAACCAAATTGATTTCCATATCTGTTCATTTTTTTCTCCTCTTGAACAAAATAAAAGCACAATGCTATTTTTAATTATAACATTTCAATGTGTATAAGTCAATATTTACCTAACCCTCTCTTGTGGGGCAAATGGATACGGCCTAGGTGGTCGATTTTGGTCAGTACGATTTTGTAGTCGCTCGCGTCTTTCTTGGATAAATCGATCTCTGATTTTTTCTCTTCGTTCCATTTCTTTTTTAAATACTGGGACTCGCTTTCTCATTTGGTCATCCACCTTTGCTCCTGCTCCTGCCGCAAATAAACCAATCCCGAATAAAAGCGATAATATAACTACCCCAGCAATAATTAATCCGTTATGTCGTCTATAGGATTTTGATGTCTTTTTATAATTAAACCAAGCTGCCAATACCAAAACCAACAGTACAAGTATCCAAATGTACGGTGCGGTTTGAAAGAACACCGGGACTGCTTCTGCGCCGCCTATTCCACGAAGTGGCCTAACTTGTTCCACAACAACCTTGTAAATAATTGATGCGGTTGCGACCCCACCCAATACAACCGAAATCCCCGTCAAAATCCAAAAGAAATAATCATGTGCCAAAAAACGCATACGAGATTCTGGACGTATCTCTCCTGATTTGATTCCTTGTATGATGTTGTCTTTAAAATCTTTCATGGTTATTTTTTAGGTTGTTCTAGTAATGTTACTTCCTTGGCTAATGCCTTCTTGGCGCGATGAATATTGGTTGCGACAGTTCCAGGTGGAATCTTGAGAACATCTGATATCTGCCCATAGTCTAATTCTTCAAAAAATCTAAGGACCAGAATCGATCGATACTTTTCTTTGATGCCCCCCAACGCATCTCGGATTATCGCAATATCAGCGTCTCTCATAATCCCCTCAAACGTTGTATCGTCCGCCAACACATGATCTAGAAAGCCAGACTTAGTGTAGGTTTCTTCATCAAACGAAACTCCTTCTTTGTATCTACGGTTTTTCTTCCAATAATTTATGGTTGTATTGTGACAAATCCGATAAATCCAAGAATTAAAAGAAAGGCTTGGGTCAAACGAGGTATGTTTTTGATATGCGCGGACGAATACATCCTGTAGTACGTCGTCTAGTTCGTCACCAACAAGCCCCGAGACTCTTTTGATATAACGAGATAATTTATCTGTATATCGATCAATAATAATTCCATATAAATCAGGCTCCGCCGTGATGCGTGACATGATTTGTTCATCAGATAACTGTGGGGCGTTTTGCTCCATTACTAGTTATTACCTTCGATTACCCCAATTTCTTTCACTTCTTTTGTAGTTGTTGCAGATATAACTTGTTCATCTGTAAGATCATCGATCGAGACAAAACAATCGTCTCTGCCTTGATTAAGACAAAGAGTCCTGAGCTCTTCTCGTTTCAACATAATTTCTCGTGGAGAAATGTCTCTTTGCATAAGAAACTCTGCTTTTCTCTCCATATTACGTTCAACTGCTTGGCGGTATGTACTAAAATTTTCTCTCATAATGTATTCCAATTTTTCTGCGGTACCAACCTTGAACAACAATAAACCAAACAAAAGTGAAAATAAAATAGAAGCAAGAACAATGATCGCATTTTCGGTTCGATGAGTGCCTGGAATATTCTTAAAGTTATACCAAGCTGAAATAGTAAACAAAGAAACAAGAGCAAGCCAAAACAAAGGTACTGCTTCGACAAAAAGACTGGGGCGATGAAAAGTGGCCAGGTCTTTCCAAACATTTGTTTCAATAACCAACTGAAACAAAATTGTAGAAAAAGCAATCGCCCCAATAATTATTGAACTAACAAACAACAGCCAGAAAAAATACGTTTTGGAAACGAAATAGAACTTGGATGTTGGAGTAATGTTCTTTTCTTTAATGTCCTCGAGGACTTTGTGTTTAAGTTTGCTCATACTCGCTAAATAATTTAATAAATTGTTTCTTTGCACGACCAACACGTGTACCAACTGTCCCGACAGAAGAATTCGTAATATCTGCAATGTCTTCATACGACTTCCCCTCCCAGAACCTCAACACCAAAATCTGCCTGTACTGATCCTTCATACGACCAAGTGCATATTCGGTCCCCAATCTGATATGTTCAGCCTCATGGCCTTGCTCAACGTTGTTTTCATTAAAAACTGTCTCTACAAAAGACGTGTTGTCTTCAATCGAAATGGTGTCCTTTCCTTTCTTATTCTTTCGCCACCAAGAAACGGTTTTGTTATGTGCAATTCGATAAATCCAAGATGAAAATTTAATTGAACTGTTGTAGCCATGCAGATTTTGATAGACAGAAACAAACACCTCTTGTAAAAGGTCTTCTCTGTCATCAAATGGAGCACCCGAAATAGACTTCATGTACCCATGAAGTTTTGATTCGTAACGATCAATGATGAAACCAAAGTAATGCGGGTCCTTCAATGAAAGGTCTACTAAATCCACATCAGTTGTCTCAGAAGTGATTTCTAAATGTTCTGGTACACTGTTTGTCATGTACGAGATTATTGTACCTTATGCTTGCGTCTTATTTTTCTAATTTCTTCTGCCTCTGCACGTTCAATTGCGTCTACCCCTGCCTCAGACAGAGCGATCAATTCTTGTTCCGATAACTGCAGATACTCTTTGACCTTTTGTACTAAAAAATCACGATTATTATTTTCTGGAGTTTCAAGGGTGATATTCATCAGTGCCTTCAAAAGGTATCCGATTTGTCTTCCAGGTTTTAATCCGAACATTTCCATAATCTCATCACCGTTAAGTTTAAGGTCTTTGACAGAAATAGGGCTTCTCATTGCTTCATCCATCATTGAAACGTACTTCCTGAGACGATAAGACTTTTCCTTTGGCCGTCCCATTCCAATACGATCACAGATGCGTAGCCTGATAAGATCCCAAACGTTATCTGGGCCAACATTTCGAATAATCCTACGAACAGCAGAAAGAGTAATCTGATCAGGGTCCGAAAAGAACATGTGCCACCGAACAAGAGTTGTGACTTTGTCTACGACTTTTTTCGAAAATTTAAGGTCTTCTAGTGCCTTTTTGGTAACACGTGCTCCAACAACCTCGTGCCCATAAAATGTGTAATCATCTTTTTCTTTAGAATATCGCCTCGTTTCAGGCTTTGAAACATCGTGAAACAATCCAGCCAATCTGATTACAAGCGGCCAATCCTTGTCAGCGCCATGCTGCATTGTTCGTACATTATGCTCAAAAACATCGTATACGTGTGCACCATTTTGTGTAACGCCTATACCACGTGACAGATCTGGTGAAACAAAATCTAGCACGTGTAAGTCCTTGGCTAAAAATAAGGCCTGTAGAGGATCGTTTGTGAGTAACATCTTTGTAAACTCATCTCTTACTCTTTCACGTGATATTTTACTCAATGAAGATTTGTGTGTAACTATGGAATCTTGCACCTCTTTGTTTATCGTGAAACCCAATTGTGCTGCAAAACGTACAGCCCGAAGTATCCTTAATGCATCTTCCGTGAAACGTTCATTTGGGTCACCAACCGTATTTATTACCTTGTTTTGGATATCCTTAATTCCACCATACAAATCAGTGATTTCACGTGAAACAGGGTCAAAAGCAAGAGCGTTCATAGTAAAATCACGTCTTTTTAGGTCTTCTTCAAGAGTATCGGAGAATTCAATTGAATCAGGCCTTCTACCATCAGAATACACTGACTCTGTACGGTATGGGGTAACTTCAACTACTTGCAGTGTTTCATATGTAACTTTTTGTTTAAGTAAATCAAGTGTTTCATCTGAAACTTCCTCATATGAACTTGGGTCGTAATCGATTTCAGTTTCTAGTTTATTGATAATTTCGGTTACTGAATCATTCACAACACCAACTGTTCCAAAGTCATTTTCGTAAAAAGTGTGCTCAAACAGTTCTTGGATCTGCTCAGGCGTTGCATTGGTAGTTACATCCCAGTCACTAGGTTCTTTGTTTAGTAACAAGTCTCTAACACAACCGCCAACAAAATACGCTTGATAACCTGATTCAATCAGTGTCTTTGTTACATATGAAACTTCTTCTGGAATAGGGAGGTCGATCTTTGTCATGCAGGCATTATATCACTGTTTCACAAGTAACAAAAAATCGTAACGACATTCGTTACGATTTTGTTTCACACGAAACGTTTCTTGTGTAACCTACTGAGTCAAAACATTTACTCCATGAACGTCTCCGTCTGAAAGAAAATCTATCATTGCTCCTCCAGCACTTGAAAGAAAACTAAAATTTGATTCTTGATGAATATCATAAATTGCATCAATCGTGTCTCCACCTCCTGCAATTGAAAATGCATCAGAATCCCCAACGAGATTTGCTAGTGCTTTTGTTCCAGCGTCGTAACCGCCTTCGTAGTAACCAAGTGGTCCATTCCACAGAATTGATTTTGCTTCAACAATCTTGTTCCTAATATCATTAAAGGAACTAGGCGAGATATCATAAATCTTATCGGTATCAGAAACCTCACTAATATGTTTTTCAACTGTTTCACCTGAAACTGTCTCACAAGTAACAATTTCTGGTAAAAAGAATTTTGGATGTTCTAAAACGTTTCGTAACGAATCTTTTTGGTCATCAGTAAGGTCTTCAACCAAAGACTCTCCCACGTTATGACCTGCTAGTTGGAATAAATTGTTTGCTAGTGCACCGCCCACAATAACTAAATCATACAAGGGAAGGAACGACTGAATCAGTGGGAGTTTGGTTTCAAATTTTGCTCCACCCAAAATAAATACTGATGGAGCAGCTGGCTCAAGAGCCTTTTGGAGAGTCTCGTGTTCCATGTGAAACGTAATTCCAGAGAACCTCAAATCAACAGGGAAATTCTTTGGTAATGCGTCCATGGACATGTGTTCTCGGTGAGCGTTTGGGAACGCTTCATGGATATAAAGCTCACCTAGTTCAGCCATTTGTTTACCTAGCTCTAAATTATTTGCCTTTTCTGCCTTCGTTTGCCTTGTATTATCAAGTAAAAAAATATCTCCAGGCTGTGCAACAGAGAGATCGTCTGTAAGTGTACGTACGTTCACCTCCCACTCTTCGGTGTCCCATGCATGAAAGAAATTTTGATAAAACATCATGGCGTGTACATGGTCAGCAAGGTACTCTGCAACAGGCTCTAGTGTCTCATCAAGCTCTCGGCCCATATGCGCTAACACTATTGTGATTGCACCTTGTTTCTCGAGGTACTGCAGAGTAGGGAGAAACTTTTTAATTCTAAAATCGTCATCAACCATTCCATCTGAAATCGGAGCATTTAATTCGGCACGGACGATGACTTTTTTGCCATGCAGATCTCCTGCGTATTCTGTGATACACGTAGGTTTTTTTGTATTCATGGAATAAGTATATCAAGACTGTTTAATTGACTTTTTTGAAAAAGCACATATAATAATTAAAGCTAAAAGGAGTTCGTTGTGCTAAAAAAAATATTTATTTATGCTAGTGCCCTCGTAATTTTTGCGATGGCAAGTACATTTCTAAAACACATACTGGGAATAAGAATTGAGCCAAATGTGATGTGGAAAGTGATTACTTATCAAGTTTTTCAAATGGCGTTTGGTGTTATCCTACTTTTTGCCGCAGGATTAGTCGAATTCAAGGACTAACCTCAAAGCCCCTCAAATAGGGGGCTTTTTTATTCTTTCTATTTTGACTCTCCAAAAAGATAGAGCACGGATAAATATTGACTTATTTATAAATTTAAGTTATAATATATTTTAGTAAATTTGCATAGAGAGAGGAGAAAACTATGCGTACATTTTTGACCTTTATATCAATTATTTTTTTTACATTCACCGGCTCTGCGTTTGCTCAAGACAACGTGGTGTGTGCGGCAGACTCACGGCCCGTGATTAACGAGCAGGGTGATATTGCAACCACGTATTGCGATCCAGTAATCCGCGTTGCCCCGCAACCACAATATGTGAGGCCAGTGCCTCAAACCAATGAGCGTCCCACATCAAGAGAAATTTTGATGCAAATGGAGCCGAGTAGAATCCAAGAGCCGACCCACGCGTACAGAGCCCTTATCGAAAATCATCAATCAGAAATGGACATCTTTCGAATCCAAGCAAAATGGTGTTTTGCTGGCCACGAGGGAATGTGCAACCTAATAGATGCTACGGATGGCCCTGTGCTTGGTGGCACAAGCGGTGGGATGTCTGACCACATTGGGCACAACGTGCTTATCGTTCCTTCAGACTACTCAAACGGAAACGATTCTCTTTCACCGATCGGGAGCGGAGTAACGATTCTCTTTGAAGCGCTTAGCTTGGGCTTAGCTACTTTAGCTGGACTACTACTGCTTGCCAAGCTCATCGAGTCCCGCATAAAAAAGGCGCGCGAAAAAATGATTGGTTTCGACTAATTTTGAAGGCCTCCCTTGGGAGGCCTTTTTATTTGTCAAATTTTGTATTATTTGTATAATTTTATTAGTTGAATTTAAGGA
>JAHDEI010000002.1:79723-81361 GCA_020628915.1 Minisyncoccota bacterium | reverse complement strand
TCTCGACCGGTGATTACAACTTCTACGGAGGATACCAGGCTGGACTCAGATCGTCTACGGGTGTGAGGAATATTGCTCTTGGGCATACTTCTGGGTATCAAAACACCACAGGTAATGACAACATTACACTTGGATATCAAGCGGGATACTTTAATCAAACTGGTATCGATAACGTTTTGATTGGTCGGCAAGCGGGACGAGGAACAGCGCTTCATAACAAAAGCGGTAACGTATTTATTGGTACACGTGCGGGATACAGCGAAACAAACTCAAATCGACTTTATATTGAAAATACAAATGGTGGAACAACCACAGCACTTATTTACGGAGAGTTTGATAATGATTTCCTGAGATTTAATGCAGACGTACATATTACCGATGAGCTTCGAGACAGTTCAGGTGACTCTGGGTTGGCAGGAGAGATCCTTTCCTCAACTGTAACAGGTACGAACTGGACAACAGCAGAAGCAGTTCTTGGGCTTGATTCACTTACGGATGGAAGTACTTTATTCTGGAATGGCTCAGCAATCTCTGAAGACAATGATGATTATTTCTGGGATGACACACAAGATAGACTTAGTGTTAACACAACAGCTGCCTTTAGGCTCGGAACAATTAACTCGACAGGAGGGAATGATCTCCCTGCTCTTAATGTACGAGGTGAAGATAATATCTGGTTTGATGATGGTCAGGTGCGTATAACTACACACGATGGATTTGGAAATTGGAATATTAAAACTGGTGCTGATAATGACGATGTGCTTATCGGGACTGGAACCGGTGCATCAAAAACTGTTTATGCAGAAAATGGTGAGATCACGTTTTACACTTCGACAAGCACGACACTTGGTGCACCAGTAGTGTGGAACAATGTTATGCATCTTGATCGAGTTGGACGGGTAGGTATTCATACAAATTCACCAACTAGAGACTTACATGTTGCTGGAACTGGTTACTTTACAGATTTATTTGAAATCGGAACTGCAATGGATTTCTTCCCAACTAATAACACCGGAAATGACCCAGACATCGAGTTCAATGGTGGAGGGGTACTCGCAGCTGAGGGGAACATGTGGTTGAATTTTGATTCAGACAATAATACAACCGCTGGTAAGCTCTTTATCGGGCATGGAGACAGAACAGACAATGCAACTGCAGTCTTAACTGTTGAGGAAGGAGAAGTTGGAATTAACACAGAAACTCCGGCTGAGGCATTGCATGTGATTGGAAATATTCTAGCCTCAGGAACAATTACACCTTCTGACAAGTCGTTTAAAGAAGAGATAGAAACAATTGATTCATCACTTGAAAAGCTTTTGCTTGTGCGTGGTAAATCATACTTCTTTAAGGATAATTTTGATGAGTATGGATTTGGAGAAGAGCTTCAGTACGGTGTGATTGCTCAAGAGGTAGAAGATGTGTTCCCACACCTTGTTAAAACGTATGACTTTGATGGAGATGGAACTCTCGACTACAAGGCGGTAAATTACACAGGATTCATTCCAGTAATTATCGAGGCTATTAGAGATTTGTGGAATAGAGTTATTGGTTTAGAAGAGAAAATACAAAAAATTGATGAATTAGAAGCTCGAGTTCTGGCACTTGAAAAAATTATCGGTCAAAATTCAGAACCTACAG
>JAHDEI010000002.1:0-79623 GCA_020628915.1 Minisyncoccota bacterium | reverse complement strand
AAGAGACTACCGAACCAGAACCAACAGAGCCAGAAGAAACAGCTTCTACAACTGATCCTGTAGTAATCGAACCATCTGAACCAGAAGAACCAGAAACACCTACAGAACCTACAGAAGAGACTACCGAACCAGAACCAACAGAGCCAGAAGAAACAGCTTCTACAACTGAATCTGGAGTGTAAACAAAAAGTCCCAAAAGGGACTTTTTGTTTTAGAGGTCTTTCGGTACAATAGTGTCATGAAAACACAAAAGTACGAGAGGCAAGAGCACGCAATTATTGCGGTAGACACAGTGATTTTTGGAATTATTGACGAAAAACTACATGCACTCCTTATTCAAATAAACAAACCAGAACTGAAAGGAAAATGGGCATTTCCAGGTGGGCTGATTGGTCACGGAGAGAGTCTAGAGCAAGCAGCTAGAAGGATCTTGGAACGGAAAGCAGGAATTAAAGATGTACTCTTAGATCAATTGGCTACTTTTGGTGATCCAGAGAGAGACCCTTTTGGCCATGTGGTTTCAGTTTCGTATTTAGCTTTGGTTGATGCGGGAAGACATACACTCAAAACAACAGATCAATACGATGATGTGGCGTGGTATCCCGTAGACAAGATGCCACCACTTGCGTATGACCATAAAGAAATGTTGCAGGTTGCACTCAGTCGTCTTGCAGGAAAAATGACATACACAAATATTGTTCAAGGAATGCTCGAAAAAGAATTTACTTTAACCGAACTACAAGAATCTTATGAGCTTGTTCTTGGAAAACAA
Source organism: Minisyncoccota bacterium (assembly GCA_020628915.1). GTDB lineage: Bacteria > Patescibacteriota > Minisyncoccia > Phycocordibacterales > JAHDEI01. Next base: position 78,851 of record JAHDEI010000002.1, on the reverse strand, counting down.
TTAGATAAACGGAACTTCAGAAAAAAAATTTTAAGTCTTGGAATGGTGAAAGACACAGGACGTACGAGGGGAGGGATGCAGTCGAGGCCTGCTGCACTGTACAAGTTTGTATCGAAAGAAGTTCAGGAGTATCAAGTCCTTTAAGTAAACAGCGCGGCCGAAAGGCCGCCTTTGCCACCTGTGGATAAGTGTTGGTTGCACACTAAGTGTTAGTGTGTATAATACACTATAGATGAACTTTACATAAGCACTAAAAATACATCAACAAAATTTTTTACATTTAGTTAGTGTAGCAAATACACATATTATCCTCTGAATGCTGACGGTGATGCACCACCGTCAGCATTCAGAAGATAAGACTGGATACGGTTTGTCGCTCCTCACAGGTGTGTGGGTGGCAGCAAACCTTATCTAACAAGAGATAAGGTTTGATCATTGATAACTAGGAGAATAACATGACAAAAAAAACGATTGGAGTGATTGTTGGGAGATTTCAAGTTCCAACTCTACACCCGGGTCATCGCTATTTGATTCAGACAGCGATGGACGAATGTAATGACGTCTGTCTCCTGATTGGGGACAGGGAAGCAGAACGAACAGATAAAGACCCCATGAACTATGAGACACGTACTCAGATGATTAAAGGTATTTATCCGTTCATTACCACAGAACGACTACTGGATCATCCATGTGATGAAGCCTGGTCAGAAAATCTAGATTCGATTTTAGACAAACTATATCCTGATTCAACAAAAATATTGTATGGATCAAGAAATAGTTTTGTTCCGAGCTATCACGGAAGGCACGAGGCAAAAGTGATACCAGAGTACAAAGAGTATTCCGGCACAAAGTTTCGAGATAATGCTGCGAAATCACCAATAGAGTCAGAAGACTTTAGACGTGGCGTGATCTACGCTCAGACAAATCGATTCCCGGTTTCTTTCCAAGTTGCTGATGTGGCACTCCTTGATGGGGAGAGCCAAAACGTCCTACTAGGTCGAAAAACGACTGATGACGGATGGCGGTTTCTTGGGGGATTTGTTGATCCAACAGATGAAAGTTTAGAACTGAGCGCAAAGCGTGAAGTCTATGAAGAAACGGGCGGACTAGAGACCGACGATTATCGGTATATCGGTTCTGCACGAATTGATGACCACAGATATCGTGGCCAACGTGATCAAATCATGACGGTCTTGTTTGCGGCGAAATATATTTTTGGCGCACCAAAACCAAGTGATGATATCGCTGAGCTTTGTTGGAAACCTGTCTCTGAGTTAGACCGGGTTCTCATCAAAGAGCACAAGCATTTAGGTAAGATGCTCAAAAAATACTTGAGCAGATAAGTCATAGAAAGGAAGAGATCATGAATATCTTACAAAACATTATATTGATGAGTGATTCATACAAATACACTCATTGGAAGCAATATCCGGCGAACACTACCAAGGTCTTCTCATTCTTTGAGAGTCGCGGTGGTCGATATCCAGAAATTGCATTCTTTGGCCTTCAGTATTTCATCAAACGTTACTTAACTGGCAAGGTGGTAACAAAGAAGAAAATCAAGCAGGCCAAGCGCATTATCGGTGCGCACCTGGGTGATCCAACTTTCTTTAACGAAGAGGGTTGGCTCCACATTCTGTGTGAGCATGATGGACATCTACCGGTTGAGATTCGCGCCGTGCCCGAAGGCACTGTTGTGCCTATCTCAAATGTAATGATGACAATCGTTAATACGGATCCGGCTGTGCCGTGGTTAACAAACTTTTTGGAAACATTGCTTTCTCAGGTTTGGTATTCAGCAACGGTTGCGACGCAATCTCGTGAAATGAAAAAGACGATACTTCGGTACCTGGATGAAACCGGGACACCAGAAGATATCGGATTTAAACTTCACGACTTTGGTTATCGCGGCAGCACATCTCCGGAATCTGCGGCAATTGGCGGCGCAGCTCATCTCGTTAACTTTCTGGGAACCGATACGGTTGCTGGAATCGAAATGGCAATGGGTTATTATGACGCCGTTGAAATGCCCGGGTTCTCTGTACCAGCAACGGAACACAGCACCATGACCTCTTGGGGTCAGGAACAAGAAGTTTCTGCGTACAGGAATGTTCTGGAACAGTATCCAACAGGAATAGTCTCTGTGGTGTCTGACAGCTATGATATTTTCAAAGCTTGTTCAGATCACTGGGGCAAAACCCTCAAAGATGAAGTTTTAGAGCGTGATGGTGTGTTGGTGGTTCGTCCCGATTCTGGAGAACCGGTCGAAGTTCTGATGAAAATTTTCCCAATACTGGGAGATGCATTCGGAACTGAGATTAATGACAAAGGCTACAAGCTTTTGAATCCAAAGGTTCGCGTTATCCAGGGTGACGGAATCGATCATGCGATGCTTGAGAGCATTCTTGCAGCTATGAAAGATGCCGGTTGGTCTGCTGACAATATCACATTTGGTTCTGGTGGCGGGTTACTGCAAAAAGTAAACCGCGACACACAGAAATTTGCCATCAAATGCTCTGCGGCTTTAGTCGATGGGGCATGGCGCGATGTGATCAAGGATCCAATCACCGATCCGGGTAAAAAGTCTAAAAAAGGTCGTCTTGCTCTTGTTTTGAACAAGGGTGAATACAAGACGGTTAATTTTGGCACCGAGCACGAGTCTAATCTGTTGGTCCCTGTATTCCGAAATGGAGAAATCCTTAAGGAATACACCTTCGAAGAAGTTCGAGCACGAGCAGAAGTTACTCTCTAAATTCATGAGCGCCGCAATAGCGGCGCTCATTTACTGAAAGTTAAAATTATTGTATAGTATTACCAGTTTGAAAGGACATTGACATGAAAAATCTACAAGGATTAAAAATAGCAATGGGTCAGATCGACATAGTCGCTGGAGACCCACAGCTCAACACAGAACGAATTATTGCAGAAATAGAAGAGGCAAAAAGACGTGATGTCGACATTATTGTATTCCCAGAGATGGCTGTTCCAGGTTATTTATTGGGAGACCTTTTTGAAGACGATGCATTTATTGCTGAGATTCAAAAATGTAACAAAAAAATAGTTCAAGCAACTAAAGATTCGTATCGTTTCGATTCTAATCTTGTTGTTATATTTGGAACTATCGTTTCAGATAAGGCAAAGTGTGGCGAAGATGGACGTATTAGAAAATACAATGCGACAATCTTGGCTCAAGACGGAGAACGTCTTTGGAATAAAGCAGGGATGGATTTTACTGTAAAGACACTTCACCCAGATTATCGGATGTTTGATGATAACAGACACTTTTATTCTATGCGAAAGCTAGCCGAAGAAAAAGGTGTTTCTGTTGCAGAAATTCTACAACCATTTAAAGTGCATTTTGATTTTGCAGATGTTTCTCATACCTTGGGCATCATGACCTGTGAAGATATGTGGGATGGTGATTATTTTCTTTCGCCAGGTCGCATGTTAAAAGACGCTGGTGCTGAGTTGATAATTAATCTCTCATGCTCGCCGTGGTCATGGAAGAAAAATGCTAAACGCGATCAGGTGGTACGCGATCTGATTGCTGAAATTTCTTTACCGTTTGTATATGTGAACAATGTTGGTTGTCAAAATAATGGGAAAAATTTCATTACGTTTGACGGCGGTACGACCATATACGGAGGTAACGGAGATATTATCTATCTCGCAGAGCCATTTGACGACTGTGTAGTCGATTTTGTGTTCACTGAAACACATGAAGCCTTGTCTAGAACTGAACAATCAGACGTAAAACAGCTCTATGATGCGATCAAAGTCGCAACAGGTGGGTATTTACGAACCGTTCCGGATTCTGCAAAGCAAAAAATTGTTATTGGCGTGAGTGGAGGAATCGATTCTGCCAATTCTGTAGCATTGTTTGCAGATATTCTAGGTTCTGAACGAGTTATTGGTATTAACATGCCGTACAAGAACTTTAACGCACAGGAAACAAAGGATGACGCGCGAATTTTGTGTGACAACCTAGGTGTTGAGTACCGGGTGGTCCCCATTGATGCAATGGTTGATGCTCAGGCAGCAGCTGTAGGAATCAAAGAGGGAACAAGCCAGCACAAGAGTATTCAAGCGCGTATGCGAATGGAGACTCTTGCTGCGATTGCCAGTGATGTAAATGGATTGTTCACCTGTAATGCCAATTGGACAGAAATTGCGTTCGGGTATGGGACCATCGGAGGTGATTTGCGTGGCTACTTTGCTCCGTGGATGAATTGCCTTAAGTCTGACATGTATAAACTTGCTGATTTTATGAATCAGGAAGTCTTTGGTCGGGAAGTAATCCCAGCATCTGTGATTGAACGCGAGCCAATGGACGAATTAGTCAAAGACGGTTCTCGGGGTGATCCGTTTGACTACGGACACATCGGACACAATGGTTATCATGACCAGATGGTGCGAGCGATCGTTGCGTTCAGAAGAAATCCGGAGTGGTTCTTAGAGCAATATCAAAACGGCACACTTGAAAAAGAGTTGCAGCTAGAGTCAGGTCATATTTCGAAGTTATTTGCTACTGGCCAGGACTTTATTGAAGATCTGGAGCGTTGCTGGAAGTTATTTGTTGGACAAGTTTTCAAACGAGTCCAATCAGTTCCAGGTGCACTAGTGGATAAGCGCAGCTTTGGTTGGGATTTCCGCGAGTCTATTTTACCTGTTGTGTTTACAGCACGGTACAAAGAACTCAAAGAAGAAATTCTGTCCTAATTATTATAATGCGAAAGCCTCGGGCTTTCGCATTTTTCATTTATAATATAGATATGAAATACATTCTTTTTCCAGGGAGGCATTTGTTGACGACGAAATTCCAGCAAGAGTATCTCTCTTCGGTTGCTCAAAAAGACAGCACAGTTGTTTACGCTGTCACTTCAGCCAACCAGGCTGGTTCACGATACAACCCACTACCGTTGTGGATTAGGACGTTAGGCGTTGATAGATTTGCACAACATACTGGTTTGCCATCGCGTATTGTTCCTATTCCTCATTTTGGTCACGCCAATAATTTTGCTGAACTCGTTATTAAATACACAAATGACGCTCTTGGTATCAGTATTAATCCAGAGAATACACAGGTGTTATGCTCCACACCTCCTTTGATTACGATGTATCAAGATCTTGGTTATGATGTTTTAACGGCTGAGTACGATCTTGATACGAAAAAATATATAAAGGATACCCCGTCAGAAATAATGAAGTCTCTGATGTCTTCTCGGGAACTTACTCATCAGGCACTCTCAGGGACACAAAATAAACTCATCAAATCTGTTCCAGAAGTATTCGAACAAGCGAAGCATTTATGGAACGATCCACTTCTTACTGAAGAGGGAAGTTTGACTGAAGATAGGGACTACAATACCTATGCATATGGCATGGCAAATGATGCTTTTTTAGACATAAAATATAATGACATCAAGCATGGTTTGGTCTCAGGACGAATAGTTGATGAGGGGTGTGCAGACGCTGCGCTAATCGCGCGCATGATCAAAGAGGATCCTGATTCAGATTACATTGGGGTTGATATTGCCAGTGAATTTATAGCCAGATGTCACGAGAGGCAACGAGTGGGAGATTTCGGTTCTGCATACGTAAATTTTTACCAAAGGAATATCTTGGATGACTTGTTTGAAGACGAAACAATTTCGACAACTATTTGTAATTCAACAACACACGAGATTTATTCATACGGAAATGGAGAAGATGATCTTTATTCATACCTTACAAAGAAATACAAACAAACGAAAGTCGGAGGACACCTTGTGATCAGAGACGTTGTTGGCCCGGAAGACAAAGACAAGGTTGTGTATGCTTGGTTAAATGATACAGATGGGCAATCCATCAGTCCGGAAGAGGCCGTAGCATGGACAGACCTGAGTCCAGAGACTCTTGATGGCCTTTCGACCAGGTCTCGTTTTTTCATTTTTGCACAGACATTCCAAAGAGATTTGATTGCAAGTGGAAGAAAATCGCCTGATAATGCAATTGGTTTTGACCTAGAAAAGATAAAAGGAAAAGAATACATTAAGACAACCTTTCGAGAGATGACCGAATACATGACTAAAAAGGATTACACCGATAGTTGGATGAGTGAGATGAATGAGCAGTTTGCGTATTGGAGTTTTTCGGAGTGGAAAGATGCGTTGAGGGAGGTCGGATTTAAGATTTCTGAAGGAGTAGATAAAGAAAGTTCATATTCGTATACGAGTGAATGGATTATAGAAAACAGATGGGAGGGGAAAGTTCGATTGTATGTGAAAGAAAACGAAGAATTAAAAGAAATTCCATATCCACCAACTAACATGGTTTTGATAGGAGAGAAATAACAAAAGGCTGGCGATATGCCGGCCTTTTTTCTTTGATACAATGTGATCAGAAATTTCATAAAGGAGAACAATGTGGATTTTGCGAAATTTATAAAACAAGGCGAAGCAGCAGTTGTTTCATTTAATGTTTACTCAGCAGCACAACTTCAGGACTTGGTTGCGGGTGCCGCAGATCACATTTGTTATAAATGTTCATCAAGCGAAGAATACGAAAAAATCAGATCATGGTTTGAGGAAGAAGGTGTTTTCATCTACCAAACAGAAATCAGTGGTCGTAGAATCGCAACAATTAAATTAAAGCAACCGTTTTTGACTGGATGGGGGCCTATTGAATATCTGGAACTGTCAGATCAAAAACCAGATGGCTCACAAAAATCATGCTGGGATCATATTGAGATTCGTACCTGGTATTACGATAGAACCGTTAATGAGGTTAAACAGGCGGGTATCGATGTTATGCATAAAATCAGACCACACCATGCAACTCACGAGATAGCGTTACCTAATGGGTTTAAGTTTGTTTTTACGAACAATATGCTCGTTGATAAAATTATTTCAGAAATGAAATGACAACGCGGCCGCAAGGCCGCTTTTTCTTTGTCCTATTTATCAGTACAATGGTGGTATATGGATTTTTCGGTATTACTGCAACCAGAAAGCATCTTTTTTAAACTAATGATTGCACTTTTTTTGGGCGCTTTTGTGGGATTACGACGAGAAATGGATCTACAAAAAGAGGGTAGCGAGAGCTTTGTTGGGTTTAGAACTCTGCCTTTGATTGTGCTACTTGGGACGATTTCGACATTGTTTCCGACAATGCCGTACCTGCCAGTAGTGTGTTTGGTTGGAATTATTGGATTTCTCCTCATTGCCTACTATAACGGTGTTTTTAAATTAAAGTTAATCGGGCTTACTTCTGAGTTTGCAACTCTTTTGATGTTCTTGGTGGGTATATTTGTTGGGAACGGTGAATTTATTATTGGAATTGTTATTACAGTTATAACTGCTGTTTTGACTGGCTTTAAAAACCAGTTTCACGCTTTCGCAAAAAATATCTCGCCAAAAGAATGGGGTGGAGCACTGCAACTATTGATTCTCTCAGCGGTAGTTTTGCCTTTTTTGCCTAAAACAGCTATTGACCCATGGGGGGTAATTATCCCATTTGATATTTGGTTACTTGTGATTTTTATCTCTGGCATTGGTTTTGTTGGATATTTTTTCAACAAATATTTTGGTTCGCATAAAAGTATTCTCGCGACATCATTTTTGGGGTCTTTGGTTTCGTCAACTGCGGTTACGATCGCGCTCGCATTCCAAACCAAAAAGAATAAAGAGGTTTCAAAAAATATTTTCATACTTGCGCTACTTATTGCAATTGGAACAATGCTACTAAGAGTCATTTTTGAAATTGGGGTTGTTGCCGGAGCCGAAGTAAAATCAGTTATTTTTGTTCCTGTTTCTATGCTTACCGTGACGGTATTACTTGTTGGGTGGTCGATGTGGAAGGGTCGGGACATGTCTAATATTGTTGAACTTGATCCAGAAATCAGTAGCCCTTTTGAAATCATGCCTGCATTAAAGTTCGGGGCATTGTTTGTGGTTGTTTTGCTGGCAGTCTCATTCGCAAAAGATTATTTTGGAGACTATGGAGTGCTCGCTATTGCTTTGCTGTCATCGTTTGTGGATGTAGACGCGTCAATTCTTTCTGCGTTACAGGCTCATAAGGTGGGGGAGATTTCTCAAGGAATTACTACGTTGGCTGTGACGTTGTCTATTGTTATTAATACCTTTGTGAAAGTTGGTTATATTGCATTACTTGCTCGTAAAGATGTACTGAGATCATTTGCGTGGATGGTTGTCATTATTTGTTTGGTGGGTATAGGAGTATATTTTTTTCTGTAGGGTTTCAAAAAACAACGCGGCCGAAAGGCCGCGTTGTTTTTATGTGGAAATTACGCCTGATACATCGGAACAAGTAAAAACCTTTGTGTGGCAGTGGTATACGTGGATTAACTTGCCAAAAAATAGGAACTTAAAACCTGTATAGACTATATTCTTAAACAAATACAGTATCCAATAGGGGGCACAAGAAGATAATCTAATATATAATAAGATTATGAAGAACAGATATGATAACTTACTAGAGAAGTACAACGAAGAGATTATTGATTTAAATCCGTATAATCCTATCCTTTTTTATGTAACAGCATTTGAGATAGCGAAGAAATATAAAGATGGAGACCGAGTTTTAGAGATAGGGTGTGGCCAAGGAGATTCAACTGTTCCAGTACTTGAGCGCACAGGAGCTAATCTTGATTTGTTAGATGTTTCTCCAACCATGATCGAGACAGCAAAAGAAAAGCTGACAACCTACCAAGATCGGACAAGTTTTGTATGTGAAGACGCATATGAGTACTTAAAGATTGCAGATCCATACGATACTATCTTTTCTTGTTGGACAATACACAATTTCCCAAATAGCGAGCGACTCGAGTTATTAAAACTTGCTTATCAAAATCTCACAGATGATGGAATGTTGGTAATAGCCGAGAAGATTTATCCTGAGAATGCAGACTTAGAAAAGATGCTCGATCACCAAAATAAACGTTATCGTTATATGACTTCAGATAAAGCACGAGAAGAGATGATTGCTCATGAAATACAAGATACGACAGATCTGTATAGAATTGATGAAGACGAAATAACAAAACAGCTAAAAGAGATTGGATTTTCTAGGGTAGAGATCGCTGATCGAGTTGAGAGAGATGCTGTTTTGGTTGCTTATAAATAAGTTATCGACTGTGATAAAATTATTTTATGGAAAAAGTACAAAAATACGGGGTCGGGATCATCGCAATATTGGCTTTAATCTTCGCATTACTATCATTTAACAATGAAGATAAGTCAGTATCTTATGAACAAGATTTAGTTGAGAAGGTTTTATCAAAAGGAGAGATTAATGCGGGTTATATTGTGTATGATCCATATATTATCCAAGATCCTGAAACAGGAGATTTGTCTGGGTTTTCTTATGAGCTGGCAGAATTAATCGCTGAAAGATTAAATATTAAGATTAATTGGGCTGGAGAGTCAGCTTGGGGAACAGCAACTGAAGACTTAAAAGTAGGTAGATATGACATGATGGGAGTTTTGATGTGGCCAAACTCATCACGAGCACGGAATGCATACTTCTCTGAGCCTGTTATGTACAGTACTGTTTATGCGTACTCACGAGCTGACGATGACCGGTTTGATAACGGCTTAGATGTACTAACCTCTGGAGAATACAAACTCAGCACTCTAGATGGAGAAATGTCTTCATTTATTGCTAAAGAGTCGTATCCTAATGCTCCTGTTGTGGAGCTTCCTGCACTCTCTTCTGTATCAGAAATACTTTTAAATATTACAACTGGAAAAGCTGACATTACTTTCGTAGATCCAACAGTTGCTAATAACTTCTTAGAGAGTAATCCAGGTTCAATTAAGCAAGCATCAGACGAACTCGTACGTACTTTTGGGAACTCCTACGTATTTCCTAGAGGGGAAGATGCCATGTTGAGAATGTGGAACGTTGCACTACAAGAACTTGCCAATGAAGGTAAAGTTGAAGAACTGCTTAATAAGTACGACATTAGAGATAGTTTCTTGCTGGAGAAGAAGACATACGAATAATCAAACATGATCGACATTCTCATCAATCATCAAGCATTGTTCTTAAGTGGATTTATTACAACAGTAAAGCTTTTTGTATTGATTGTGATAATTGGATTGGCTGGAGGGACTCTTTTAGGCGCTTTGTCTTCAAAGATTGAGTTATTTGGTGATATTGTAACTTCACTCAAGTTTCTTTCAAAAGTGATACCAGTTTTGGTGATACTATTTTGGTTTCACTACCCACTACAAGTATTGTTGGGAGTAGTTGTTGATCCATTCTGGACAGCAGTTGCGGTATTTGGACTCGTTAATTTAATTTCCGTTGCGTACTTGATATTTTCTGAGATCAAACTACTACCTAAAAAATATATTGAGTCAGCTAGCTCACTTGGAATGACACAAGGAGAAATAGTGAGAAATATTGAGATACCACTTGTCTTCAAGAGATCATTTCCTGAGGTAATGTTGTTGCAAGCCACAATGCTTGAATACACATTATTTGCGTCTTTGATCGCAGTACCCGAGATATTTAGAGTTGCCCAGAATGTGAACTCGTTGATATATGATCCAGTACCTATCTACACCTTGTTAATATTGTTTTTTGTAGTAATTCTTGCACCACTTCATCTTTTTGTGACATATTTTAAGAAATATAATAAAGTCGAGTATGTCTAAAATTACAAATCTTACAAAATCATATGAAGGATTTTCTGTTAAAGATATAAGCTTTTCTGTATCACCCGGAGAGGCGATAGCACTTGTTGGTAAAAGTGGCTCAGGTAAGAGTACGCTATTGAGACTCTTAGCTGGCTTGGAACAGAAAGATGCCGGAGAAATCAATTTTGATGGAAAGATCGCATATGTTTCGCAAGACTACACTTTATTTCCTCATCTAACACTAATAGAAAATATTACTTTGCTTCCAAAGCTAAGAGGGGAGAAAAGCTACAAGGAGACAGCGGTTACATATCTTAAAGAGTTTGAACTTTATGAGCACAGAAATAAGTACCCAAACGAGTTATCCGGAGGTCAAAGACAGCGTACTGCTCTAATCAGGGCCCTAATGATTAACGCACGAGTTTTCTTGTTGGATGAGGTGACATCTGCGCTTGACCCTGAAGCTACCAAGAATATTCTTGAGATGGTTCAGAAATTAAAGGAAGAGGATTATCAAGTTATTTTTGCAACGCATGAACTCGGTTTTGCTGAAAGGGGGGCAGATAGAGTTATGTTCTTAGACGAAGGTGATCTGTACAAAGACATTAGTGTAGACTCATTTTTTAATCAAGAAGATGACTCAAAAATAAAGACATTTGTAGAGAATTATTATTTTTAATCTTGATATCTTGATAAATAAATCAAGTTGAGGGGGTATATATAGGGGAAATAGCACTTACAAACGAATATACGGTATTTTTTGATACAATAATACTTGCAATACCTAACCCTCTCTGAGGTATGGTGAAGCATTAAAACCATAACAGCATAAAAAACCCATCATCAATGGGCCTGCTGTTATGGTTATGCAAGGGAAACTGCGCATAAGATCTTCGGATCTCCTTGGTGGTGGGCTTTTTGTCTGCCTAAAATTACAAGAATAAGAGTAGATATATGAAATATGTATATAGGATTAGCTGGATTGCTATCATAATAATATTGGGAATATTAAGTTTCTTTTCGTGGTACCAATCACAAGTTATTACAGAATTACTTTCTAGGAATAATACTTTAGAGAAGGATGTTTTAGACATTGTATTGAATGTGGGATACGACAGTGAAGGAGCAGCATTGGAAGGAGGGATAGCTGGATTGAATGATGAAGTAAAAAAGCATGCAGAGCAGATAGCAATAATTACAGGATTACTTGAGCAGATGAATAGGAAAATTGAGATTCAAGAAGTTATAATCTCGGAAAATTCTCAAGTGAACACTCAACAACATAAAACACTAAATGCATTAATGGGGGGTATATAGTTCACGTGCTATTCTTTACACATGAGTAATACTAAGCCCGTTCAAGTAAATAAAAGACATTTTCGTGGTTACTTAAGGAAGAGTTTGAATGCCTATGCTGAGGAAGGAGATCACGAGAAGGCAGAAATTGTAAGCCTCTTACTATATAAAGATGGCTTAGAAGAAGCGCTGGAGGACTTTTTCTTTGAATGTGCTCGTTTAATTAAGAAGAGTGGTGACAAAATAGAGCTCGAGACAGCATCGATTGGTGTCCTTCAAACATTGGCAGATGAAGTTTTTCAAAGTGAATATTTTGTTCATGAGTATTCAGGAGAACAGATATCTAGTTTTCGAGAGTACATACAAACGTTCTTCTTGAAATTTGGAGCAGGCATCTACTTTTTTCTGACGGAGGGACTTATCTTAGAAGTCCCAGAGCGGCTCGATTCGTTTATATCTCATCAGGTAAAAGATGGTGGAGACATTCATGTCTACCTCAAACAAGGGGTTACGCTCCAGGAGTATACTGATTACGGAAAAAATATAATCAAACTTACCAATAGAAAAAAAGCTCCAAAGAAGAATTTACAGCGTGATAGGTATCTCTTAAAGACTCACGATGAGGTGTTACAAGATAAAGAAGGGTTCAAGGAAGATATTGACATCTATATTGAACAGGCTACTGCACGAGTGTTTAAGGAGAGGTACAGGGTAGATATGGGAACAGAGAATGTGCGGCAAATAATTAAGAGGACAAGGAAACTCCAAAGGCAAATAAACAAAAAGGTACAAATCAAATAGTGTTTAATTTGAACCTTATTTAATACTCGTATCTTAGTTTAATTAGAGAGCAAACTAAATAGTTTGTTTATCAAATTAAGCGAGATGAACGAGAAGACATTAAAAGACTTTCAGATGAGGGCAGAGAGAATGGGTGTAGATATTCGAGAAGAAGAGCTGCTTTTCCTTGCTAATTTCGTCTATACTCGTGTTCATAATAGATTTCATGAGAGCACTGCAGAATTTGATGTTTATCAAAATTAAACAAATAAAAAGAGATATGGAAAGCATAGAGTTTCAGGAGTTCCTGCAAAGAATCAAATATTTGATGGATAAAATTAACTATGAGTAATATTAAAACAAAAAAAAGAGCACTGATTTATTGCCGAGTATCAACTGACAAGCAAAGAACGGAAGGATCAGGATTAGAATCACAAGAAAAACGATGTAGAGATTACTGCACAAGGAAGGATTACCAAGTGGTGGATGTATTCAGAGATAGTTTTACTGGAGGCGGTGATTTTATGGGTCGTCCCGCCATGAGAGAGTTGATTGAGTATCTTGAGACAAATATTCATGAAGATTACGTTGTCGTTTTCGATGACTTGAAGCGACTTGCCAGAGACACTGTTGCTCATTTAAAGTTGCGGCAACAATTTAGATCGACGAGCACAGAAGTCCAGTGTCTCAACTTTAACTTTGAAGATACTCCAGAAGGAGAATTCGTTGAGATTATAATTGCTGCTCAAGGTGAGTTAGAGCGAAAGCAAAATAAAAGACAGGTGGTTCAGAAACAAAAAGCACGTTTAGAGAGAGGTTTGTGGTCATTTCATGCTCCAAAGGGATACGAGATGATAAAAACCGAAGAGTATGGGAAGCTATGTCACCCAAACAAAGATGCAAAGAGTATTAAGGAAGCTTTGGAAGGTTTTGCTTCACGAAGGTTTGCAAAGCAGGTGGATGTGGTAGATTTTCTGTTGTCAAAAGATTTTTTCCCACAAAAAGGGAAATTACCTCGACATAAGTCTGAGAAATATTTGAAAACCATCAAGGCGATGCTTACTAATGTGTTTTACGCAGGATATATTGATTATCCAAAATGGGAAGTGAAGATGGTAAAAGGAAAACATGAACCACTTATTGGCTTGGAAACTTTTGAGGCTATTCAAAAGCGACTAAACAAGGAGTCAAATACCCGTTATTCACGAATGGATCTTAATCCAGATTTTCCCTTACGAGGTTTGGTGAATTGTTCTCATTGTGGACGCAAGTTAACGGGGTATAAATCGAAAGGTCGACATGGGGATTATTATTACTACTACGAGTGCAAATACACTCCTGATTGTCCATTTAAGAACAAGAGTATTAGGAGGGATGACCTTCATAAGGGATTTGAAGAGTTCACGTGCTCACTGAAGTCAAAACAAGAGTTCGAAGAGCTTATAAAGTATATGTTTGATACATACTGGAAAGATGAGTTTAAGAACCTAGACAAACGCATTTTAAGCCTTGAGAAGCAAGGAGAAAGCATTCAAGAGAGTCTAAGGCGTATTGAAGATATGTTGATTGATCCAAAGACTTCTGATGCAGTAAAAGATAGATTGTCTTTACGGATGGAGGAGGATGCACAAAAATTAGCTCTTATTGAGGAAAAGAAGAGTAAAAAACCAGATCTTGAAAAACCTTATCGGAACGCTCTAGATGAAGTATTAGAAATGATGAGAAACCCTTATCAGCTATGGGTTACAGGAAATCTCGAACAAAAACATGAGGTGTTTCCGTTCTTTTTTGAAGCGAATCTGAGATATGACAAAGAAAACGGTTATCGAACCCCTGAAAAGACTGTAATTTTAAGGCTTTTTGAGCGATTAGGTGACAGTGACACCCTTGATGTGGAGAAGGGGGGAGTTGAACCCCCGTCCAAGATAGTCCGAGAAATTGACTCTACAATGATAGAGTAATTTTTGATTCCCTAGGGAATCATCTTATTTTCCTAGATATAAATTAATCAAAACTCTAGAAAAACCAGCTGCGTGTGATTTCATGAATATGAAGCAGCCACATATTCACTAGCTAAGCAAGATAACAGCTAACGTGTAGTCTTAGCACCTATCACGAAAACCGCCTACATCGAGGAGCCAAAAGGCTCAACTCTTAAGCAAAAGCAAATGCAGGTGCGTATGGGCTAGCCACCGCGTTGTCTTTAGCGTTTGCACGTAAAGGTATCCCAGTTTTTTACGAAACCTGGAAAAGTCGCATTGCACAAAGTTCGAAACTAAATTGTCAAAGCCCGTCATCCCCAATGGCCGCATTATAGGGTGCTTTGGAAATCAGGTCAATGCATTGCGAAAGTGTTCTTGTTTGCGTAAAATGCATTACTATGAACGCACAAGAAAAGGTATTGGAATTAGCAAAGATCGCAGGAATTACTATTTCTACGAGTAAATCTGAGCCTGCAGACATTATTGTTCATAATAATGATTTTTTCTCACGAATTTTGGCTGGTGGTTCTTTGGCTTTGGGCGAAAGTTACATGGATGGATGGTGGGATGCAGATGACCTAGCAGCTGTGGTAACCAAGGTGGTACGAGCAAATATAGACGAGCAAATTAACCCACTCTCTCTAGTAGGGCACGTTACTAAAGCAAAGCTGGTTAACCTGCAGAGTAAAAAAAGATCATTTCAGGTAGGGCAAGAGCACTATGATATTGGCAACGCACTGTACGAGAAAATGTTAGACAGCCGTATGGTGTATACCTGTGCATACTGGAAAGACGCACAAGATCTAGATGCGGCACAGGAGGCGAAGTTAGATTTAGTTTGTAAAAAGATTGGTCTGAAAGAAGGAGATCGTGTTTTGGATATTGGGTGTGGATGGGGTAGTTTTATGAAATTTGCAGCCGAAAAATATGGTGCAATATGTGTAGGACTCACTGTTTCTGTGGAACAAGCAAAGCTTGGTGCCAAGCGATGTGAAGGTTTACCAGTTGAATTTGTAGTTGAAGACTATCGAAATTATCAAGATAAAGAAGGGTTTGACCATATTGTTTCCATTGGGATGTTCGAGCATGTGGGATACAAAAATTATCGAGTGTATTTTGAAAAAGTAAAAGAGTTGCTCAAAGATGATGGTCTTTTCTTGTTGCACACCATTGGACGTGACGAGAGTGCCAAAGCAGGGGATCCATGGATTGATAAATATATTTTCCCAAACGGATTAATTCCATCTGTAGAACAAGTTGGAACAGCAATGAGCGGACTATTTGTTATGGAAGATTGGCATAATTTTGGCCCAGATTATGACAAAACTCTCACTGCGTGGTACAACAATTTCGAAAAAGCATGGCCTAAATTAAAAAAAGATTACAGTGACCGGTTTTACAGAATGTGGACATATTATCTCTTGGTTTGTTCTGCTTTGTTCCGAGCTCGTAGAATTTCTTTATGGCAGTTGGTTCTGAGTAAGGAAGGGCTCACAAATGGTTATACCTCGATTCGTTAGCAAAAACTCCCTACGGGAGTTTTTTGGTTGGGATTTCTACGACGTAGAAAGCTGGAGTTTCGGGCTTGAAGACTTCTGGGTAACTCTCTGGGCTCGCAGAGAGGATTTCGTGAACCTTATTCCACCGGTCGTCATACCAAAATATATCTATGGTCATTATCATGTCTTTCATCCAGATGCCATGCAGGTCAGGGGAGTCAAACACAAAGAGCATACCATCGGCACCATCAAGGCTAGATCTGCCAGACAAACCTAGCACCCTTTTTTCGTGCGTGTCAGAGACTATAAGGTTCAGAGTTCGACCATCAATATTAACGGCCCGTGTTTCATAGGTCAGCTGCTTGGTCTGCTCAGGGATTTGCTTGATTGAAGTCAAGCCAAAGTAGGCAAGTGTTGTTATGAAAATCGCCAAAACCAGCAACCAACTGGTCTTGCTGTTTGATAAAATTTTTTCACTGTCTATTTTACTTTTCATACAGTCTAGGGAGTATTTTATTATATCACCCAGGTACTTTTCTGAGTTTTGAACATAAAAAATCACCCGACAGTGGTCGGGTGATAGATCTCATCAAGATTCGAATTCGTACCGCATGTCTTCGTATTGCCACTCTGCTTCTCGCAGAGCCTCCTCTTCGTATTGTCGCTGTTTTTCTTCGTATTGCTTTTTTATCGTCTCGAGCCGGTCGGGCTCGATTTGCTTCATGGCATTGGTCAGAACATCGTTTACTAAAAATGTAAAGTGGTCATTGATTTCTTCATCAATTTCCTGATGGTTCCATCCCATGTCTTCAGCGTTGGCAATACCAAGCAAAAGCGCCTTTGTTGGTGTTGGAAACGCAACGCGACCTTTCAGTCGACCAATTAAGACGTCAAAAAGAGATTGAGGGCGTGCGACCAGATAACAATAGATGTATCCGGCGTATTCAGACTTTTTGCCCGTGATGATTTGATGATTGGCAATGTATTCATACAGTAGGGTTGCCGTCGTTTGTTCCGCCTGCTTTTTCTCTGATCTTGAAATTTTCTGATCATACATTGCGGTACTAAATGTTCGAAACGCGATTCGGCGAATTTCCGGGAGGGGAGATTCAATTGACGAGTTATAAGGTTCAAAAATATTCATTACAATTCCCTCTCTAAAAGTGAATATAGTCTCTATATATTATAGTTTATTTTTACATATTTGTCAAACATTGTACTTACAGATGTTTCTTTTCATGTTATTTAAAAGATGCTTTTGTTTCGCGTTCAGAATCTCTTTTTTGCGCTCGTTTTTTAAGATCTTCTCGTTTATCAAATTTTTTCTTACCTCGGGCAAGACCAAATTCTAGTTTGATGAGATTTCGTGCATTGTGAACCGCCAGGGGAATGATAGTGGTCCCTTTATTGTTGAGCTCTTTCTGGATCTGATTTATTTCTTTCTTAGAAACAAGAACTTTTCGCAATCGTTCAGGGTCGTAACCACCACCTGTGTTTTTGACCTGGTAGGGCGGGATGGAGAAGTGCTTGATCCATAATTCAGGATTCTGTTTGTGATTATCACGCAGTATTAAAAAAGCACCATTGAGCGTCCCTTGGTTGTTCTTGAGAGATTTGACTTCTTGGCCCGTCAGAGCTAAGCCGCCAGTGAATGTCTCGAATATTCCAAAGTCTTTCTTGACTTTTTTGTTTGAAATCAGTATAGACATGATATAATCCGTTGCAGTCATTATAGCAAAGAAGGAGATTAGCAATGACACAAGTCTGTTGTTCACTATGTAGTCAATCAGCAGGGACGGAGGGGCGTACACATATCACTGTTTTCGAAAATGCAAACTTTTGTAATGTGTGTTCCGATTTAATTCAGGAAAATTTCCCTGGAATAAAATCAGGCGAGGAAGGTTCAGGGTCAGTTGCTGACTTTTTCAAGACACTGAGTACTTTGTCGGTTGATAAGCTCGTTTCTCATTTCACCAATTTTGGTACTATCCTGACCGCCACAAGCAAGAAAGGAACTAAGCGTTGGATGTTGGGCTATGCGCTACAAAATATCGGCGGGCTACTGAGCCTTGGTCAGTCGGGTGTTTCTGCACTTGCTAGCCTGATTGGAAATGTTCTCGGTGGAGAAAAACAAACAAAGAAAAAATAATACAAAGCACCAACAATATGTTGGTGCTCTTTACATAATGTAAAAAAATGGTATTCTTTTGTTAGGATATTTACAAAGGAGGCACACATGGCCACACATCCACTAACAGTCGGAACATATTCTGACGTAAAGCAATTTGCGGACGATATGGCGAATATGACTTTCAAACGTCAGGTTCGATTTATTGAGCTACTGGCAAATAAGTTCCATAATGACTCTCTAACCGACAGAGACCAAGGCAGGGTTCGCCTCGCAAATTTCTTGCAGAGACTTGGAGGAACAAAGGTTCCTGCGTTGGCAAAACCACTAGTTGCACTGGCTCAAAAAAATAATGATGGGCTCAAGCGCTTGAGAGAATACCATCCAGGCATGGGGCCGCTATCACGAGATGTTGGCAATTTGCGCTACGATGCACTTCTGGCATTCTTTGGTTATTACCAGCTAGCTTTGGCTACTAGGTTGAAAACCAACGTGCAGTACAAGCAGCCAGCGGCAGACGTCGATATTGCCCTGCAGCATATCACTAATGATGTTCATAAGATAAACACAATCTGTGAACCTTATTATATAAAAATGGCTGCATAGTCGTGAAAATATATAAGACGACTCTTGCATATTATGGTTCGGTGACCGAAATGGCTGAAGACATAGTCAGCCTCTCATACGAATCGTTGCAACAATATTGTGAAGGCCTCGCTGCGCAACTAGCAGCTGATGCTGACGCAGACAATGATCGAGGGTACGAGCAACTTTCTGACCTTCTTGATCAGGCGGCAGAAGAGGTAGGGGTTCTGGTCCACAGCTTTGAATATGCTCAAACCAGACAAGACGGACTCAATCGAGAAATTGTCTTTCCGGCCAATACAGCATTGGATACATACACTGACATGCGCGCAGCTGGAGAGATGACTGCAAAGCTGCGCTATGATTCACACGTCGCACTCTTCGAGCATTTTTACACCATTTTTAGCGAACGTGCTGCTTTGTATAAAAAACGGGGCAACATGGGGATGCAAAGCTGCATGTATGCTTTGAATCTTGGTGTGATGAAGCTCATCAAGATATTCAGAGACATTTGGGAGATTTGCAAACCACATGTTCTGGACCAATTAGCTGTTGCATGATGCGACAAAAGCGAACCGATTCGGTTCGCTTTTTTATATTTGCTATAATAGCGATTCAAATAAAAAACTATGGCACAACAAAAAAAGAAACCAGTTAAGAAACCAGAAGACATTAAAAAACAGTTATTTTCACAAGTGATGACAGTACTGCTATTTTTTGCAGTAATTATCATGCTATTTTCTATTGTTTCAGAAAACCAGCAAGATGAGAAAGTTGCGCTTTCTGAAGTAGCAAAATCTATTAATGTAGGCGCAGTATCAGGGATTGATGTTGAGCGAGAAAAATTAAATATTACTTATACAAGCGGAGAAACGCGAGAAGCAAAGAAAGAGTCAGAATCATCTTTGTCTGAATCTCTCAAAAATTTGGGAGTTAACGAAGAGGCACTCGCTGGAGTAAACATCAAGGTGGTCGATCCATCTGGTTTTGTGCTGTTCCTTGAGCGATTCATGCCATTTCTATTTCCACTCTTACTTTTAGGAATGATTTTCTGGTTCTTTATGCGGACTTCAAAAGGTGCTGGTGGCGGAGGAGCGATGCAGGCATTTACGTTTGGTCAATCACGAGCTAAATTCATTGATCCAAAAGATTCTAAAAATCGTATTACATTCAAGGATGTAGCAGGAGCAAAAGAGGCAAAAGAAGAGCTGACAGAAATTGTAGACTTCCTCAAGAATCCAAAGAAATTTCACGATATTGGAGCAGAAATTCCAAAGGGTGTTTTGATGATGGGAGCACCAGGAACGGGTAAGACATTGCTTGCTCGGGCAGTAGCAGGGGAAGCGAAAGTCCCATTTTTCTCAGTATCTGGTTCAGAATTTGTTGAGATGTTTGTTGGGGTTGGTGCATCACGTGTACGTGACCTATTTAAAAACGCGAAGAAAGAATCGCCAGCAATTATTTTTATTGATGAGATTGACGCGATTGGACGAACCAGAGGTGGGGGTACAGGCGGAGGAAACGATGAGCGGGAACAAACATTGAACCAAATTCTTGTTGAAATGGACGGTTTTGATAAGACAGAAAAGGTGATCGTAATGGCTGCGACAAACAGGCCAGAAATCTTGGATCCAGCACTGTTGCGACCAGGACGATTTGATCGCCGTACAGTTATTGATTTACCAGACGTACACGATAGGAAAGCTATTTTGGAAATTCACGCACGCAAAAAGCCTCTAACCGAAGATGTAGACCTAGAGGTAATTGCAAAGAGAACACCAGGTTTCTCAGGTGCTGATCTGTATTCACTAATGAATGAGGGTGCTATTTTGGCAGCTAGGGAAGAACGCAAAAAGGTTTCTCAATACGATTTGATTCGATCTATCGAAAAAGTAATGCTAGGGCCAGAAAGAAAATCTCATATTCTTTCAGAGGAAGAAAAAAGGGTAACTGCATACCACGAAGTGGGACATGCATTGATGGGGTCAGTACTCGAGCATGCAAATCCGATTCACAAAGTCACTGTCGTTTCTCGTGGTCGTGCTGCAGGGTACACACTGTCTATTCCTGACGAAGACAGAAAAATGAGAACCAAAAAGGATTTCTTGGCAGAAATTGCAGTTGCACTGGGTGGATATGTTACAGAAGAGACAATTTTTGGCGATGTATCAACTGGTCCATCGAATGACCTGCAGGTTGCTACAGGGATTGCACGTGACATGGTGGTGAAATACGGTATGTCAGAAAAAGTAGGAGTGCTTGCACTAGAAGGTCGAGCAGTTGTCTCAGGTGGAGGAATGGATGGAACGAAACTATCAGGTGCCACACAAAAACTAGTAGACGAAGAAGTTGCCCGGATCATGAAAGAGGCGTTTGATTTAACTAGGAAAACGCTTAAGAAATATGAAAAAGCTTTGCATGGAATTTCAAACCATCTTTTAGAAGTAGAGACATTAGAACGAGATGAGTACGAAGATATTCTGAGGGAATACAAAGTTCCTCTTAAGAATCGTGCGATGTTGAAACCAAAAGGATACTCAGAGCTCTCGAAGAAGACGACAGCAAAAACTACAACAAAGAAAAAAGTAGTAAAGAAATAAAAAATAACGCGCCCGGAAGGGCGCGTTTGTTTTTGCTCATACATGCGGTATTATCAAGATATGATTTTCACCAAAACAAATCATGTGTGGCGAGAAAGAAGCTCTGCGTAGAGGGTTGTTTTTGGTGTTTACTTAAACTATTTATGAATTTCAAAAACAGCTCTCTTGGGAGCTGTTTTATTAATTAAGAAAACAGTATGGATAAGGTAATTATGTTACAGGGCAAGAAATCTGGCCCAACGGTTGCAATCTTTGCGGGAGTGCACGGCAATGAGCGAGCTGGAATTATGACTCTGGATTATTTGATTAATAATCTGGTCGTTACGCGCGGAATAGTGTATTTGGTTTACGCAAATCCTCGTGCAATCAAGCAGGGGGTGCGGTATACCGAAAAAAATTTAAATAGATGCTTTTTGTCTACCTCAAGCCAGGGTGAGACGTATGAGGAGAAGAGGGCGGTTGAGTTAATGGAATTGTTAGATACATGTGATGCATTGTTAGATTTACACTCGTACAACGAGCCATATGGCGAGAGCACTCCTTTTGCTATATGTGAGAAAGATTGCATTGAGATAGTTAGTAACTTTGACGTACCGATTGTTTTAACAGGGATAGATCAATATGAAAAAGGTGGGAGTGACGGGTACATGTTTAATCAAGGTAAGATCGGAATTTGTGTTGAACTTGGTGCAATTGAAGATCCAGAAAAGTTTGTACCATTGGGTATAAAAACAGCATATCAGTTCTTAAATCACTTTAGATTAATCAATGAATTAATTGCAGACGAAGACGGATCTGAGCAAAAGATTTTGCAAGTGAGTGGTATTTATAAGAAACAAAACCCAGACTTGCGGTTTACAAGAGAGCTAAAGACATTTGACCCTTTAGTTAAGGGAGAGATTATATGTACCGACGGTGATTCTGTGGTTAGGGCTCGTGAAGACTCTTACGTGTTATTTCCGCGTGACGATCTGCCGGTTGGGGTCGAGGCATTTTTGACTGCAAAAGAATAACGCGCCCGGAAGGGCGCGTTTATTACTAGGTATTATGTGTTTATTCGACAGTCAGGACTGTACCTGGTGTTTCGTCAACAGAGACTGTGACTTGGACAAAGCTATCAAAGCCTTCACCATCAACATAGTCTGCGGAACCTAGGTTCCACTGAAATGTTCTGTTGGGGTCTGACTGGACCTGACAAAACATGTTCATTAATGTGACCTCGTTTTTGGCAAAAATTCTACCGCGGCCTTCAAATTCCTCGAAGTCAACGTAATAGGTTTCATCGCCATCTGATGTACGGTCGATGTTGCCACTGGTTTCAACAGGAGTTCCATCTTCGAGACGAAGTTCGCAATCGTCGAGATCTCCTTCGTAGTTAGGAGCAACCAATTGGAGCCTGAAAGTCTCGAGAAGAACATCTTCCCCGGAATCCGTCGTATCAAATTGAATTGACGCGAGCATCAGGGAATCACCTTCGGTCGGAAGTGTTGTGTTTTCCAACTCAACTAACGATAGGCGTATCTCGGGACCTTTGACTTCGAATGTCGGCCAAGTTTCAAGTGGTGCAACGTTCACTGTTTCTCCACTTGCTGCATCTTCGGCTTCATTTAGTGACAGTGAATGAATCTGGAATAAAGACTCATCAACGATCTCTTCGTAGATGAGAGCATAAACAAAGAGGTTTGTGTTCTCTTTTTTGAACTCAGCATCATTCCAGATAACTCTCAGTTGATGGCCGTCAATTCGTTCAGCATCTTCCCAGTCTGTGACTCGTTCACCAGATTCTGTTGCGATGTAGACGTCATCAATATAGATTTCGTCAAACGGTGTCGTTTTTGAATCAATGATATTGATCACAAGAACGGCTTGGTCAACATCAAGATCAACATTCGAGTCGAACTCAAATGTCCCAATCACCGAATGTACCTCAAGAGGCACACCCAACTCTTCCTGGTCACCGGCATTCAGTGAAGCCATTGGTGTGGGTGGGGGAGGGTTGATCACTTCAGGTGGCGGTGGAGGTGCCGTTTCTGACGAACCTCCACAGGCTGTTAATCCACACATAAAAAATAAAGAACAAATAATAATAAGAAAGTTTTTCACGAATAACTCCTTTGGAAAAAACTTAAATTTAAAATGAGTTTTATTTTAACACAAATATACAATGTGTCAAGATTAGGAGCTCTTTTCAGCTTCTTCTTTTTCAAAGAATGACTTTATCTTTCTTCGTGCTTCGTTCGTGATAACAAAATCTAACCATTTGGTATTTGGTCGACCTTTTTTGCTCGTTAAGATTTCTACAATATCACCGTTGTTGAGTCTGGTATCAAGTGAGACCATCTTTCCATGCACTTTTGCACCTGACGTGGTGTGTCCAATCTCTGTATGGACCTGGTATGCAAAATCAACAGGTGTTGACTCTTCTGGCAGAACAATTACCTCACCGAGTGGAGTGAATACAAAAATCTGATGTTTGAAGAAATCTTCTTTTAGTTCAGTTTGGAAAGAGTCTGACTCAGGGTTGTCAGAGTGTTCTGCAAGAGATTCAATCCATTCAGGGGTCATTTCTGTTGGATTGTCTGGATTTGACTGGGCAGACTGACTGAATCGACCCATCAGGCGAACGGCCCATGAATCAACGGTGGCACCTTCTGCTTTTTTCTTGTAGCCTAGGTGAGAAGCAGCACCAAGTTCAGCGTCAACATGCATCTCTTCGGTTCTAATTTGGATTTCAATTAGTCCGCCATCTCCAGTGAATACTGTGGTGTGAATTGACTGGTAACCGTTAGGCTTCGGAACAGCAATGTAGTCTTTGATGCGACCCACCATCGGCCTGTAATGTTGATGTACAATTCCTAGAACACGATAACAGTCTGCAATATCAGGAACAATTATACGTAGGGCAGCTACATCGTAAATTTTATCTGCATCCCCCTTTTTTCGCTCTAGTTTTTTATAAAAAGAATAAATCCCTTTGATCCTGTTTGTTGTTCTAAATTTTCTAATTCCAGCAGCTGCAAGCTTTTTTGATATTGATCGATCCATGCGCTCTAGTTTCGCTAATGTTTGTTTGGATCGTTCTTTAAGAATGTCTCGGACCTTTTTATGTTCATCAGGGTACACATATGGGAAAGAGAGGTCCTCTAGTTGTTTAGAAAGAGTAGTAATACCAAGACGGTAGGCAAGAGGAGCATAAATTTCGAGAGTTTCGGTGGCAATACGCTCACGTTTGTCTTCACGGACGTGTTCGAGTGTTTGCATGTTATGCAGTCGGTCAGCAAATTTAATAATTAAAACTCGAACGTCTCTTGATGTAGCAACAAATAGTTTACGTAGGGATTCGTTGTGGCGTCTCATTCCTTGGTACCGCACATGCCCTAGTTTAGTAACACCATCAACCAAGAATAAAATTTCTTCTCCAAATTCGTAGAGTAGTTCTTCTTCGGTCGCAACACCGTCTTCGATTGAGTCATGTAGGATTCCAGCAACAATGACACGTGCTCCCATTCCTAGTTTGGCAAGATTTTTTGCAGTTTCGACAAGATGGTAAAAGTACGGCTCACCAGATTTTCGCAATTGTCCTTCATGAGCGCGCTCTGCAAAAAAATACGCATCACGAATCAAGTTGCGTTGTTTTTGGTCAAACCCTGTCGTTAAATCAAAAATCTCCTGAAGTTTTTCAGGAATTTGTTTGTTCGCCTTTTTCTTTTGTCTTTGCGCTTCTTTGTATGCGAGATCTTCTACTTCTTTCATTTGTATGTAGTATACCGCTGTTGTGCTGAGGGGACAAATTTACAAATTTTAAGAGCCTCTCGCGAGGCTCTTTTTAGGACAATTTCCATCTTACTACGTCACACACAATGAAGGTAACAAGTGAGGATAAAAATGTGTAGGTATATGCCTGCACCAGTGAGATCTCACTCGTTGCTCCAAAGATTTTTGGTGCGTATAAACTCCACTCTGCTTGCATCATGAACATTAGTACGAGCGAAGCTAGCGCCATAAAAGGCACGATGAAGAAATATTTTTTCATTTTGTACTCCTAGATTTCTAATTTAAATTATAGCAACTTATTATGTTTTAGTCAAATTATCTTAATTACTTTTTCTTAAAATGTTACAATGTCAGACATGACATTTATTGATGTAACAGCTCCTGGCTCAAGACAAAAACAGGGGAATCTCCATATTATCTCTTCGACAATTCGAGAAATTGAAGACATTTTTACTCGTCTGGGATTTGAAATTGCCGAAGGTCCAGAGGTAGAAGACGAATGGCACAATTTTGACGCTTTGAACGTGCCAGAAAACCATCCTGCCCGAGATATGCAAGATACCTTTTGGATCAAAGGTGTAGACAAGACTGTCTTGCGGACCCATACGTCTGGAGTGCAAAACCGTGCAATGATGGAAAAGAAAAATCCTCCATTTAGAATCATTGCACCAGGGCGAGTCTTTCGTAATGAGGCATTAGACGCAACCCACGAGGCACAATTTCATCAATGTGAGGGACTGATGGTTGGTAAAGAAATCTCACTCGCAAATCTAAAGGGTGTGCTACTCCAATTTCTACAAGAGTTTTTTGGAGATGATTCAGTTTCTCTTCGATTTCGCCCGGGGTATTTTCCGTTTGTTGAGCCTGGGATCGAGGTGGACGTGACTTGTACAAAATGCCATGGAGAAAATAAAGAATGCAACGTTTGTAAAGGATCGGGGTGGATTGAAATCTTGGGGGCAGGAATGGTGCATCCACATGTTCTTGATTCAGCTGAAATTAATTCAAAACAGTTCCAAGGTTTTGCGTTTGGAATGGGGATCGAACGACTTGTCATGCTTAAATATGGTGTAGATGATATTCGTGATTTTTACGATGGAGACATCCCATTTATCGAGCAATTTTAATATTTGATTATGAATTTTTCTTACAATTGGCTACAACTACACTTTGATGACAAGCTACCAAAACCTGAAGATTTGGGGAGTGTTGTTGGGCTACACTCATTTGAACTGGAGGGGATCGAAGAAGCTCCACATGGAGACACACTAATTGATTGGGATGTGTTACCAAACAGATCATCAGACTCTTTGTGTTACCAAGGGATGGCACGTGAAATTGGTGCTGTTTTGGATATTTCATACAAAAAATGGATGAAACCAGAGATTGTCGATGAATCGTTTGATGCAAATTTAAAAACTTCTGACTTTGTTAGGTTGGTTGTAGAAGAGGGGGTACAGAGAGCAACAAAACGAATCGCAACAGGTGTGCAGGTGGGTCCTTCGCCCCAGTGGCTTGTAGAGATGCTTGAATCAATCGGTCAGAAATCAATTAATAATGTGGTTGATATCACTAACTATGTTATGTGGGAGACCGGACAGCCTGTTCACGCGTTTGATTATGACAAAATTGCAGGAGAGGGAGCAAAGCAAGTCGATATCAGATATGCGCAAGACGGAGAAAAAGTGACCGACCTGACTGGAGCTGAACATAAGCTCGACTCGTCAATGTTAGTGATTGCTGATTCTGAGAAGGCATTAGATATCGCAGGAGTTAAGGGAGGAGAGAATTCTGGTGTAGATAAAAATACAAAAACCGTACTGTTATCAGCGTGTAATTTTGATTTCCAGAATATTCGGAACACTGCACGAACATTAAAGTTGCATACTGATGCATCAAAACGATTCGAGAATGAGGTTCCTGTTTCAAAAATTGATGATGCCATGTTGCAATTCGCATATTTAATGAGAGAGTTAGCTCAAGCTACAGTTTCTGACGAGATTGTAGATACCAACCCTGATAAGGAGGGAAACAGAGAGGTAAAGCTTTCTGTTTCTACCACGAACAGAATTCTGGGACTTGATCTCAGTAAGGAAGATATTGTATCTATTTTAAAACGAGTTGGGTGTGAGGTATCACAAGATGGTGATGACGAATTTGCCATGGTCGTTCCAATTGACAGACCTGACATTTCTTTCGCAGGCGATCTGATAGAAGAAGTAGGTCGACTATATGGGTACGAAAATCTTGAGGCGGAAATGCCGACAGATGGATTCCCGCTACCTGAAATTTCAAATCTCACGAAGGCAACACGAACAATATCTGATCGTTTGCTGGCACTTGGATTTTACGAAGTTAAAAACAGGACATTAGCTGAATCAGGTGTTGTTGAGCTTGCTAATCCACTGAATAAAAACGCTGGTTTTTTGAGGAGTCACCTAGGGAGTGACCTAGTTGCGAAGGCAGACCGAAACCTCGCATACACAGATGAGCCTCGACTATTTGAAATTGGAAAAATCTTTTCTGGAATGGATTCAACCGGTGTTCTGGAGACCTGGCATTGGGCTGGTGTCATTGGACGTAGAAAGATCAAAGAAAAACAAAAACAAGAACTATTTTTACAAACGAAAGGAGTTGTTGATTCGGCTGTAGATGCACTGGGTATCAAACTAGTATGGGAATCTCATGAAGATCCAGCAATTGGCGCTCATGCGGTAGTTTCTGTCGGAGACGAACATATCGGTCTCGTTGGCGTTAATTGGTGGGAGATTAATATGTCACTGATGTTGCCACATATTGGAAAAGAGATTTCGTATAAAAAGCCATCAAAGTATCCACGTATTGATCGGGATGTGGCTGTATTTGTTCCAGTTGAAACAACAGTTAGTGAAGCTGAAGAGTTGATTAAAGGATTGCTACCAGAAGAGACCAGGTCATTTGAACTGTTTGATATTTTTGAAAAAGAAGACCCCTCAGCAGGTTCGGGACGCAAGCGGAAATCATTTGCGTTTAGAATGGTATTCCAATCAGATACCGAGACCTTGTCAGATGAATGGGCAAACAAAGTAATGGATGTAGTCTATAAAGCACTAGAGAAGAAAGGGTACGAGATACGATAAAAGCCTCTGTATTATAGAGGCTTTTGTTTTTCAGAATTTTATTTTGACATATAACTTTGGATCTATGCGCATACTGAGCCCACCGACAGGCTTGTAAGAATCAGACTTCTCAAGACGTTCCAAGTCATATCTAATAAGTTGTGTTAGTACTTTAAGAGTGGCTTGTCTACGGAACGAGTCAGGTAGTGATTCTCCCTTGAACCAGCGAAATACTGTTGTTGAGTCACGGTATCCCATTGTTTGGGCTAGTCTAGAATAGTGAACCAAGTTGAGCTCTTTGATGCATTTAAGAAGGGCAAAGAACCAATCACTGTCTTTCCAGGCATTAGGATCTATTAGTTGAGAAAGAATATCTTTTCTTATTTGGATTCCAAATTTTCTAATTTTCTTGTTTATTTGTTTAATCGTGGGCACACCGGCTCCTTTCGTAAATTCTGATAAAGATCATAGTTCGGTTTAATCTGATTGTCAATTAACCAAAAAGAGGGACTAGAAACCCTCTTTTTAGTTAATACGTATTATCTAGTTTTGTCATAATTTTCATGCACAAACGGCAATTTGATCCTTGTGCTTAGAAATTATGTAAAGAACAGCAAGAGAGTATTTTACTCTCATTTTTTTCTGGGTCAATTGTGAATTAGTTATACAACATTTTTGGCTTAAAGACGTGTGTTTTGTTTGTATTTTGGTATGATACGGCAGATTACTATTCCATAATCAAATGTATATATGATAGAAAGAAGTTTAATTATTTTAAAACCTGACGCGGTACAACGATCACTGGTTGGTCAAATTATCACTCGGTTTGAGCGAAAGGGTCTGAAGGTAACAGGAATGAAACTTGCTGTTGCAAAGGAAGACCAAGTGTTTGCACATTACAACAAAGATGACGAATGGTTCCAAAGAAAAGGAGAGGGGGTTGTTCGTGATCGACAGTCAGCAGGGCTGCCGATTGAAAAAGAGGCAATCGAGTACGGTCGAGATATCATCGGAGGGATTGCAAAGTATATTACTGCAGGTCCAGTAGTGATGATGGTTATCGAAGGCCACATGGCTACAGCAGTTGTTACTTCACTGGTAGGAACAACTGAACCAGCAACAGCTGACATCGGCACAATTCGAGGTGACTTTACTATTGATTCATACGCATATTCTGCAAAAGACGATAGGGCAGTACGGAATCTCATCCACTGTTCAGAGGATGTCGATGAAGCCGAACGAGAGATCGCTATCTGGTTTAGCGATGACGAAATCGTTGATTACACCATCGTTCAAGAAAAGATCTTGTACGATGTGAATCTTGACGGAATTATGGAATAAAACAAAACGACCGAAAGGTCGTTTTGTTTTATTCACATGCTGACAATACTATCGAGTGATATAATGTGTGAGTGAGCCTTCGTTTAAAGAAGTAACTAGCTACCATACGCCTAGGGGAGCTGGAAGTTCGGGCAGGCCGTGGTCTGTCCCTCAGGCACCCACTTATATTTTTCTAGGCTACTTCTTTTAAGTAGGCTCACACCAAAAAAGACATTGCGATGCAATGTCTTTTTTGGTGTGTTAGTCTTAATGGAATGAAAAAGATCATCTCTTTTATTTCTCAGTATTTTGACAGGAGGATTTATATCTTTGTTTTATTGTTTGGGGCATTGCTGGGCTTTGATCTGCTGGCTGTTAAATATTCTTTGTATTTCTATTATCGATGGATTGATATTCCGGTCCACTTCTTGGGTGGATTCTTTTTGGCTGGCTTGTATTTTTACGTTGTGTATTCAAACCCTCGTACCAGGCGCTGGATTCGGATTGAGAGAAAACCAAGGAATGTCTTTACCACAACGGTGTTATTGGTGTTGGCAACAGCAATTGCATGGGAGATTATTGAATTTATCGTTGGACGCACAGTTATCTCACCCGCGTATTGGCCTGACACTATTATTGATGTTGCAGTTGGAACATTAGGTGGATACATCTTCTTTTTGTTGTATCGAACTATTAGAGATATGATTAGAGCAGAGTTTAAACAGTGATGTGGGTGCTGAAATATAACTACCAATAAAGAATATTGTTGGAAAAATTATGAATAAGTAATAAAAAACCTAGGAAAAATACAGCGATGCGCTGTATTTTTTTCTAGCGGCCGGAAGGCTGCGCTGTTTATTTGTGTCTTATTTTGTCAGTGACAGTGTCATCTTTTGTTTGTCTGCATCAAATACATTAATTTTGAATTTGTATGGGGTTCCAAGAGATAATTCTGTCTTGAGTGCATCAAGATCTTCAAAGTCAGATACGTGGACAAGTCCTGCCACACCTTCTTCGACTGAAACTAGTGCTCCGTGCTCGTTGTATCGGATTACAACAGCATCTACTTCTTGGTCTTTTGTGTACTTGTCTTTAGCAAGTGACCAAGGGTTGTCTTTCAGTGCCTTGATAGAAAGTGAAACTTTTTCTGGTTCTACTTCAATAATCTTTACTTCAACTTCGTCTCCAACAGAGTACATTTTCTCTGGATGCTCAACAAGTGACCACGAAATCTCCGAGATGTGCACGAGACCTTCTAGGTTATCTGCAATCCGTACGAATACTCCAAAGTCTACAACACCAGTAACAGTCCCTGTTGCTGTATCTCCAACTGAATAAAGAGTTGTCAGGTCTTGTTTTTGTCTTGATCCTGAAGAACGACGTGCTTGTGGTCGTTTAGCACCATCATGTTTTTCAGAGAAGATAAGTTTCTCTTCTTGAGGGTCTACTGTGATGATTTGCACATCAATTTTCTTTCCAACAAGCTTTTCAAGCTCTAGAAGGATTCGGTTTTTATCACCACCAGAGACAGAAGGATAGTTTTCTGGCCCTAATTGAGACGCAGGCAAGAACCCTTTGATTCCTTGCCATGAGATCATCAAACCTCCTTTGTTCGCTTCTTTTACTGGAAGCGACAAGACAGTACCGTCTTTCATGTAGTCTGCTGCTTCTTTCCAGATAGTAGCTTTCCGTGCTTCTTTGAGTGAGAGCTCAATGTAGCCATCTTCACCTTCGAGATCTACTACTTGGGCAGTAACAGTGTCACCGATATTGATATTTTTAATAATGTCTTTGATCGTTAAAAATTCTCGACCAAAAATCAGACCTGTTCCAAAAGGGGAGAGGTCAATGTACATAGCGTTTCGGTCAATATCCAAAACGACACCTTCTGCGTTGTCACCAACAATAAAAGGGACTTCCACACCCTGGAAGATTGTATCCATATTTGTTGTCATAATATAAATGATAGATAGTTGGAATATATAACTGCTGCATCTCGTAACGCTAAGCAATAATCACGATACAGTGTTAGAAATATATTCACCCTGCTAATTAATGAACATTATGCAGATGCATAATTTCGTATGAGAGTATAGCAAACCAGAAAAAAAACTCCACCTCTCTTGAAAATACGTGCACTCTAGTGTAGATTTGTTTCTAGCGGAAACTAGGTATAGAAAGGAAATCCATGCCCGTTAACACAAATAACCTAACAGTAGGTAAGTCACAAAAAGAAAAACCGGATCCGAAAGCAGACTACTGTACTCCATTAGGAGCAAAACGACTCAGTGATCAAATCGAGCAATATTGGAGAGAGCGAGGTATTGAAGTAAAAGTGACACGTGCTCCGGCCGGCTTCTTGCCCTCAATGCGCTCAGCTCGTGTTGATCTCAGATCCAATATTCAATTGACTGCAGTACGACCAAGAGCAAGTGATTCTAAGGGGCGAGTGGAGAAAGAATTTGTGGGGAAAACGAGAATCGTCGAAGACAGGGAGCTTGGAATCGTTCGCTTCCAGTTTCATTTGTAATAAAAAGACCATTAGTCCAAGCTGTACAACCATTGTTGTGCAGCTTTTTACTTATCTAAAAAAGATTGTATAATAAAATTAGGAGGTCTTATGTACAAATTTTTTGGTGTATTATTCATTGAATTCGCCCGCGTTGTACTCTCTGTATTTTTCTGGCTGTTTACCTTTCGGGGTTGGCGTCGAGAATTGAGACAACTAGAAATGATGGATGCGCGCCTTAAAAAGCGTGGCCAGATTAACAGAGAAAAAATTCTTAGAAAAACAGGACTCAAGAAAGGAAAGGAGGTACATGATGAATAAAGAAAAGATCTGGAAGCTCGCCGGAGAAATATGTATAGTTGTGTTGGGATTGATCATCCTTTGCTTCATAGATATCTTACTGCCTTTGGTCAAGTGGGCCTGGAACAAAATGGGTTCAATAGTGAGGGGTAATAAATGACAGATTATGATTATCCAGACAGGATTCGTGATATGACAAGTAGAGATTGGAAACAGTTGTGCATCGATATCTCACACGAGATTTTGCCTTTCATCGCGGTCAGTTTTGTTGTATGGGCAGTTCATTTCGGTATTATCCCAGCATTATCACAATTGTGATTGAGTAGGCGGGATATATCGTGGGTTCGACATTAGAGATTGTTCTTTATTTATTTCTTGTAGTTTCAGCAATTGGGATTGCAGGAATATTAGGTCGTTAAAGCCGCAAATGTGCGGCTTTTTTATTGCCCTATTTCCCCAAAAAATAACCCATGCGTTGACATAAACGTGTCATTATTTGGAAAGTGATATAATTTTTGGATGAATAATTTCAGACTAATTTTTATCGGGATTGGTATCGTGTCCTTCGTCCTTCCTTTCTTGATTGCGTTTCTTGAGCCAGCATCCATCTTCGTTCAAGGTCCAAATATGGACTGGTCGCCATGGGGTGGTACTTTGAAGGCGTTGCTAATTCTCCTGTCTTTTTCTGTATTTTTGATATACATATTTGCACTTATCATGATAAGAATAAGCAACATTTCGTTTATTAAGTATAGGGTTGCAACCATGGTCTTGATCGTAGGAACTTTTCTCGTTGCGAGCTTCCCGCTGATCATGATTTATGACATTTGGTATATTGTTGGACTATTTTTGTTCTATCTAGTTTATGTAGGTGTTTTGTTTTTTAAAAAAAAATTGATAAACCGTTCATTATTAATTTATTTTTAGGAACTTTTTTGTTTGCGTTGGGGTGCATTCAGTACTTTGTTTTAGGAGGAGTAATGGTCTTTAGTTAGCAGTGGTTTTTATTGCCCTATTTCCCCAAAAATAGGCTGAAAATAGGCTTGAAAATGCTATAATGGAGGCTATATGGTAATACAGAAATTAGACGACTATTTTTTTAAGATAAGCTCGGGTGATCTGACAATTGGAATCAACCCAATTTCAAAACAATCAAAGAAAAAAGAGACAAGATTTGGTGCAGATATTGCACTAATTCAGTTGCGACACCCTGATTTTAACGGCGAAGAACTCATGAAATCAAAGGGTAAAGAAACTGTGGTTGCGAAAGGGCCGGGTGAGTACGAGGTTAGAGATGTTTTTATTAAGGGGTATCGGGTACCAACGAAATATGACAAATCAGTTTCGCATGGAACGATGTATTCTCTTGTTCTTGAAAACGCAAACCTGTTATTCTGCGGGCCAATTTTTGACAAGCAAGTCTCTGAGGAGGCTTCGGAAGAGCTGTACCAAGCAAATATCATTTTTGTTCCGGTAAATGGTGACAACGTGATGGAGGCAGTTGAGGCAGCGACGTTTGTTAAAAAATTCTCACCTCAATATATTGTGCCCCTCACCGGAGAGAAAAAGGCAGCAGAGGCGTTTTTTAAATCATTTGGACAAGAACCAACATATGAAGACAAATTGACTCTTAAGAAGAAAGACTTCATGACCGAAGCAACCAAGGTAGTAGCACTGAAGCAAGCGTAAGTAAGTAAATATGGCAAAAAAGAAAGAAGACAAAAATAATGAAGTAATTGTTGGGGAACAAATTGTTACCGAAGATATCACACAACAAATGAAGAAATCGTATCTTGACTATGCGATGTCTGTTATCACATCTAGAGCGCTGCCTGATGTGCGAGATGGTCTCAAGCCAGTGCATAGACGCATTATTTACGCGATGCATGAGGCAGGACTTAACTCATCTGCAAAATTCAAAAAATCAGCAACAGTGGTAGGAGACGTGCTAGGTAAGTACCACCCGCATGGTGACTCGTCTGTGTATGACTCGATGGTTGGTTTAGCGCAGGATTTTACGACACGGTATCCATTAGTGTGGGGGCAAGGTAACTTTGGTTCTATTGATGGGGACTCTGCTGCAGCATATCGTTATACCGAAGCAAAGATGCAAAAAATTTCATCAGAATTGCTAGCTGATATTGGAAAAGAGACTGTAGATTTTGCTCCTAACTTTGACGGATCAAAAAAAGAACCAACAGTTTTGCCAACTCGCGTACCAAATGTTCTGTTAAATGGTGGTCTTGGGATCGCAGTTGGGATGGCTACAAATATTCCACCCCATAACCTTGCTGAGGTATGTGATGCTACAGCTGATCTCGTTGATAATCCAGATCTCTCTACAAAAGACTTGATGAAACACATAAAAGGTCCTGATTTCCCATTGGGAGCAACTATTTTTAATAAAAAAGATATCCTTGAGGCATACGAAACTGGCCGTGGTCGAGTGGTAGCTAGGGGAGACACAGAAATTGTTGAAGGCGAAAAAGGTTCTTCTCAGATTGTGATTACTTCTATTCCATTCCGAGTTAACAAGTCAAATCTGGTTGAAAAGATCGCGGCACTGGTGCGTGATAAAAAAATCGTAGGACTCAAAGATTTACGTGATGAATCAACAGACGACATTCGAATTGTTGTCGAGCTAAAACGTGGAGTGCAAGCACAAAAGGTCTTGAATACACTGTATAAAAATACGCAGCTAGAAGATAACTTTAATTTCAATATGGTGATGCTTGTTGATGGCGTGCCTCAATTGATGAATCTTAAATCAACCCTGCAGGAGTTTATTAAGCATAGGCAGGAGGTTGTAACGCGAGCAACAGAATTTGATCTCAAGAAAGCAGAAGCAAGAGCGCATATTTTAGAAGGGCTTAAAAAAGCACTTGATCACATCGATGAGATTATTGCATTAATTAAGAAATCAAAAGATAGAAACGATGCGCATACTAATTTGATGAAAAAGTTTAAATTCTCTGAAGTTCAGGCAGAGGCAATTTTGCAAATGCGATTGCAAAAATTGGCGGCACTTGAACGACAAAAAATTGAGGATGAACTAAAAGAACTTAAAAAACTTATCAAAGACCTCAAAGCAATTCTTGCTGATCCTAAAAAAGTGCTTGCGATTATCAAAGAGCAGCTACAAGAAGTGTCTGAGAAATACGGAGATGAACGAAGAACCAAGGTTGTTGCTGGTGCGGTGGGAGAAATTTCAGTTGAAGACC
The DNA here is from genome assembly GCA_020628915.1 of Minisyncoccota bacterium. Taxonomy (GTDB): domain Bacteria; phylum Patescibacteriota; class Minisyncoccia; order Phycocordibacterales; genus JAHDEI01. Next base: position 43,116 of record JAHDEI010000002.1, on the reverse strand, counting down.
TTATTCCTGAAGAAGACACGACAATGATCTTAACAACAGGTGGATACATCAAGCGAACTAATCCAAAAGAGTTCAAGGCGCAAAAACGTGGTGGAGTAGGTGTTGTAGACATGAACACTAAAGACGAAGATGTTGTTTCTGAATTTATCACCACATCAACACATGCAGATGTGCTGTTCTTCTCGTCAAAAGGAAAAGTTTACGTTACGAAAATGTACGATATTCCAGAAGGAAGACGCGCAACAAAAGGTAAATTTATTGCTAATTTCTTGCCACTAGAAGGAGAAGAGCGTATTACGTCTGTTCTTGCTCTCACGAAAGACAAAAAAGAGTGTGTTGATTCACTTATGATGGTAACAAGAGACGGAACTATCAAGAAAACAGAAGCTGCTGCATTTGGGGGCATTAGGGCCAATGGACTAATTGCAATTAAACTAAAAGGAGATGACGAACTGATGGATGCTCGATTTGTTTGCAAGAAAGATGAGGTGATGTTAACCACAAGAAAAGGGCAATCAATTAGATTCAAAGAAGACGATATTCGAGAAATGGGTCGGACTGCTGCTGGTGTTCGTGGAGTGAAACTTGGCAAAGAGGGAGATCATGTGGTATCTATGGCGATTATTACTCCAGAAATGCACGAAAACGAAGTATTGGTCGTTTCTGAAAATGGATACGGAAAGAAGACGAAACTCTCAGAGTATAAGGTGCAGGGTCGTGGTGGATCAGGAATCAAGACATTAAAGGTTTCTGACAAGACCGGAGACGTGGTGGGTGCGCGTGTTGTGACCGTAGACCATGCAGAGCTGATTGCGATGTCGCAAAATTCTCAAGTCATTCGAATCGCATTAGACGAAATTTCGACGCTAGGACGAGACACTCAAGGGGTGAGAATTATGAAACTAAGAGAAGGAGATTCTGTTGCATCGTTTGTTCGCTTCTAATAACTATTTATGACTGAGGTGACAAGACATTTTACTACCGCAGTGTACATCGTGCATGAAAATAGAATCTTATTGCATGCACATAAAAAACTTAAAATACTCTTAGCTGTTGGTGGGCACATTGATAGGGACGAAACGCCAGCAGAAGCAGCCTTACGTGAGATCGCAGAAGAGACAGGGCTTTCTGTAGAGTTGTACAACCCAAAAGGTGAAGAGAGGGTTTACCCTGATGGATCACGCGATATCAATACGGGCTCTAATTGTAACTTGCATAGGATCAATGAATTTCATGAGCACATGTCTTTTGAGTACTATGCACGTGCGTTAACCACTGAACTGAACCCAGAGGAGGGAGAAAGTACAGATTTTGTTTGGTTGTCTAAGGAAGAATTAGAGACATCTGAAAATATTTTAGAAAATGTTCGGGTTCGTGCACTGGATGCGCTCCAAATACTAAAAAGTTAAATAAAAAAAGAGGCCAATCGTGAAACGATTGGCCTTTAATTTTTCATGATTGTTTATCTCCAATAATTAATCTATATCCGCGACGTATGTTTGCTTTAACGTCAGCTGTGTATTCACACCGACAGTGCTGCATATACGCTGCTTCATAGACATCCAACGAAGTATCGCCAGATAAGATGTTGTAGATTAATCCCTGAACACGCTTGCGTGACTGAATGTTTCCCGGGCCCATTTTTGGATAGATCTCACTCCATGAGTAGAGATACATGAGGGCCATGCTGTACTGGTAGTAATAATTAAGACCATATACGGCAGCTCCATTTTCTTCAACTCGCTTGAGCTGAGAAATATCGGCAGTCAGATTGAGTTTGGCAATGTATCCGTCGAGACGGAAGCCCACAACCTCTTCAGCGGTGGATTCGATCCACTGCATGGTGCTGTGGGCACCAGTCTCAGAGATTACGTGCCAGTTGCCGCGCTCGTCTTTATAGCAATTACCAGATTCAGCCGCTTGTTTAAAGCAAAAGAACTGGTATGCGTTTTTGTACGCTGTCTTGCTATCAATTGGAACATTCAGCTTTTTACGGATTCCTTCAACGGTCTCTGCAAACAGTAACTCAGCATTCTCTTGGTGGTAACCAGCTAGTTTTGCATCAAGAAGGATTTCTCCGTTCTCGTCGGTAACTTGAGCAAGTTCTGCGCCATCAGTAATGACAGCACCATTGGCGATGCGACTCCGCACGTGCTGTGCGTATTCAACATCCGAAGCCTGTTGCGTAATCACAGATTGAGCATCCTGATGTTTCTCTTTGTGATGCTCGTATGTCCCATAAAGAGACAACATCACAAAAGAGATAATCAAGATCCGTAAACATTTACCCAAGAACGTGCGTCCTAGGATAATGTTCCAGCTGTGCCACCAGATTGCATGTATCAAGTCCAGCAGATAGATACCTCCCACAGCTGCGAAAGCAACTGGCTTGGATCTTCTGTTTAGCCACTGGACCACTGGATCAGTTTCATCATATGTGAGATCAGACATGACGGCCTCCTGTGGCAATGAATGCCCAGACGGTAAATATCAACGTAAATCCGATCATAACTTTGGTTATGCCAAAGACGATACGGTTCCTGATTGGTTGATTAGTCATGATGAGCCTCCATCAGTTGGTGCTGAGCAGTAATTGGTCCTACGTGGCCTGGGCCGTCGTAGAAACAAGTGCCAGTCAGTTCACCTGTTAGCAATTTATTCTCACACTCGAGCCATTCGGCCTCAGTGTAGGTCACATGACTTGTCCGATCTAAGTAATTAACGAACATCATTCCACCAGCGAAGATTATTCCTAAAGAAAAAACTACACCAGTGATGCAGTCCATGAAAAAACTTTTACCCATAGGGGCATGCGCTTTGTCATGGCTGCTTTTTAGCTCCCGAATGGGAGTTTCAGCTTTGTCAGCCATTGTTATGTCTCCTTTGACAATATTGTTTTAAGAATATTGTCCGTATATGATAGCCACGTAAAAACGACCAGCAATTCACATACGTTAACTCAGACCTTCCCCCGGAATCTGCATTCCTTCGGTAAACCTTTCTATGAAAGAGGGGAGCTGAGAGACTATAGACTATATGGTATTATACTTAAAATAAAACTTTTGTCAATAAAAAAGCGGCTCATCGCCGCTTTGTCTAGAGCATGGTTACAATTTTTTGTATCAAAGATTCACCCATGATACGACAAATAATCATTGCTCCAAAAAAGATCAGGAATACAAGTAGTGTGATGCGTTGACTACGTTTTCGTACTCGAGGTTCCATGTCTTTATTTTCGCTAAATAAGACCGGTGGTTTACCCATAGTTGGTTCCTTTCATTTTCTAATTAAATTATAATATAAAACTTTTTTAAGTCAATAAAAAAACAGCCACATAAGTGGTGTTTTAGAATGTTTTTGGAAAGTATTTTGGGAAAAGCTGGTTTGTTCTGTTTTTTGTAGCTCGGTCTGGGGCGGTGTGGTGGTATTTGTAATAAAGCGTAATTGCTGCTTCGTTGTCACCGGTCCCCAACTGAACGAACAAATCCATTGCTCCTTTTTGATTCATGATGTTTGCAAGCATCAGGAGTCGTTGTTGTGGCATTGAAAGTGCGTAAATTTCCTCAGGGTGTTTGTGAACACGTGATGCCCATGCAGGGACTCTACCCATACCATTGCGCTTCATGATAATTTCCAGTCGATTAACTGCTGTTACGACTGAATCAGGCAAAAATTGGTAATAAGACATTGCGCCCGAGTATTGGTTTGTTGCAGACTTTTTGTTATCACTCTCTAGGTGTTTTACAAAGTCTGAGAAAATATAAAGTTGTTCTTTAAGTAGAAATGGGTCAACGTCATAGTCTTTTGAGATTTCAAGAATAATCCGTTCAGTTATGGTGTTTGGAACAAATGCAGGTTCGTAGATCGAGGGAGCTTCGTCATCTTCTTCAGATAGGGGTTCTTCAAGAGCGGCAAAACCTGCTGGGAGGTCAGTAACGGGTAGGGGTTCTGCAATAGCAGTTGGAGTATATGCAAAAAGAAGTGCACCGGTCATGGTAAGTGCCCAAAATCTATTGCTATGATTATTTTTGACTATTTTGTCAAACATAAACAAGCATTTTAGACGAATTAAAATATTTGTCAATTGACACAGTTTTTGCAAATTTTATGACATCAGGTATAGTCTTTGTTAGGTTTTGAGAAAATATAAAGGAGAATTCAGTTGACTCAGCGTTTATTCATTTCAAATAGATTTTTCTATTTTGCATTATTGACCATTGTGGTTTATATGATGCCGTTCTCGTTCAGCACAGGACTAACCATGCTCATGCTCTTGGGAATGTTTGTTGCGACTCGATTTATTGAAGGTCCGTCAGAAGACAAAAATCTCATATCTATATTCATATGCATTGCGGGTGTTGCATTTATCGATGCATTTTCTGGGCTAAACGAGGTCGGCCCCAATATAGGTCGTGCGCAGGTCATGATGCTTTTGTCGGCAGCCAGTTTTATCACAGCTTTCAGCTTGAGTCACAAGGTGCGAGATGAATTTGAAAAGCTCTCTTCATGAGAGCTTTTTTATTTGTATGATTTGCTATACTACTGCCATGAATTTGGAACATATCCGAAACTTTTCTATCATTGCGCACATTGATCACGGGAAATCAACTCTTTCTGATCGAATGCTTGAGGCAACCGCAACGGTTGAGGCTCGCAAGATGCAAGACCAGGTACTTGATACCATGGAACTTGAACGTGAGAGAGGGATTACCATCAAGATGCAGCCTGTTCGAATGGATTACGAACATGATGGGACGCAATACGCACTTAACCTGATCGATACACCCGGACACATCGATTTTGCGTATGAAGTATCTCGTGCCATGAAAGCAGTAGAAGGAGCAGTCTTACTGGTGGATGCAACACAAGGTATTCAGGCTCAAACTTTGACAACATTGCGGATGGCACAAGACGCTGGATTACATATTATCCCTGCATTATCAAAAGTTGATTCACCGTTGGCGAGGGTAGACGAAATAAAAGAGGAGGTTGCAATCCTTTTGGATGTTGATCTCGATGACATTATTGAAACATCAGGTAAGACCGGTGCGGGAGTGCCAGAGCTATTAGAAAAAGTTATTGAGCAAGTCCCAGCACCCAAGGTGACCTATGAAGGAGTAAAAGATTTTCGTGCGCTTGTATTTGATTTTAAGTATCATCCCAATAAAGGTATTGTAGTTTTTGTACGTGTGCTTGATGGAGAAATTACTAAAAATACCTCGTTGTTGTTTAAGGCTGTTGGAGAGAAGTTTAATGGACTTGAGGTTGGAACGTTTTCTCCAGAAGAAGTTCCTAAAGAAAAGTTAGTGGCTGGTGAGATTGGCTACATTGTGACAGGGATTAAAAAACCAGGTGTCGCATCCGTGGGAGATACCATTGTTAACCAAAAGAGTACCCTAGAGGCATTTGGTGGATACGAGAATCCTAGGCCGGTTGTATGGGCTTCTATTTATCCGGAATCACAGGATGATTTTGATCTACTCAAGCCAGCACTACAAAAATTAAAATTAACGGACTCGTCGCTGTCTTACGAAGAAGAGACATCGGGTTCTTTGGGGCGTGGTTTTAGGTGTGGGTTTCTAGGGATGTTGCACCTTGAGATTGTGACAGAACGATTACGCCGTGAATTTGATTTGGATCTGGTAATCACACATCCAACTATTATTTACAAAATTGTTAAAAAGAGTGGAGAAGAGGAAATGATTTACAACCCATCATTTTTCCCAGATCACGGACAGATTGCATCAATCACCGAACCATGGGTCAATGTAAAAATTTATTCACCGTCAGAATACGCAGGGGATATTTCACAAATGTTTTTCCACCACGAAGGATTTGTTAATAACAATGTAGTTTTTGGTGATGGTCGAATTGAAATCTCGGGTGAGATGCCACAGAGAGAGCTGATGAGAGGATTTTTTGATGAATTAAAATCGGTCACTTCTGGATATGCCTCTTTGTCATACGAGCCTCTAGAGTATCGTGATGCAGATGTAACCAGACTGGATATTTTGGTGGCAGACGAACCAGTTGTCGCGTTCGCACGAGTTGTTTCTAAAAAACGTGTAGATGAAGAGGCTGAAAAGGCTGTAGAGAGACTGCATGCAATCATGCCACGCCAAAACTTTGTTATGAAGATCCAAGGAAAGGCTTTGGGAAGAATTATTTCTTCAAAAACAGTAAAGGCATACCGGAAGGATGTAACCGCGAAGCTGTATGGTGGAGATGTTACACGTAAGAAAAAACTTTTAGAAAAACAAAAAAAAGGAAAGAAAAAGATGAAGGGAATGGGGAAGGTAAATATTCCACAAGATGTGTTCCTCGGGATGATGAAGGAAAAATAGTTTTGTTGACGAAAACATATTTTAATGTAATGATATTTTTATCTGTTTTGACAACCTAAGGAGGTTTAATATGAATAGATCTAGTTCTTTGAGAGTTGCCAATATTTTGGTTATTCCGAGTATGGTTATCATTTTCTTTTTAAGGGGGAATGAAGCTGCTTTTTGGATTCCCGTAGGTCTTGTTGTCTCGGGGATTGCATTGTCAGTATATGCAACTGAGAGCAAGTCAGAACTACCTGGTATAAAGTTCGTTGGCGTTTATCTGGCTGCTATCATGTCATTTGTTTTTACACTGACGGTACATGAAAATTTATTTAGCGCAGAAGATCTTACTTTTGCCAGCTTTTGGATTGCCATTTTCTTGGCGCTAGGATTGTGGATGCTCAGCTTTACCTTAAAGTTTTGGACAGAAATTAAGGAATAAATTAGGAGGTAATAATGGAAATTGTAATACCGGTACCAACTGTGGTTCAGAATTTTTTTCGACCACTCAAGAATCAATACTTGTCATTTACGATTCTCCTGGGAATAGCATTATTTTGCTATGGGACTTTAATAATGGGTTCAGCAATGATTGCCGCTGTGATGGGAATCGTCGGAGCCTCTGACGTTGAAGTCGGACCCAGAATGTTTGTTTCGGTTTGCGCCGCTGGTGCATTAATCTTTTTGCTTGGGTTTCTTGCCACAGGTTTCTCGTGGAGACATATGGATTCATCATATCGAGTGAGATTTTTTGCTGTCGCCTGCATTGCCGGGTCAATAACACTCAGTTATATGGCATACTACGCAGTATTCGAGAAGGGAGCAGATCATTGGATTTTTCTGCTACTGTTTGGCGCAGGGGTAGTTTTTGCAGCACAAAGCTTGTATTTGCTGATTCGTCCTGAGAAAGCACCACATCTTTGGAAAGAAGAAGATTTAATCGGATAACATTCGAACCCACCGTTTTGGTGGGTTTTTTATTGACATAATTTTTATTTCAATGTATCGTTGTTTACAAAGTTCTTTGAGGAGAAAATTATGTTAAGAAAAATTGATGACGCTATGTTTGATGGTTTTTTCATCTGGCCCGGCTTTCAAAATATTTCTGATTGGGTGGAGAGTAAGTGGAATAGGAATTATGCATGGCTTGCTCGCGTTAGCCTTCTTTTGCTCGTTGTTTCGTTCGCGGCAACTCACGTTTATACTAAGCGAGGTGAATCTAGTCTACTTTTCACGTTTATCCTTATCTTGGTCTTGGGTGGACTTTTTCATTCTCTAGGATTTGAGAAGGGGGTGAAGCCTGGATTCATGAACGCACAGCGTTTAGATAATTTTTCTACGTTTGTGCGCTTATTTGTTTTGATTACGTTCTTTGACAATTTTAGAATGATTTGTTTTGATTCAGATTATGCAAAATTTGCAATAGATGGATTTGAGTTGATATACACAATAATTCAGATTGTATTAAATATTGCGGCTGTTTGTTATTTTTTCTTTTCGGCGTGTACTGGATTGCCTCCTGGCAAAAAGTTTGAGAAAAAGGTAAGGGCAAAACCAGCTGAAGCGTAATATTTTGAAGCCCGCGATTGCGGGCTTTTTTATTGCAATAAAACGAAGGGGGAGTATACTGGAACACAGAGCATAAAGCGTACATTAAAAAGGAGATTTAAAATGAGCGCAGCAAAAAAACTTTATACAGCTAGTTTCCCAACTACTTTGATGGGAGCAATGATGTATCATTTCCCAAAAGGTGCAAGCGTCTCAGATATTGACGAGCTCTCAGAGGTATCGTTTGGAGGTGATGATTATTATCCATCTTCGATTGGTATCACAACTACTTGTGAGGGCGGAAGAAAGCATAATATAAATAGACTTGCGGATTGGGAATGTGAAGATGAAGGTTTGCCGCATTCGCATATTAGAGTTTCGTGTGATGACGGCATCGGGTTTATTGGAATCAAGGTTGAGTCTCGCGAGATGCTCCGTCAGGTTCTAATGATGTTTCCAGTTGTTGATAATGATTGGATTTATCATCGATCTGAGGCTGAGGTTGTTTGCGAGGTTTTGTTAAGGCATGCTGATCATTTAGCAGAAGAATTAACAGAATCCGAAAGGAGTCTTCTGGAGGACACAGACATCAGTACTCTCGTTAAAAAACACATAACTGGCTATTTTTCTTAGTCAAAAGCGACCCACGTTGGGTCGCTTTTTCTTGTCTATAAACCAAATCCTACAAATAGGGTGGCTACCATCGAGATGATAGTAAACGTACCCATGATCCACCAAAACCATTTGATCCATTTTTTGTTGCTCTCGCCGTACATAGTTATTCTTTAATTAGTATAGTTACTATCATATAATAGTAAGCAATGAAAAAAAAGCAGCGAGTATTGGTAAAAAAGATTGGGATAGTTGTACTCTTGGTATTGCTTGTTATTTTAATTCGCGGAGTATGGGGTGGACAGTCTGCCTTGAAAGACGCAAAAGAGAGGCAGTCTGAACAAGCATCTGAATTCGCACATCTAGACGAGCGGATCGCGGGTCTAGAAAGTCAGATTACACATCTTGGAACAAAAGAGGGGAAGCAGGATGAATTGATTGAAACATTTCCAATCAAGCGCCCGGGCGAAGAGGTGGTTATTCTCATTGAAAATAAAGAAGGGGGTGCTGGCTTTATTGAAAAAAAAGAAGAGAAAAAAAGTTGGTGGCAATTCTGGAAGCGTTAATGTGTGATAAGATCTTATTCAGATTTAGGAGGTCTTGATGTTTTTTAAAATTTGGAAAGAGCACGTAATAATTGTTGTTTGGATATCTACTTTTATTTTGGTGTCGCGAGTAGGCATTGAATTTGAATCAAATACGGACGGCGTTTCACTTTGGATCACGTCCGTGATTCGGGGTGGATTAATGGCAGTGTTTGGATGGTACTTAGTTGTTACTGTTTGGAGTCTTGATAAATCTTGGACTCCATTTATCTCAGGAATAATGATGATGGGATATTTGGCGCTTGGTTTTGCTTACATTTTTTATTTAGAAGATGTCCGCTATTGCGAGATGCTCGGGCTCGCTGTTGTTGTCATGCCTGCTGGGATTGCCTTTCTAAGCAGGGGTGGGACCAAAGAAGGCAAGGGACATCTCACTTGTCACCCTATGAAGGCAGGCGTTGTTGCAATTCCTTTGGTGGGTTTATTGATGGGATTATTAATTTGGATATTTGATCGAAATCCAGACAGGTACAAGCCCAAGAAAAGGACATAAAACAACACGACCCTAGGGTCGTGTTTTTACATTGACGATTTCTATATTTATGTTACAGTTTTATTTGGACGCAAGGAGAGTTAAATGAAAACGTCACGTAAAATAAAAGTAGCCAGCCTGATTGCGACGGGACAAATGATTGTCGGATGGACCGTGCATATTTGGTTTAGTGCCATGCCTGTGTATACATTTCTTTGGGCAGGCTTGTTTGGAGTAGCAGCAGGATATTTCTCGGTCTTTATGGTTAATTCAAATGAGGTCGAGCAAAACAAAGATATCAGTTCGTACCTGATGGTCATGGGGTGGGTAACGGGCTCTATGATTTTCGGCCTAGGGGTGTTTTTGTCCGCGCTGGTCGGATTGATCCCCGAGATGTCTATTCCCATTTTGAATAGTAATGTTCTTGGGTCCATATCAGGATTATTTTTACTTTGGGTGTCTTCGATACTCTGGAAAAGTGTTCCTGACGAATTAGGCTTTGAAAAAGAGGGTGTATAAATGTGCAACGCGACCGAAAGGTCGCGTTTTTATTTTGCTATACTTGTACAACTATGAGTAGTAGAAAAGGTACATATATTGTTATCGAAGGTGTTGATGGCGCAGGAAAAGACACGCAAGAAGAGTTTCTTAAGGAAATTTTGCCCGCAGATACTGTGTATACTCGAGAGCCAAGAGGGACCCAAATTGGGGTTGTGTTGCGCGATGTTATTACCGGAAACGAGCTTGATCCAATCACAGAGATTCTGCTTTTTTACGCAGCGCGAAAAGAATTAATGAATAGAGTTATTATTCCAGCGTTAGCAGAGGGAAAGACGGTAGTTTCAAACAGAAACGAGCTGACAACATATGCGTATCAAATTCATGCACGTGAACGTCACGATCTGGAGCACCTTGCAGATTATTTGAGCAATACCGTATTGGGTGAGATGCAGCCAGATTTTTGTCTCTTTTACGATATTCCCGTTGAAATTAGAAAAGAGCGACTCGAGCAACGTAGTGACAACATCAATTCATTTGACCACTTTGATGCAAGCTTTTTTGAAAGAGCTCGTGATGGATATAAAGAGCATATCCAGAAATTACCTCACGCAATTATTGATGCAAGCGGCACCATCGAAGAGGTAAAGGAAAAATCATTACAAGCATTAGGAGAATTTTTACGTACATAAATATGAAGATGCAGATTAAAAAACTTAATGATCGAGCAAAGATGCCATCATTTGCGCACTCTGCTGATGCAGGGATGGATTTGTTTACTACTGAACGAATCGTGATCGCACCGGGCGAAAGAAAAGGCGCGCCAACTGGTCTTTCTATGGCAATTCCAGATGGACACGTTGGGTTGATTTGGGAGAAATCAGGACTTGCATTCAAAGGTGGTATTAAAACAGTTGGTGGTGTAGTAGACTCAGGGTATAGAGGTGAGGTGATGGTGGGACTGATTAATACTTCGGATCAAGAATACATTTTTGAGGTGGGTGACAAGGTTGCACAAATGCTGATACAGCGTATTCACCATCCAGAACTAGAAGAAGTCACAGAATTATCAGAAACTGAGCGGGGCACTGGGGGCTTTGGCTCAACAGGTAAACAATAAATGCATATGAATAAAGGAGAACAACAATACTTAGATTTACTCACAAAGATTAAAGATGAGGGATGGAAAAAGCCAGTCTTTTTTACTCCTGAGGTGCTGGCACAATATGAGGCAGAGGGGAAAGAGGCTCCATACATTAAATCTGTGTTTGGCCATATGATGAGATTTGATTTGAAAGATGGATTCCCATTACTGACAACCAAAAAGGTCTTTACTCGAGGGATTATTATTGAGTTACTGTGGTTTCTGAAAGGTGATTCTAATATTAAGTACCTAGTTGATAATGATGTTCATATTTGGGATGAATGGGCACATAAACGTTATAGAAAGCATTGTATTGAAAATGATATTGAGGTTCCAACTCAGAAAGAGTTCATTGCACAACTAAAAGAAGAAGACGCAGATTCTGATTTTGTAAAACAGTGGGGAGACCTCGTGACAATTTATGGTCGAATGTGGCGAAAGTGGCCGGCGTCAGACGGTCGTGAGATTGATCAGTTGCAATATGTGATTGATGGGCTGCGCGCAAAACCATACCGAAAGTCGTATGTTGTCTCAGCATGGAATCCTGATTTTATTTACCATATGGCATCTGAGAAAAATAAAAATGAGGTTCCGCCATTTTGTCACACGACATACCAATTTACTGTAGTGAATGACAGACTGAATCTCGCATTATTCCAGAGAAGTGCAGATGTGTTCCTGGGTGTTCCGTTTAATATTGCTAGTTACGCTTTGTTGCTACAGATGGTTGCGCAATGTGCAGGTTTAGAGCCAGGTGAATTCGTACATTTCTTTGGCGACGCACATGTCTATTCAGATCATTTTGATCAAGTAGACGAGCAATTATCCCGAGAGGCAAAAGACTTCCCACAAATGAAGATTAATCCGGATAAAAAAGAAATCGATGATTTTGTATTCGAAGATTTTGAATTAAAAGGGTACGATCCACATGGAACAATTAGGGCACCTATTGCTAATGTAGGCGGGTTCGATGCAAAAGATTTTAAAAAGAAATAAGAATGATTTCGTTAATTGTAGGATGTGATAAAAATTGGGTCATTGGAAATGGCTCAGAAATTCCATGGCATCTGCCAGCGGATTTTGCATATCTCAAGAAAACTACAATGGGACATCCATTGGTTATGGGGCGCAAAACGTTTGAATCAATTGGAAAGCCACTGCCAGGGCGATTGAATATCATTGTGACAAGAGATTCTGGATACAACGCTCCCTTCGGGAGCGTCGTCGTAGGTTCTGTAGAAGAGGGGATCGAGGTTGCACAAAAAGAAGAAACTGGAGAAGTATTTATTTTTGGAGGATCGGGCATTTATAAATACGCACTCGAGAACGACTTGGTTGATCGTGCGTATGTGACACATATTGATGCTGAGGTGGAGGGTGACATTTTATTTCCAGGCAATCTGATATCTGACTGGGTTCGAACATCACGAACTTACAGGCCAGCTGATGAAAAGAACGAATACAATATTAATTTTTCGATTTATGAAAAAAGGGTAGTTGTCAGTGGAAAAGAGTTGGCAGTCGCACTAGAAGACCGACTGATTGAGCAGGTAGAAAATTTGGATGAAAAACCAACATTGGGAATTTATGTGGTGGGACAGGATGCTGCAACACGAATGTATGTTAAGAAAAAAAGAGAGCTGGCCGGACGCATTGGTGTGGATTTTAAAGAGTTTTTATTCGAAATGTCAGTGACCGAGAATGAGCTAGAGCAGCATATAAAAGACAACTTGGATAGTTTAGATGGCGTTGTGATTCAATTACCGCTGCCCAACCATATTGATCGAGACAAAATTTGCAACTTAATTCCACCAATAAAAGATCCCGATCTCCTTAACCAGCAAACGATGGCCACATTTATTGGAGGGGATATGACCGTATTGCCTCCGGTGGTATCTGCCATTGATGAGATTATCGATCATTACAATCTTAATCCCGCAGGTAAAAATATTCTTGTTATCGGTAGAGGGAAATTGGTTGGCGGTCCATCGATTACATATTTTGAACATAAGGGTGCGAACGTTGATTCGGTGGACAAAGAAGACACAGAATTTACTGATCAGGCTTTGGCGGCAGACATTATTGTCTCAGGTGCGGGTGTCTCAGATCTGGTGACACCAGAGATGATTAAAGAAGGATCGATTCTCTTTGATGGAGGAACATCTGGCTCGTCTGGATCATTGAGAGGGGACATAGATTGGGGTTGCAGCGAGAAGGCACGTTTGTTTAGTCGTTCGCCAGGAGGAATTGGTCCTCTAACCGTTGTGTCACTCTTCAAAAACTTTTTGATATTGGTAGAAAAAAATAAGAACTAAAAAAGACCTCGAGAGAGGTCTTTTACTGATTTAGTCATCGGCAAATACAGCTGCGGCATAGGCAATAATACCAAGCACAAATCCCAGGTGGTAAAATTTACCATTATTGTGCACTTCGTAAATCGAAATATTATCCGAAAATAATGATCCAATGAATGCGAAAGGGAGCGTTAATCCATTGAATAGTCCATGCCAAAACCCAGCAACATCGCCGTCGGAATTTGGGACTCCTTCGAGAGAATTTGGGTCAGCACAGGAAGATAGAAGTACGACACACGTCGCAATTATGATTCCGTACAAAATATGCTTTTTTGTGAACATAGATACTCCTCACTTTTTGATCTTTTTCTACTATAAATTAGAGTTCTATTTTAGTCAAATTTTCTTTACAAGGATTAGAAAACCCCTCCGGGTTTTCCGTTAGGGGTTTAAGATTTAATGCGGTCTACCAGGACTACACCGATTCCGGTTATTATCAAAGTGTTCTGTGTCATGATAAAGCCGAGTCGGTCTAAATCAGCGATTCTGCCGGCAATTAACTCTGTAACGATTACCATTAAAAAAATAATGCCCACACAGAGGAGTGAACAACCTACGACCGCTTTGAATATATTGAACATCTTGTTTCTCCACGTTACCTAATACATATTATAAATATAAATATGTCAAGTTTTATAAATGATCTACGGGTATTTATTTAATCTAGTTTCTTAGGTCTTCCGTGTGCTAGAATCGATAATACGTTTAATAAGTAGTAGTAACTTAGTATGCAGGAATATAAATACATCAAAGATCAGGATCAGGACGTCTACGACGCACTAATAGGAGAAGAGAATCGTGAGGCAACAGGGCTTGAACTAATTCCATCAGAGAATTATGTTTCGCGTGCAGTGTTTGAGGCAAACGGGTCAGTCTTTCAAAATAAATACTCAGAAGGATATCCAGGCAAGCGATACTATGGAGGTCAAGATTTTACAGATGCGGTAGAGCGTATTGCGCAGGATCGAGCGTGCGAACTATTTGGATGTAAATTCGCGAACGTCCAATCACTTTCAGGAGCACCTGCAAATCTAGCCGTGTACTCTGCACTACTGAAACCAGGAGACACTGTTCTGGGGATGGACCTATCACATGGGGGGCATTTAACACACGGACATCCTGCGACCCATCCTGCCAAGATCTACAATTTTGTTACCTACAAAATGAAGGACCCTGATACAGGTGAAATCGATTTTGATGAATTGCGAGAAGTAGCATTGAAAGAAAAACCAAAAATTATTCTTGCGGGATTCTCTGCGTATTCCCGAGAGCTACCGTATGAGAAATTCGTGGAAATCGCAAAAGAGGTTGGGGCAATCACTGTTGCTGATATGGCACATATTGCAGGGCTCATCGCTGGGAAGGCATTAGCTAATCCATTTGATGCTGGTTTCGACATTATTACTACTACTACACACAAGACACTACGTGGTCCACGAGGTGGGATGATTTTGGTCCGAGACGATGCCGACATGTATAAAAAGATTAACTCAGCAGTATTCCCAGGACTGCAGGGAGGTCCACATATGCACCAGATTGCTGGAAAGGCAGTGGCATTTGGAGAGGCACTGTCTCCAAAATTTGAAGTGTACGCAAAACAAGTCTTGCTCAATGCAAAGGCAATGGAGGCTGTGTTCCTACGGGAAGGCGTCCGATTAATGGGTGGAGGGACAGACAACCATCTGTTGCTTGCAGATCTAACAGCCCTCGATATTTCAGGAAAAGATGCACAGAATGTTTTAGACGAAGTTGGAATTACCTTAAACAAAAACTCAATTGCGGACGATCCGAGAGGGCCGATGGATCCATCAGGAATCCGATTTGGGACACCAGCGATTACAACCAGGGGGTTTGGTGAAGAGGAGTGTGCAAAAGTTGCTGAGCTAATGATTGAGGTTCTGCGCGATAAAGATAATCAAGAAACAAAAGATAGAGTGAGGGAAGAGATTCTAGGGTTGTGTAACCAATTCCCGATTCCAGATTCGCATGTATAAAATATTAGATAGAACATTATTTGTTTTTACAAAAGGGCCTCAATCTTGAGACCCTTTTTATTTCAAAATGAATGTGGTTAAATACTTTAAGTTTTGAACTTTGAAAAGGAGAAGTGTTGTATGGGCTCTACTATTAGACACCTGCAAGACGAAGAGTATGAGACAAATGTATACCGATATAATTCAGTTGATGAAACATTGTCTCCAGGTATTTATTTTAATCGAGTTAGTAAATTCAAAAGCATGGTAGGCTTTGGTCAACAAGAGCCAAGTTTACCTTCACGTAAGGCTGTGATTATTTGCACCAAAGATGGATATCGAGACCTGCCAGAGTGGGACACGCCGGAGCCACGCACATATTTTGTAACAGCTTGTCGCCTTGAACAAGATCCGGAAGACGGACTGATTCGAGCGCACAAGTATCGCGGAGATGGCTGCTATGTTGTACTCTCTTTTGAAGAAGAATCAGAAGAATTATTTTCAACACATGTGGTATCTCATGGTGGTGCTCGCGAACTAAAGAGGCCTGATAATCAAGCATTGGTCGCATTGCCGAATGAGGATTGTTATATGTATTATTTTAATTCAGACGGTCGCGCCTATGTTGTTTCAATGCTGGATGGGCGACTGAAGATTAAAAAGTGTACGTTATTCGCTGGATTGAAAGAAAGAATGAAACGGTCTTTTCCTGTCCATTACAAGGCTGGTCGCCTGAATTTAATCAGACATGACATGCACACAATGATGGACATGATCCACGATCGCATCCGTGATCCGCATGCGATACGCATGGGTTATAACTTGCTGTCTTTCGTTGAGACGAACAAGAGATTGAAGCCTCAAGGATCACTTGAGGAAAAGTTTTCATCTTTTCGAGAAAAAACATCAAAAGTTCCCGCGTAGGGAACTTTTTCTTTTGTTATAATTCCATAAATGAACAGCAAACAGGCAATTATCTATCTACTCAATAAAGCGTTTTCTGATGCAGGATTTGAGTTGGGTGCCGATGTGCATATTGAACATCCACAGGACATGTCTCACGGGGATTGGGCGTGTACTAGTGCACTGGCGTATGCGAAAAAGAATGGACTTAACCCACAAGAAGTTGCTGCAAAAGTCCTTGAGAATATCTCAAATGATTCTGTCGAGAAAGCCCAGGTTGCTGGTCCTGGTTTTATTAATCTTACGCTGACTAATGCCTACTGGAAAAAACAACTTGAATCTATTGATGCTTCGTGGGGAACAATTGATAAGCTGAAGGGGCAAAGGTGGCTGGTAGAACATAGCTCGCCCAATTTATTCAAACCATTTCATATTGGGCATCTCGTGAATAATGCGATGGGGAATTCACTTACTCATATTTTTAAAGCATCTGGGGCAGAAGTCTTAGAGCTTTCTTTCCCATCTGATATTGGCCCAGGAATTGCAAAGGCTGTATGGGGTTTGATGGACAAGGGTTGGACAGACGGATTTACCATCGAGCAAGTAGGTGAGGCATATGCACACGGGTCAACCCAATACAAAGAGAATGAAAAGGTTAAAGAAACAATCCACGAGATCAATAGAAAAATTTATAACAAAACAGACAGTACTGAGTACGATTTGTACCAAAAAGGAACTGAATTTTCCCTTAAATATTTTCAAGATATGGTTGCAGATCTCGGGACAACATTTGATGGCATTATCTTTGAGACCGAATCAGAGGTAAAAGGAAAAGAGTTGGTGAATGGACATATCAATAATGTATTCGAGAAATCAGACGGCGCAATTATTTTTAGGGGTTCTGACTATGGATTATTTGATAATGTTTTTATTAACTCAGATGGTTTTGGTACGTATTTAGCAAAGGATCTTGGTCTGGTGTGGCATAAATTTGATCGGTATGCACCGTTTGATAGGTCGGTGTATGTTACGGATATGGAACAGAAACAACATTTTCAGTTAGTGGCAAAATCATCAGGTCTCATTAATCCTGAATGGGAAGAGAAGTCTTTGTTTCTACAGCACGGTCGATTGTCTTTGACGAGTGGAAAGATATCTTCACGTCATGGAAATGTCCCGCTTGCCGAAGACCTCATTGCAGGTGTTGAGGCAAACGTATTTGAAAAAATGAAAGATCGAGATATCGATGAGTCTGACAAAAAAGATGTTGCACGTGCTGTTGCAATTGGTGCACTCAGGTATGCGTTACTTAAAAGTTCGATGGGGAAGGATATGGTATTTGATTTTGAAAAGTCATTGTCATTTGAAGGAAATTCAGGCCCATATATTCAATATACGTACGTCAGAACAAAATCTATTTTAGACAAAATAAAAAAACCAAACGAAGTGCCCATTCCGTCAGTCGTTCCTGACGTAGCACGCCTACTCGAGCGTTTCCCAGAATCAATCCAAAAGTCTCTCAAAGACTATTCACCGCACCATGTTGCTCAGTATGTTTATGAATTAGCACAATCGTTTAATTCGTTTTATGCAGAGACCAAAATTGCTGATGAGGCAAATTCTGATTTTGCGTATAATGTTGCTTTGACTCAGGCAGTTGCGACCACTCTACAAAAGGGTCTTGATCTTTTAGGAATTGATGTAGTTGAGCGAATGTAGCTATCCACATTTTTTTGGACTTTTGTCAAATAATACCTATAATAGAGTATAGATGTGTACGCATATCCACTGGAAATTTTAATACTTTTGTTAAGAAAGGAGGGTATCATGACTAACCATGGTACAAATAAGATGCATAATTATTCCATTCCTAAGGAAGGGGGTGATCTAGTCGCATCTGCCTAGGGCTAATCCCCCTAGACCCCACTCTTTAACAATATGAGGAGGCAACCATACAAGCCCGACATATGTCGGGCTTTACCAACCAAGAAAAGGGGATTATATGCAAAGAATAGTTATGTCCATACCACAGGTCACAAAAATTCTTTCTGGACTTCCTTGGTTTATGGAGCACTCTCAGAAAGAAGATTTGATAGCGTTTGCTAAAAAAGGTGGGCCAGTTTTAAACAGGCAGGGGTCAAGCGTATTGCAGTTTAATAACTTCTTGTATCTCAGAAAAAAGAGACCACTCTGGCTACCAAAGGATCACTCGGCCAAGGTTATTGATTTTGATCCATATCATTACATCAATACCATGTTCGGTGAACCTGCTTTGGTGGCTGAGAAGATGACAACTCGAGAGGCTCAGTTTTATGAAAAGGCGACAATGATTATTGATGGCAAACGGTATGTTTACGAAGTTATGCCATGGTAAGACCAAGCAACTTGCCTGGTCTTTTTTCTTGGTAGATTAAGCTCGAGACGATATAATGGTTTCTATGTCTGATATACATACACAAAATAATAAAAACAATGTATCTCAGACCGCCAAAGATGAAGAGGCGGTTTTAGATTTTTGGAATAAGAACGGAATTTTTAAAAAGTCGATTGACGAGCGCGAAGATGAAGACCCTTTTGTTTTTTATGATGGGCCACCATTTGCTACAGGACAACCTCACTATGGTCACTTATTGCCAGGGACAATTAAGGACGTAATTCCACGTTATCAAACAATGCGTGGTAAAAAAGTGGTGCGTAACTGGGGGTGGGATTGTCACGGTCTTCCTATTGAAAACATAGTTGAGAAAGAGTTCGGTCTCAACTCACGAAAGGACATCATGGAACATGGTGTTGAACAGTTTAATACTGAGGCACGAGGAAAGGTTTTGGAATACAAAGAAGATTGGGAACAGATAATCCCCCGAACGGGGCGATGGGTGGACATGAAAAACCACTACAAGACGATGGATGCGACATATACAGAATCTATCTGGTGGTCTTTTAAAGAACTGTATGACAAGGGTCTTGTTTACAAAGGATTCAAAGCTATGCATTTGTGTCCACGATGTGAAACAACGCTTTCAAACAACGAGGTGGCTGATGGATATGCAGACATAAAAGATATTTCAGTTACAGCGAAATTTGAACTCAAAAACGAACCAGGAACGTTTATTTTAGCGTGGACGACGACACCATGGACCTTGCCCGGTAACGTGGCAATCGCCGTTGGGCCCGAGGTAAAGTACGTCAAAGTACGAGCAACGAAAGAAGGTGTCACCGAGAATTACATTCTTGCGAAGGCACGACTGGAAGACGTGATGAATCATGCTGACGTCAAGGACTATGAGATCGTACAAGAGTTTGATGATGTAAAAGGCCTTGTTGGTTTGGAATATGTACCTCCATTTGATTATTTTGTTAGCAATACAAATATTGAAAATCATGAGAACGGATGGAAAGTGTATGAAGCAGACTTTATTGATGACGAGTCAGGGACGGGTATTGCCCATGAAGCACCAGCATTTGGTGCCGAAGACTTTGCATTAGCAAAACAAATGAACTTGCCGTTAATTCATCACGTAAATAAAGCAGGAGAATTCGTGGACGCTGTAACTGATTTCGCTGGCATGGAGGTGAAAACAAAAGGGGACCACATGGCAACTGACATCGAAATCGTTAAGTATTTGGCACACAACGGAAAACTCTTCTCAAAAGAAAAGATCGAGCACAGCTATCCACACTGCTGGAGATGTGATACACCCTTGCTGAACTACGCTACTGACTCATGGTTTGTTCAAAAGACGGACGCACTGGTTGATCGTATGGTTGAGCTTAATTCAAAAGTGCATTGGGTCCCTGACCATTTGGGGCATAAGCGTTTTCATAATTGGATCTCAGGAAAAGTTGATTGGGCAATTTCACGTTCTCGTTTTTGGGGTGCACCAATCCCTGTTTGGGAAAATCAAACCACTGGAGAACACGAGGTGATTGGATCACTTGCTGAATTAAAAAACAAAACTCGATCCACAAATAACATTATTCTGATTAGACATGGTGAGTCAGAATCAAATATTAAAAAAATGATTTCAGGTGTTGCCGGAGGTGATTTAGACAAGCTTTCAAAAGAAGGTATGAAACAAGTCGAAGGTGCTGTTCCCGAGATCAAAGAACTTATTAGTTCTGCTCATGCAGACAATGGAGAGGATGTAGACCTCATCATTGCGTCGCCATTTACACGCACAACACAAACTGCAGAGATAATTGCAAAGGGAGTGGGCGTGAACAAAGAAGATATTATTTTTGATGAACGAATTCGTGAAATCGTTTTTGGCGATCTTGAGGGTAAAACGAGAGATGAATATTTAAACTATGTGGGTGTGGACACACCATACGAAGATCTGACCAAAGAGCTGCCTGGAGGAGGAGAGTCAATCATGCAGGTGAAGCATCGGATGATGGATTTCTTTTATGACATTGATTCAAAATATGAAGGAAAAAACATCGTAGTAGTTAGTCACTTTACGCCGTACTGGACATCGTTTGCTGGAGCAAATGGTCTCACTCATGATCAGACAATTGATCTGCGGACTCACTGGGGGACAGTTCATAACGCAAAGCCGCGGTTTTTAGATTTTACGAGATTCCCACACAACAAAGAGTACGAATTAGATTTTCACAAGCCACATATTGACGGGATCACCTGGTTTAATGACAAAGGAGAAGAATACAAAATTATTGGCGAAGTATTTGACTGTTGGTACGAATCAGGATCAATGCCATATGCATCAAAACACTACCCATTTGATCAAGATGGGTTCCAATATCCAGCCGACTTTATTTGTGAAGGGGCAGATCAAACACGTGGCTGGTTTAATTCATTACTAGTTCTTGGAACAAGTCTCTTTGATAAATCTCCGTTCAAGAATGTAATTGTTCATGGAATGGTTATGGCAGAAGATGGAAAAAAGATGTCCAAGAAGCTCAAGAATTACCCGCCAATATCACAGGTAATGGATACACACGGGGCTGATGCATTGCGCTACTTCCTGCTTTCGTCACCGTTGATTAAAGGTGAAAGTGTTAATTTGGTAGAAAAACAAATTGACGACATCAATAAAAAGGTTGTTATCAGATTAAAAAATGTCGTCTCGTTTTACAAACTTTACAACGAAACTATCGCACACACACGTGATATGGCACTAGAGGCATCCAATCCTCTTGATTTGTGGATTCTCGAGAGATTTAGGGAGGTTCAAAAACAAACAACAGAAAAACTTGATACCTACGAACTAGATATGGCATGTGGATGTTTCATGGATTTTGTTGATGATGTATCAACGTGGTATATCAGACGCTCCAGAGATAGGTTTAAAGGAACTGACGATGAAGATAAAAAGTATGCACTGGCAACAACACGATACATCCTTATTAATTTTTCAAAAGTCATTGCACCATTCATGCCGTTTTTGGCAGAACATGTTTGGCAACAAATGCGAGGAAAAGGAGACAGAGAATCTGTCCATTTGGTGGATTGGCCTGAGATTAAGTTATCCGAAAACAACGCAGTGATCGAAACAATGCAGTCAGTTCGGGATCTTGTTTCTGCTGGTTTGGAGGCACGTGCGAGCGCCGGAATAAAGGTGAAGCAGCCGCTTGCGTCTGTATCGCTACAGTCAGCAGAGCTTGATCCAGTGTATACAAACATCATTGCAGACGAGTTGAATATCAAATCAGTACTATTTAATTCAAATCAAGACGAGGTTGCAGTTCTTGATACCGAGCTAACTCCAGAACTTGAGCAAGAAGGTCTTTTTAGGGAAATACTTCGTGCTATTCAATCAATGAGAAAGAAATCAGGCATGGAACCATCAGATCGTGCATCGTTGGTTGTGGATGCTCCAGATGAGGTTCAGGATGCAATCGAGGCCTTCAGAGATGAACTGGAATCGGTTGCAGGAATTGAAGAGCTTTCATTCGACCAGGTGGAAAGCGACGAACAAAAGGTGAGAGAGCATGTCTTCAAAGCAGTAATTGAGAAGATATAAAAAAGCGACCGCATACGGTCGCTTTTGTCTAGGGAAGAGCAGCTCGAAGCTCGAGGCGCTTTTCGTGTAATCCAGAATCTACAAATTGTCTTTTCCATTCGGTAAATGCAGAACGGACTCGGTCTGTGAAGCGATCCTCATCCATGGGGCCCCACATGTTTTGTGCTAGTGGGTAGACTTGGGCGTTTGCAAAGTCGTCAACGAGATAAAAATAAGGCTTGAGTTCTTCGTGACCAAGCTCGTTTGTGATAATCGTGTTAATTATCGACTCCTGGCGGCAAATCTCGTCGAGTTCTCGCCATATTTTTTTGCGTTTTTTAAATCTGCTTTCGCTGACCCATATGCAACAAAAGAAGGGAATACAGAGAAGAGAGACTGCCAGTAGAGTTAATATGTTTTCATTCATAATGAACACCTCAATTTAAAATTAAACTAATTCGTATCGTGACATGCAATTAATGCTATGTCAATATTTTTAAAAAAGTGCTAAGATAGCGATCAGAAAGGAGTGGTGGAAATGTTGAACCAAGAAAAATTAGTTCTCATGAACAGAAAAGAAAAAACTGCCGCTCTGACGGCAATTGGTGCAGCAATGGAACAGCGATTCTCGCAAGAGCGCAAAGACAATTTGTTGGCTCTGCGAGAATCAATTCAAAAAGAAAATGACACTCAGGTTATCGGCTATAGACGAGAAGAATTACTCGTTGAGATTTTTGATGCCTGCAGAGAGTCCGATATATTACCCTGGATCAATGGGGTGCGACGTGCGCCATCTATGGGAACACTTGATCGAATGAAAATAGACCTAGTCATTAAGACGGAATGGGTCTCACGCGAGTTTCTATTCCTGCAGTGTAAAAGTTCAGGTCAAGGACGTGACTCGTTTTACCAAGCTCAAAATGAATACACCAGGAAGAATCCAGGCCATTCGCCGATCCCATGCGTAGTTGTCAAAGAAGCAAACATGAGCGACCAGGAGATTTTGTTGTTCTCTTTGTTAGAGGTAGTAAAATTTAATTACGAATATTGTGAAAAGATTTTTGGCAGATGGTTATATCCCGAGAATCCACACTTGTTGATTAAATGAAATTATTAAAGCGACCAATCATGGTCGCTTTTTTGTTACAATGATTTTTAACGTATGTACGAAATTTATACTACTCAGGCGTTAGTGCTCTCTGCAAGAACACAAGGTGAGTCAGATCACTATGTGCGTTTTTATACCAAAGAGTTGGGTCTTGTTGGTGCCCGCGTCTCTGGGTCAAGAAAAGAAATATCAAAACATCGTTTTTCGATTCAACCCTATTCTTTCGTTTCGGTTTCGTTGGTAAAAGGAAAACAGGGTTTCCGCATGACAGGTATTGAACACGAGAGGCATTTAGTGTTGGGAAAGCAAAATATCTCAAAAAAGAGCGTAAGTAGCGTTATATCCTTGATTGAGCTCTTAGTTCATGGCCAAGAAAAAGACGAAAATTTATTTCATCTTTTGAGTCAGCTACTCGTTCCAGAGATGTTGACTGATGAGTTGGATGAAATTTATATCGTGGTCAGGCTTTTAAAGCACTTAGGCTATTTTGATGAACAATTTCTTGAGACAATTCCAGAGACTATGTTTGACCAGATCATGCCAGATGAGAGAGATTTAAGCCATATAAAAGAGAATAAACACACATATATACAATATATTAATGAGTGTATCCATAATTCTCAGCTGTAGTGTATACTCAGGAGCAGAAAGGAATGGTTATGATTAAATACGATGCAAAATCACCATTTGGCTCCTCTGTCGAGCAGGAGATTGATGAGATTATCGATCTTCTTGATGAAATGGATGATAGAGAAAATGGATCGATATTACACAGTAATGACAACACAAAAGAACGAACAGCACAAGAATAAAGCGACCAATCATGGTCGCTTTCTTTTTTGTTTATCGAAGTCTTGCCAGTACTTTTTGTACTTCTTTAGGCTGGCCTTTGGGTAATCAAGTTGAGTTGATGTAACTTGATCAAGAAAAGGGTAATCAATTTCGCCTTTTTCTACTCGCTCCATAAAGGCGTTTGCACGTATGAGGATAACCTCGTGCGGCAAGGGAAGTCCTGGTTTTACCTGAATATAGTTCGCATAAGCATCTAAGCGAAGGTAATAGTCACTTCCCAGTACCTTTAAGAGCATTTTAAACGCGTGCTCTCGGTCTTCTTTGACGTAATGAAAGATATT
Source organism: Minisyncoccota bacterium (assembly GCA_020628915.1). GTDB lineage: Bacteria > Patescibacteriota > Minisyncoccia > Phycocordibacterales > JAHDEI01. Next base: position 18,477 of record JAHDEI010000002.1, on the reverse strand, counting down.
TCTCACATTAACTAGGACCAACGAGTCATCTAATCCACGCGCCTTGTAAGACTTGATTAAGCGCGCGAGATTTTCGTCTGCCGTAATTTCTGTTGAGATTTCTGTGTTAATTGTCTTTAGGACTATATCGCCCATTGAGGGTCTCCTTTTTTCTTCTACTGTAGATAAGAATAAGGTTTATTTATCTGTTGTCAAGAATGGTTGCTTTCGAATTTCATTCTGGTACAATGCGCGCTACATATTTTTTGCTTTTTCAAATATGCAGAAAATTGTTAGTAATTGTTTAATAGAATTTATTAATTTATAGAATATGTCAGAAACATTCGACAGATCAAAACCACACGTTAACGTAGGTACAATTGGACACGTTGACCATGGTAAAACAACGCTTACAGCTGCGATTCTTAACTGTTTGAATCTAGCAGGTAACGACGTAAAAATGGCTAATATCGATGATATCGATAACGCCCCAGAAGAAAAAGAGCGAGGAATTACAATCGCACTTTCTCACAATGAATACTCAACAGCTAACCGACACTACGCACACATCGATGCGCCAGGTCACGCCGACTACATCAAAAACATGATTACCGGTGCTGCCCAAATGGACGGTGCTATCTTGGTGGTTGCAGTTACTGACGGTTTGATGCCTCAAACACGAGAACACATTCTTCTTGCGAAGCAAGTTGGTGTTCCAAACATCATCGTGTTCCTAAACAAATGTGACATGGTAGATGATGAGGAAATGATCGAACTCGTTGAAGAAGAGATTAAAGAAACTCTTACACAGTACGGATTTGATGGAGACAATACTCCATTCGTTAAAGGTTCAGCATTGAAAGGAGCAGAAGCAACAGACGTTAATGACGACTGGTGCCAAAAGATTCTACAACTTGCTGAGACTATGGATACATACTTTGAAGTTCCAGAACGTGAACTAGACAAGCCATTCCTTATGCCAGTAGAAGATATCTTCTCAATTGAAGGACGGGGAACAGTGGTTACAGGTAAAGTAGAACGGGGAGCAGTTAAAGTAGGTGAAGAAGTAGAAATCGTAGGAATTAAAGAAACAGGAAAAACTACTGTTACCGGAGTTGAAATGTTCAACAAGTCACTTGACCAAGCTCAAGCTGGAGATAACGCTGGAGTTCTAGTTCGAGGGCTTAAAAAAGATGACATTACTCGAGGGCAAGTACTTGCTGCACCAGGAACTGTAACACCACACACAGAATTCGAAGCAGAAGTATACATCCTTAAAAAAGAAGAAGGTGGACGACACACTCCATTCTTCACAGGGTACAAACCACAATTCTACATCCGAACAACTGACGTTACTGGTGAAGTAACACTAGCTGAAGGAACAGAAATGGTTATGCCAGGAGATACAGTTACATTTAAAGTAAAATTAGTTGCACCAGTTGCTCTTGAAGATCAAACCCGATTTGCGGTTCGAGAAGGAGGACGAACTGTTGGAGCTGGAGTTGTTACAAAAATTGTAGCGTAGTCTAATCCACATTAGAAACAAATAGCAATGTTCTCTTAAATCAAGAGGATACCCTATCAACAAATAAATAAATTAGTTATGGCTGAAGAAAAAGCAAAAAAAACTACAAAGAAAAAAGCTGACGCTGCTTCTCGATTGAGAATCAAAGTATCAGCATACGAACACAAACTTCTTGATGAATCTGTGTCTAAAATTATCGAAGCTGCAGCTCGATTTGATGCAGAGGTGCGTGGACCAATTCCATTACCTACCAAGAAAAAGAAGTACACAGTTAATCGTTCTACGTTTATCTACAATACTTCGCGTGAGCAGTTTGAGATGAGAATTCATACCCGATTGGTTGATATTCTTAATCCATCTGCAAAAGTTATCGAAGCTTTGACTAATTTGTCACTACCATCCGGAGTCAATATTGACGTAAAAATGGCATAGCCATTTCCATATGTTGGTGCAGAGAGTTTTCACTCTCTGTCTCTATCTGATTCATTTGGGTAAAGACACAGAGTGAATACTCGCTCAATTATTAAGTATGTTAGAATCTCGCGCTTTATAGAAAGCAGAGAAGCTCTTAAAGACAAAACATGACATTTATTCTAGGAACAAAAGACGGAATGACTCAACTATTTGATGAGCAAGGACACGCAATCCCTGTTACAGCAATTTCTGTTGAGCCAAACACTGTCACACAAGTAAAAACTGTTGATACTGATGGATACAATGCTATCCAAGTGGCGGCAGGAGAGCGAAACGAAAAACAAATCAAAAAGCCACAACAAGGGCATTTTGCAAAATCAGGACGTTCAAACTTCAAGAACGTATGTGAATTTCGTGTTGATTCAACAGAAGGTTTTTCTGTTGGAGACACAATTGATATTTCATCACTTGAAGAAGGACAAAAAATTATTGTTTCTTCAGTTTCAAAAGGTAAAGGATTCCAAGGAGGTGTGAAACGACACAACTTCTCGGGGGGACGACGATCGCACGGTAACAAGCACTCAGAACGTGAAGGAGGATCAATTGGTGCTGGAGGACCACAACGTGTGTTCAAAGGTGTGAAAATGCCTGGTCGAATGGGTTCAGATCGAATTACTATCAAAAATTTGAAAGTAGCTAAAATTGATGCTGAAAACAATCGAATTTTTATTAAGGGAGCGTTGGCTGGAAAACGAGGTGACGTGGTAGAAATCGTAACTAAATAGACGCATATGAAAACACCAGTATATAGCCAAGCAGGAAAGAAGAGTGGAGACATTAATTTGCCAGAAGCAATTTTTGGATTGCCAATGAACGAATCACTTGTACACCAAGTATATGTCTCTATGATGTCTAACAAGCGTGCAAACATTGCACACACCAAAGACCGATCAGAAGTACGAGGAGGTGGTAAAAAGCCTTGGAAACAAAAAGGAACAGGTCGAGCACGACATGGATCGAGACGTTCACCAATTTGGATTGGTGGAGGAATCACATTTGGTCCTCGAAATGAAAAGAACTTCAAAAAGAAGATTAATAAGAAAATGAAAACGAAAGCATTGTTCACGATTCTTTCGCAAAAGATGCGAGATGGGGAAATTATCTTTGTTGACTCACTTTCTTTTGACGCACCTAAGACAAAAGATGCGGCAGCAATGCTTTCATCACTTGCAGGTGTAGAAGGATTCGAAGGTCTTGCAAACAAGAAAAATAACCGAGCAATGATTACAACTGTTGATGTTGATCAAAATGTAATCAAATCATTTGGGAACTTCTCAAATGTTTCAGTTGATGAGTTTAGAAAGATTAACCCAGTTGATCTTCTGAAGTACAAGTATCTTGTTATTACTAACCCACAAGACAGTATTGCTGTTTTGGAAGCTAAGGTTGCAGAACCAGTAGCAGCATAATATTGACGCTTATGACAACAAATATCAAAAATCCAAAACAAATTCTTGTGGGAGCGCGCGTAACAGAAAAAGCTGCTAACGCAGCAGACCAAAACGTTTACGTGTTCAACGTGGCAACAGATGCAAACAAGAACGAAATCAAAAAAGAAATTAAACGAATTTATAAGGTAGATCCAGTCAAGGTAAACGTACTGAATACAAAAGGTAAAAAAGTATTCGTGCGAGGAAAGTGGGGACGAAAGTCTGACTCTCGAAAAGCATATGTTTACCTCAAGGACGGAGATAAAATTAACATAATCTAAGTACCATGGCTGCACTAAAACGATACAAAGGGATAACACCAGGACGACGAGGGATGACGGTTGTGCCGTACAAGGAACTTTTATCTACTGGAAATAACCCAAAGAAATCTCTTACCAAAGGTAAGAAAAATACATCAGGTCGAAACGGATTTGGACGACTTACTTCTAGATTCCGAGGAGGTGGTGTAAAGCGAAAATATAGGCAAGTAGACTTTGTTTACGATAAAAAAGATATCCCAGCAAAGATCGAAACAATCGAATACGATCCATACAGATCATCATTCATTTCTCTGGTCTGTTACCGAGATGGCGAGAGACGATACGTGCTGACTCCAAAAGGAGTAGTAGTAGGAGACGAAATGATTGTCGCTGAAAAAGCTGAAATCAAATCAGGTAACCGAGTAGCATTGAAAAATGTTCCAGTCGGTACATTCGTATTTGCTGTAGAAGCAAAACCAGGAGCAGGAGCACGATTTGCTCGTTCTGCTGGAAATGCAATCGAGGTGGTTGCGCATGACGAAGGAAAAGTAAACCTGAAGATGCCTTCTTCTGAAATCAGGAAGGTTTCAGAAGATTGTTTCGCAACAATCGGACAAGCATCAAACGAACATCATAAATTGGTAACTATTGGTAAAGCAGGTCGAGCTCGGAAAATGGGTCGACGACCACGAGTACGTGGTGCTGCGATGAACCCAGTAGATCACCCTCATGGTGGTGGTGAAGGTAAAGCAGGTCGAGGTCATCGGCGTGCTCGAACTAAATGGGGTAAGCCATCTGGAAAGGGCCAGAAGACCAGGAATCCAAAGAAATACTCAAACGGTATGATTGTGAAACGAAGGAAAGTGAAATCAACCGCAAACAACAAAAACTAATAATAAAACGACGCTGAGGCGTCGTTTTGTTTTACTCGGATTAAATTTTTTTAATGAGGCCCTTTTGTGCACATAAATCAATAATGTGTGCATCACTACTACCAATGAGCACGACCAGTCCGTTTTCTTTGCCAACAATCAGATAATCAAGAAGATCGTTTGTGTATTCAGTTTGTGTCTCGATGCTCACATAGATGATATTAAAAGATTTCATGATTTTCTCAATTTGACCAAGTAGTATTTCCTCATTATTTGAATCAAATAAGGTCACTTCGTAATCAGATGCTTCTAATCCATCGATAAAGATGCTCATGTCCTCAGGCTCTTGTGCGAAAATAAAAAATTTTTGCTTCATTGCTCACTCTTTCTCCTGCTCATAAGTATATTCTGAGATATGAGTATGTCAATAAGATAAAAAGACCCGCTGTGTGCGGGTCTTTTGCATTATCCAAATGCACCAATTTCTGCAATAACCGCAGGAATAGTGGTCCAATCATTTACGACATGAATACGGTCATGGTCGAGCTTGCCAGTATTCCAGGCGTATTCAGGGACTACTACCGGAATGCCTCCATCAGCAACAATATGTGCATTGCCAGGAGAGTCCTCAATTAATGCTATTGCCTGAATTTTCTCGCAAACTTGTAATTTTGTCCGCTTGCGTTCGGGGAAGAGAGTTCCGAATCCATTGGTAAAGTGCAATCCACTAAAGTACCCTAGGACTCCTTTTTCCTCCATCCAGTCCATTGTGGTTTCTCGAAAAGACTCGCAACGACTGGTCACAATGTGTAACTCATGTTTTCGTGATAACTCATGGAGGCCTCGATCGGCTCCTCTGTGTAATTTGATTTCACCGTGGTGGTTTGTGCAAAAATTTCTGACACGTTTCACAACCTCATCCGGAGTAATTCCATAGAGCGCTGCCATATCAAAGGTATGTGCTTTTTCACGGGTCATACGTGGATCACCGTATGTTTCGTTGTGGTGATCGATGTATTTCCAATTAAAGTCACACACGACGTCGTCAAAATCAACTGCAATTACTGAAGTCATATTTTCTCCTTTCATTCTTTCTAGATTATAAATAAATCCATAGCTAAATCAATTTTTTTTGAACAAATATTTGACAGGGAGTGTATAATTAAAGTATTAGAAATAAATTAAATCTACATGCTAATTTTATATACCAAAAGCTCTTGTCCATTTTGTAATCGAGTAAAAGACTATCTTCAGACCACAAATATTTCTTATGATGAACGTGACGTTTACGAGCGTGAAGAGTGGATGGACGAACTGTTAGAGACAGGCGGAAAGAGACAGATCCCATTTTTGGTTGATACCGAAGCGGGGGTGCAGATGTATGAGTCCGCAGATATTATTCAGTATTTCAAAGATCGTTACGCTTCTGACTCAGAGACGAGTGATCCGGATGAACCAATGGTTTGCATCCCAGAATAATACAAGCAACAACGCGACCGTAAGGTTGCGTTGTTGTTATAATGCACGCATGAAATATATAACTCCGTCGTTGTTCCCACAAAACATTACGTGCGGTTTTTCGACCAAGGCGTATGGACCTTTGGCACCGTTTGGTGAAAAGATGGGTGGAGCATGGTCAGACGAAACGACCACAAACAGATTGGGATACTTTACCGACCTGGGACTATCTCAGGATGATGTTGTGGAGCTAAAGCAATGTCATTCGGACAGAGTGGTTGTTGTTAAAAAAGAACATGCAGGTCAAGGGTTCATTGATGAGGCTGATGCTTTGATAACTGATCAAAAAAACGTTGGACTGGCTGTTTTTGCATCTGATTGCGTTCCAACGTTTATATACGATCCAGAGAACGGTATCATTGCGGCAATCCATTCTGGCTGGAGAGGAGTTTATTCAGAAATTGTTCCAAAAACAATTAAGAGAATGGTAGTTGATTTTGCATCAACCCCCAAAGATCTTTTGGTTTGGGTTGGGCCTCACATTTCAAGAGAGAGCTACAAATTTCCCCTCAGTGATTTTGAGGGAGAGCCAGCTAATCTATATTTTGAACAGAAAGGTGGAATCAAAAGAACAGACACAGATTTTCATGTTGATCTCGGCAAGGTGGTGACCGAGCAGTTATTAGAGACGGGAATAGACGAGAATAATATTGAAATATCACACATAGACACCAAGACAGACGAGGCATTGTATTCGTATCAAGGTGGCGAGAGAATTAATAATATGGGAGTAATAATGATGAAATCATGATTCCGAAGAGTGGTATTATTTTGCTCAACAAGCAGGCCGGCAGAACATCACATGACGAGGTGGTGGCAGTTAAGCGCGCCTTGAGAAAATTGGGTATGAATGTCAAAGTCGGGCATTCGGGAACGTTAGATCCAAAAGTGACAGGTTTGTTGGTTGTTGGTTATGGAAAGGGCACAAAGGTTCTTGAATACATGCTGATGTCGGAAAAGCAGTACGTTGGCGAAATCATATTTCACGACCATGTGACGAAAGCGCAACTAGAAGAAGTCATTGAAGAATTTTTAGGCAAGATCAGGCAGTTGCCACCACGTAAATCATCAGTAAAGAGGGTGGAGCGAGAGCGCGAAGTCTACGGATTGGAAATAAAAGACTTTGACTACGAGCACAAAAAAGCTACGCTTTTTTGTGCCGTCGAACGCGGCACATACATCAGAAAACTTTTTCACGATATGGGTGAATATTTGGGGGTACGTGCACATATGGGGGACCTCCATCGGGTAAAAGTAGGACCCTTTTCAGAAAAAGATCGCTGGGTTAGCGCAGGCGATCTTGAAATACTTGCGCATGATTCGACTAGATGGAATCTTTTTAAGAGAATGCGTGCCCGAAAGAAATTAAGGACTCAAATATGCCCTTTAACCAGTGCTGTTCCAGAGCCACAATTCCGGAAAGTAGTTTTAAAACCAGGAGTAGAAAAGTACATTACCTCAGGTAACGACGTCTTTGTCCCAGGTGTCAAGTCAGTCGATAGCTCAGCCGTTGTTGGCGATTACGTTACGGTGTTCGATTCTTGGGGGAGGCTAGTTGCAATAGGAACGTTAACAATGAGCAGAGACAGCATTCGCAGTAGTAAACGAGGAATAGCAATCAAGACTGAGAAAGTTTTGTTATAATTGCATTATGAAAAGGTTTGCCCTCATTTTTACCATCTTACTCATTCCGTTTTTTACGTATGGTCAACAGACCGTCAGTGTTGCTGTTTCACCAACCTCAGATTTTTCTGCGTATCAAAACTGTAATGGTGATCAGTTGTGTGAACAAGTTCGCCAAGAACTAATCAAGGTTCTAGAACAGCTCATTGCAGAACTACTTGCAGAAGTACAAAAACTACTAGCCGAACAAGCTCAAGCACAGACAATAACGAAAGATTTATCACAGTTTGAAGACAGTACATATGCTGTTAGATCAGACGCAACACTGGCGCTGGAAGGAACCGGGTTACTGCCAGAAATTGTGGTTGAAATATGGGATGACTTTAGAGATATATCTCCACGTGAATATATTAAGGACTATGTCGGCTTTTATCGTGTGTATTATGATGAAGACGATGTGTTTGCAGCGTATGTTGAAACGGACAGGAATGATCCAACTAAATGGATTCTTGGGGTCAATCTAGCAAAAGTACACAATCAAAGTGAGCTCAAGCATAAACAACTAGTGAGCACGCTCACTCACGAGTTTTTTCATATCTTAACCCTAAATGAAGAAGAATATAACGGATCAATCAGGGAGAGCAGGTGTGATACGTTTTTTGAAGCAGGTGTGTGTTTTAATGAAGATTCTTATCTAAATAAATTTGTTCAAGAATTTTGGACAGAAAACGATTTTGACCACGCAGAAGAAGTAGAAAGAGCAGATCAAGACGAGAGAGAAGAGTTGTCGGTCGAATATTTTGAAGAGAACGAAGATCGTTTTGTTACTCCATACTCAACAACCACACCAGTGGAAGATTCAGCAGAAACATTTGAATTCTTTGTCTTTACTGATCCGCCAACTGGAGATGACGAATATGAACAAAAAATTCTACATTTTTATAAAGATCCTTTGTTGCGTTCGTTGAGGCAAGATATTAGAGAGAACTTTTCAGAATTATTTAATTTTTAAAATATGAACACATTAATTGTTAAGGCGCATCCTTCGACATGGGGATTTACGCATAAAATTGCTGATACATACAAAAAGACCAGGGAAGAGCAAGGTAGTGAAGTCCGAGTAATTGATTTGTTTGACGAAAAGTACGCGCAGCCGTTTCTTTGTTTTGAAGATATTAAAAAAGATTGTGGTCCAACTGAAACAAAAACAATGATTCAGAATGATATTACATGGTCTGACGAAATGATTTTTATCTCACCGGTGTGGCAGATGGGTGTTCCAGCAATTTTGAAAAACTTTTTTGATGTGAATTTCACTGCTGGGTTTGCGTTTAAGTATACAAAAGATGGACTGGTAAAAATGTTAGAAGGAAAGAGAGTTCGATTTTTCCTCACTGCAGATGGACCACGGTGGTTATATTGGATTTATAATCCGATTCTTCATTTCCTGACCCTTGGCGGTTTCTTGCATAGCTACACTGGAACAAAGATTTCATCGATCACGACGTTTTCAAACATGTTCCACAACAGAAACGATCAGGCACGAGAAAAGATGCTCAAGAAAGTTAAAAAAATTGCACTGAAAAAATAGTAGCAAAGAGCGACGGCTATGCCGTCGCTCTTTTAAATCCCATAATTTGTGGTATAGTATTCTCCAGAAAGAAAGGAGAAGAATTATGAGTAAAAGCATGCTCATTTCGCATCTAAATAAATTAGAATCAGTCAAAATAACATCTTCTGGTATCATGGAGGTATCTGGTAGTTGGAATTTCTCAGAGTTCGAAGACACAAAATACACAACGATTTCTATTGATTGTGCTAAAAAATATGCTTATGAGATCCAAGTCGGTAAAAAATCTGTCTTGGTAATCTTGGTGGAGTCAAAGTCTCACGCGAAGGTGAGCCTTATAAAAGACGGCATCCTATTTCTCGACGAAGCGGTTGGTAGTGCGAACAGGGGGCCATCGAAAGCAGACCAGTTTCACTGCAGACTCCAACGCAAAACGAGAACTGACTCAGATGAATCTCCGGGTCGATATCTTATTTCATTTTATAGAGATGAAACGCCTGTTCGCCGAATGTTGTTTGATACCGAAGATAATATCCTTCTCGATGAATAGCTACGTTGTAAGTTATCGTTTTATAAGGTGCCGTTTCGCGGTGCCTTTTTGTTACAATTCTTTTTATGAATAAAAAAATGTACACACACAAATTGGGTCAAGAAGATATTATCTTTGAATTAAACGATTGGATGTCACATGCCGAGTCATCCGTTATTGCTTCGATGGGGGACACCAAGGTAATGGTTGCTGTCGCACTGGGAGGTCCAACTGACAAAGACTACATGCCACTCAAGGTTGAGTATCAAGAACGATATTATGCCAGGGGAGAAATCCTTGGCGGCAAATACAACAAACGAGAAGGTCGGCCTTCAACGGAGGCAACCCTAACTGCGAGATTAATTGACCGTGCTGTACGCCCATTTTTCCCCAAAGACTTTAATCGAGATATTTTGATTGTGGTAACTGTTTTGTCACTGGGAGATCATGATCCAGATGTAGTGGCATTGAACGCGACATCACTTGCGCTCGAGATTTCTTCTATTCCGTGGCGAGGATTTGTTGGGGCTGTGCGTGTATCAGCAAACGAGGACGGTGAGGTTCTCTCTCCTACATACAAACAACGTGCAGAATCATGGTATGAAGCAACAGTTGCGGCACGAGACGGTAGACTTTGCATGCTAGAAACCGAAGCATCGCAAACCTCAGAGCCAACCATTCTTTCTGGGATTTCGCTTGCAATCGATGAGGTTGCAAAACTTGATACTTTTCTGATGGATATTATTTCTGAGCACAAAAAAGAAAAAATTGAGCTCACAGATAAGAATAACCGTCTAGAAAATGTATTCAAAGATATGGTTACACCCCTTGTGTTGAAAGATATTTCTGGAGTGGATAACAAGAAGACGAGAGATCAGTGGTTTTCTATCTTTAAAGAATCTGTCGGAGAGTCGTTCGAAGACGCAACGTATTCTGAGATGCAGTCTACTTTTGATAGTGGGCTCAAGGACGTAGTTCGATCGTCAATTTTAAATTCAGAAAATCGAATTGACGGACGAGATTTAGATACAGTACGGTCTATTTACGCGCAGGCAGGTGGAGTCTCGGATGTAGTGCATGGATCTGGACTATTTTATCGTGGTGAGACACATGTTCTTTCTGTTGCAACCCTAGGGCAACTTGATGACTCTCTGCATATTGATGGCATGGAGATTAATGCAGATACAAATTTTATTCACCATTATAACTTCCCACCATATTCAGTAGGAGAAGTCGGACGTATGGGATCACCAGGTAGGCGGGAGATTGGTCATGGAGCACTTGCAGAAAAAGCATTTAGGAGAGTCATCCCGTCTCCAGAAGATTTTCCGTATACCATGAGAGTGGTCTCAGAGGTACTTTCTTCGAATGGATCTACATCAATGGGATCTACCTGTGGGACGTCATTAGCGTTACATGATGTGGGTGTTCCATTGCCTGGACATGTCGCAGGTGTTGCGATTGGTCTGGTTTATGAGTCTGACAACAACTATAAAATCTTGTCTGATATCTTAGGAAAAGAAGATCATTATGGTGACATGGATTTCAAAGTTGCAGGAACAAGAAAGGGAATTACCGCCATTCAATTAGATTGTAAATTTGACGGATTATCAAAAGACATGATTACGGAGACTCTCGAGCAAGCGAAACAAGGCAGGAGCGGAATTTTGGATGTTATGGAGAAAGAATTGAAAGCACCAAGAGATCTTTCTCCCCATGTTGAGAAAATCAAGAGACTTCCTATTCCTGATGGCATGGTGGGGCTAGTCATAGGAAAAGGAGGGGTAACAATTAAAAAAATCACTGCAGATTCCGGAGCAAAAATAGACATCAAGCGAGATGGAACTGCATTTATTATTGGAAAAGGAGATTCTATCCAAAAAGCAGAGGATGCAATAAAACAAGTCCTCTCAACAGCAAAAGAAACAAAATAAAACAAAAAGCCTCACAGACGTGAGGCTTTTTGTTTTGATACCAACATATTTGCTTTAGATTTTTAGTATGATGATCTATACTTAAGATAATGAATTTTTCGGATCCACAAAAAAATATTGAATCAATTGGAATCGGTGAGGGGTCTGTGGTCGTTGATCTTGGCTCTGGTTCTGGTTTTTATTCTATGATTGCAGCACAAAAGGTGGGGCCAGAAGGGCGCGTGTATGCAGTAGATGTTCAGAAAGAGCTACTAGATAGACTTAAAACCAATGCTGAGAACCAGCATCTGAATAATATTGAGATTATTTGGGGAGATGTTGAGCGAGTAGGTGGATCAAAGGTTGGGACAGGAATTGCAGACGTTGTTTTGGTTTGTAACATCTTGTTTCAATTAGAGGACAAGGAATCAATCGTAACCGAAGCGCTGCGCCTATGTCGCCCTAATGGACGTGTTTGTGTTATTGATTGGACGGATTCACATTTTGGTTTGGGTCCAGACGAGTCAATGATTGTGACAGAACAGCAGGCAAAATCTCTATTTTCAAAACAGTTTGAGCTAGATAAGTCGTTTGATGCAGGAGAACATCATTACGGTCTTGTTTTTAGAAAAAATAATTAATCAGTATGAAGAAAATTACGCCATTCCAACTCATTATCCTCGCGGTATTTTTTCTCGCTGCAATTATTGGTGTTGCATTCTTTTCACAATATGACGCAAGTCCAGTCCCAAAAGAAGAAGTAATTGGAAATGTTGAAATCTGGGGTACATATGACGCGCGCATTATCGCAACGTGGTTAGCTGACCTTTCTGATGCAAACGAAAATTTGAAGGGAATAACATATCGAGAATTTTCCGAGAGCAGTTTTGGTCAAGAGGTTTTGGTTGCGCTAGCAGAAAACAGAGCCCCAGGCCTTTTGTTGCTTGATAACACACAATTGTACGAACAGTATAATCGTATTTTTCAGTTGACAGGTGATATTTATCCAAAAAATACCTTCCGACAAACATTTTTGGAGGTAGCAGAGGTTTATTTTACAGATCAAGGGATCTTGGGGGTTCCAATCATTGTTGATCCCGTAGTCATGTTTTGGAATAGAAATTTGTTCTCATCTGCTGGTGAAGTTCGCCCCCCAATTGTGTGGCAAGAATTCTTCAGGTTGGTTCCAATTTTTACTGAACGAGGTGATAATTTCACTATTAATCAAACGGCACTACCATTTGGAGAGGCCGTGAACGTAACAAACGCAAAAGAAATTCTTTCGACCCTAATTATCCAAACAGGTAACCCAATCACTGCACCAGCAGCAGGTGGGTACATCTCAACCCTTGTGGGATCAGACGCATATCCATCAGGAGTTCCAGCACTCTCGTTTTATACAGAGTTTGCTAACCCAACAACTGATAATTATTCATGGAACAGGTCTCTGCCGCAGTCACGTGAATACTTTTTGGGAGGCAAGTCTGCTGTGTATTTTGGTTATGCCTCTGAAGTCAAACCATTACAGCTGAAAAACCCGAATCTTAATTTTGATATTGCAGAGATTCCACAATCGGAAACTGCTGAACAAAAATCTGTATATGCAGCACTCTATGGCCTATTCATTCCAAATGCTGCACCGGACAAGACATCTTCGTTTAGAGCTATGTCTGCATTATCCGACTCAAATTCTCTGGAAGTGTTGCAGGATATTGTAAAGCTTGCGACCCCCCGACGTGATTTGGCGGGACAGACAGCAGGTGATGATCTATTTACTGACATCTTTAGACGAGAAGCTATTTATGCAAAAACATATATTGATCCACAAGACGACTCGACGAGAAGGATTATTTCTTCTATGATTGAAGGTATAACCAGTGGTCGAAAAAGTATTGACGAGGCGTTATTATTAGCTGATGAAGAAATCAATGTCTTATTTAAAAAATAGTATTAAAACAATTATTGCAACGGCATTTCTTGGGGCCGTGGTTTCATTTGCGTTTGCTCAGACATCTGGGACACCAGTGGTCACTACCAAAGATGCAACAAACAGAGACCACGAGAGTGCTCGATTACATGGAAATGCCTCGTTCTCTTCAGCGGTGCCGTTTGGTCAATATTTTTTTGAATACGGACGAACTGATATTTATGGATCAGTGACGCCTCGGAGATCAATAACTGCATCAGGAGATTTTGATGAAAAGATTCAGGGACTCAATGAGCAGACAGGATACAATTTTCGCGCAGTCCTTGTTGGTTCTGATGGAGAACTATATTTTGGAAGGAACTTTAATTTCATAACAAAACTAGAGAGTGATATCGATCCACCAGGCGGAGGAGAGGGAGGGACTAACCCAGAAAACCCAGGTACTGAGAATCCAACTGAGGAATTAGATTCTGATCGAGATGGTGTTTCTGATTTAGAGGAATGTCCAGATGGACCTCCTTGTCCTGACACGGATAATGATGGTACTCCAGACTATTTAGATACAGATTCAGACAACGATGGCATTCTCGATGGGGAAGATACAAACAGGACCGGTGTTGATTTTATTCAAGGTGGAGGACTAACTCAGGGAACCTCTTCGTCTATCGTTCAGGGAGGTGGAGTTACTCAATCAGGTGGCTTCACGACAGGTGGGGGTATAAGTCAGTCAGGCAGCTTCACCACAGGGGGAGGATTTGGATTTAGTGTAGATCAAGATGCGGCAACAGCTAACCCTCGGGGATCTGGAGGTAGCGCTGCGGGATTTACAGAAGTAAATGACGGGCTTGTGCCGTGTGGTGGTCCCAATCAAGAACAGTGTAATTTTTTTCATCTCATCAAGCTTATTCAAAATATCATCACCTGGCTTTTACTTATTTCTGTATTACTTGGTACCGCGGTAATGATTTATGCTGGTGTTAAATATATGGTTGATGGCGGTCAAGGTAAGTCAGTCGGAGAAGCCAAAGGTCTTCTCAAAAACGTTGCGTTCGGATTCTTCTTTATGTTAATGGCTTGGTTATTGATTGATTGGATTTTGGATACAGTTGTTAACCCTGAATTCAGAGGGCAGGAGGGAGTAAACTTGCTTGAAGATAGGTAATCGTTATAATAATTATTATGAAAACAATATACGCAGTACTACTATCACTTATGCCAGCTGTGGCACTAGCAGAAGACACTGGTTCGTGTCCTGATGGTAAATTATGTAATCCTTTGGAAAGTAATATCACTAGTTTTGGTGGCTTGTTTGAGAAAATATTAAGCGACATTATCATCCCTGTTTCTGTAATGATTGGGATTGCGTTTATTGTTTGGGCTGGTTTTGGTCTTGTCTCAGCTTCTGGAAACGATCAGAAATTGGCCGTAGCTAAAAAACGGCTACTCTATACCATCATTGGGGTAGCTATTGTTGTGGGGGCAGAAATTATTCTTGATCTTCTCCTTAATACAGTTCGTGAAGTAACCAGCGTTGAATTTTAAACATGAGAAAAATCACGTATACATTGATTGGGCTTGTTGCACCTCTGACACCTGTTTTTGCAGCAGGCAGTTCTTTAAGTGGAACCAACAAGACATTGGCAGGGTTCGTTGCTGGACTTGGCGATATGGTGAATTCCATCTTCTTTTTGATTTTTGCCCTTACTGTCCTGGTATTTTTCTGGGGCCTCACATTGCAGTTAATTAATCCAGGTAACGCAGAACATAAGCAAAAGGCGAAAGATATTATGGTGTGGGGAATTATTGGAATGGTTGTAATGCTTTCTGTATTCGGAATAGTCAATATCATTGTGGCAACAGTTGCAACAACGGTATAGTATACGTTATACACGATATTTGGTTGCAAACAGGGACTAATTGGGATATAATATTGACATAATTATTAGATTATTATTAAATTATTTTCGTATGAAAAAAGTAGCTTTAGTTTTAGCGCTTGCTTTACTTCCATCGGTTGCGTTTGCACAAAATGCGTTTGAAGGACTTACAAACATTATTGATCGAGCAATCCCAGTGGTATTTGCACTTGGTGTACTATTTTTCCTTTGGAATCTAGCACAATACCTTTTTGGGCCAGCTGACAACAAGGGTGACGCACAACAAGGAATGTTATGGGGGATCATCATTCTATTTGTGATGGCGTCATTATTTGGAATCATTTCTGTTTTGCAAAGAACAGCAATTGATGCAAGTGGTCAAACAGGATCTGGAGACATCATTCTTCCATCTGTTAAAACAAACGTGACACAATAATAGGAAATCTAAGCTAATCTTTTATGAAAGCTTACCTTGCGCGTGTTGCTGAGGTCATTATTGATCCAGTTATCCAGTTAATATTTTTTGCTGCGTTCCTTTTCTTTGCATGGGGTATCTTTGTTTTCGTTTCGAATGCAGATAACCCACAGAAACAGGGTGAAGGTAAGCAACATATGTTCTGGGGAATTATAGGAATGGTCATTATGGTTTCGGCTGATATCGTACTTGAACTCGTGAAGAATACATTGAGTGAAGTAGCAGAAGCAGCGAGCCAGGGTGATCTCGGATAAATCCACAGAAAACAAAAAAGCACCAGACTGGTGCTTTTTTGTTTTCTGTGGATTGTTGATGTGCGGTTCTGGTATATAATACGTACATGGCAGAAATAAATGCATCATTTATTCCCAAGAAAGATATTAAAAAGAGAAAGCGCGGAGGTGGCTTCTCAGTTAATATTTTCCTCCTTATTGCAATCATCATTTTTTTGACAGCAGTGTTCGCGTCATTGGGTGTTTATTTATGGGGCGAAAGATTGCAGGCACAAAATCAAGAGTCGCTAGCAACTCTTGAAAAGAATCGTGATAATTATGGTCTGGCTGCAATCGAGCAATATATCGAGCTTTCTAATAGACTAGATGCAGTTGACGATATTTTAGGAAATCACGTAAGTGTTACTAAGATTTTTGATTTGTTAGAGAAAGATACACTTACTGAGGTTGTTATTTCAAATTTTTCATTTGATACTGATCCAGGCGCACGCGTGAATGTTACTGCACGAGGTTCAGCCCCAACATTTGAGCATGTCGCATCACAAGCTGAGGTATATTCAGACAACCGAGATGTTAAGGATCTAATCCTTTCTGACGTTGATCAAAATAGGGAAGGTGGAGTATCGTTTAATATCGCGTTTTCAGTCGACCAAGACTTTTTACTTTTAAGATAAGCATATGCAATTTTTATTACCAATCATTCTCATAATCATCTCGGGAGGTCTGTTTTTTACTTGGATTGACCCTAACTACAACGAGATCAAAGATCTACAAATTGAAAGACAACGTTATGATGATACGCTTGCAAAGACAGCAGAAATTCGTGAATTCCGAAAAAATGTACAAGGAAAATATAACTCAATTGATATCGCTGATTTAGATCGGTTAGAGAAATTATTGCCTGACCATATTGATAACATAAAACTAATTCTTGATATTAATACCATTGCTGATAGACATGGCATGTCTATTAAGGACATTAGAATTGATCGAAAAGACGGTGCAACTTCGGGCGGACGAGAAACTATCGAGTCTCGAGATCAAGGTACATATGATACTGTTGGATTTTCATTTTCAGTTGTTTCGACGTATGACAATTTCAAAAAATTTGTAAATGATCTATCTCTGTCTCTAAGGGTTGTAGATGTCATTTCTGTTGCAGTTTCTGAAATCAAGGATGAAGAGTCATTCTATAGGTTTGACGTCGGTATTCAGACCTATTGGTTAAAATAATATAAATTTAGTATGAAATCACTACGCGAATTAGTTAAAAAAAATCAGAAAGCAGTCATTGCGTTGTGTGTTTTGTTGATTTTGGGTGCGGTATATAATACTTTTTTTAGATCATCTGCTGATACTCGGGCGCTAACAGGAGAAAGTAAAGAAATCATTAGTACAGAGGTAGGGCGAGAAATTATTACAACTCTTAATCAACTTAAGGCTATTTCTATTGATACCGAAGTGCTTGAAGATCCTTTGTTTAGAAACTTATTCGATTTCTCAAAACCACTACCTGATCAGGCAGTCGGTAAGCAAAACCCATTTGTACTTGAGGTTGCGTCATTTGTGAACAATAATGACGGTGGGGAAGTAATTGACGAAAATAATCCTCCTACTGCTCCGGTGGAAGCACCAGGAGAGATCCCAGCCCAAATTGGGAATGATACGGTCGTAGATGATTCCGCACCCGAAGATGCTCAGTAAAAGATAGCAAGTCTGATCTTTTTGAGCGCTTTAGTAATACATATAACTTTATGAGCCTTCTAGACGAATTTGTAAAAAAAAATATTATCGATCGTGCTGATGTTGAGCTAATTGAGCAGGAGATGTCTGCAGGTAAGAGTCTGGACGAGGTTTTGCTGGATAGGGATATCGATGGTGTCTCTATTTTTGATATTAAGAAAAACTATTTTTCGTCAATTCCAGCCAAAAGCTATACAGAAGATCTAGTGCCTGCTGAGGTTCTTAAGCATATCCCGGAAAAATCTGCCCTACATTATCAATTTGTTCCACTAGGTGTTGATGTTGATGACGAGCTTGAAATTGGAATGGTTGATCCAGATGATCTTGCTGCAAAATCTGCAATTGAGTTTATCGCAAATAACAACGGAATGGGGTACAAGATCTTTTTGATTTCTTATGATCATTTTGATTTCATCATGAAGCACTATTCAGGTGTAAAGGGTGAGGTGAAAGAGGCATTGGGAATGCTTGATGGGCAAGACGCAGAACTAGCTGCGGCAACTGCAGATAATGATGAGGCAAAAAAAAT
>JAHDEI010000012.1:16427-20093 GCA_020628915.1 Minisyncoccota bacterium | reverse complement strand
TACCTACACAGACGAAGACGGAGCTACCACTTCTATCTTTGAGACGGTGACGGCACTGTCTGCTTCTGGGTCTGACTTGTTCTATGTAGATGAAACAGGGCTAACCACAACGGTATCCATCGCAGCTGGACTTGAGTTTACCGAGGATGCAGGAAATCCAGATATTAATGGATACACAGGTACATCAACCGGTGACTGGTATAAAGACACTGACACTGATATTTATTATGTATGGGACGGAGGTGAATGGGAACAAATCACAAACCCATCTGCACAAGGTTGTGTGCTAGGAGGAGCGTATGTTGATGGAGCAGGAACGATTAACGGCTCAACGGGTGTCATTTCAGGAGTAACAAGAAACTCAGCTGGTAAATATACAGTAAACTTTAGTGAGACTCTTAATGTAAACAACTATTCTGTTCAACTTACAGCGCATGACACTGATGCAGGGCAAGTTAATTTATCGAATGCAATCATTGATTTAATCTCTAAGGGGGCTAATTCAATTGATGTTCATGTGAACTTTGGAGACAACGGTGGTACTGAGGATGTTGAAGCAGACTCTGATTTTGAAGTACTTTTGATCGACTTAACGTGTTCTGCTGGAGGATCAAGCTCTTCAACAGAAACAGTCACCACCCTTACAGACACAGCAACAAGCGGCAATCTCATTGGTACATACACTAACGAGAGTGGAACTTCTACAAGTGTTTTTGAAACAGTAACATCAGTGGCACTTGATGTAATTACAGGACTATTTACGCACGTTGATGAAACTGGAGCAAGTACTACGCTAGATTTCGCGCTAGCAATCGATAACCTAGAAACACTCACAACGCTATCTGCGTCTGGTACGGACCTGGTGTATGTAGACGAAGACGGGGTAACCACTACTATTTCAGGAGTTGGTGCTAACCCATGGTTTGGAACTGATGATAATGCAGTAGCAACTGATAATACTGAAGATATTTATCAATTAGGAAATGTAGCCGTCGGGACATCGACAGCTACCGAAGCACTGACAGTTGAAGGGAATTTACTTGTTACTGGGGAAGGGACTTTTGAAAATCTTTCTGCTGGAACTTCGACGGACGAATTAGTAACAATTGATTCAAATGGCCTCTTGAGAAAAGTAAATATTTCATCTGTGCTTCAGACGCCATGGAATGACCAAGTTACGAAATTGCCGGCCACTGAAAATACTGATGATATTTACACATTAGGAAATGTAGGAATTGGAACTGATGAGACAAACACAATTGCTGGATTCAATTTCAACTCGCTAGAATTCTGGGATGATACAGGGGCATTCTCTGACTTTACTCAAGTTGTTGGAGGCGGAGGATGGGGAGTCCACAATATCATTACCCACCAAGGCGCTTCAACGTCACGAGCTATTGTTCTTGATAACCAGAATTTGGGTGAATATACAGTAGGAGCATATGACGGAACAGCATTCTCGACGGTAACAAGGATGTTGACTCAAGTTGATGGTACACCGGGAGCGGGAGATCTCCCATCGAGGCTAACGTTTTGGACCACACCAGATGGATCCGCGACAGCTATAGAACGGCTAAGGATTGATAACTCAGGAGACGTTCTGATTGGCGCAACCACAAATACATTTGATGACCGTCTCTTGGTGGATGGAGGTTTATACGTCACTGGAACATTTAGGGATTCATTTGGGTCAGTTGGAAGCTCAACCCAAATTCTCTCATCAACGGCGACGGGGACAGCCTGGATTGACGCTCCGTCGGGAGGAATTTCAGGACTCACTCAGGGCTCTGTGCTCTTCGCAAGTGCAACAGGGACAGTAACCGAAGATAACACCATGTTCTTCTGGGACGACATAAACGATTCCTTAAGACTAGGGGGTATTGGTGGAGGACCAGATTTGCTGAATCTTAATTTTGGAAGTATGAGGCTGCATGGCGATGATCTATCAAACACATCGATTTTCTTTGATGACATTGACACATCACACAGATATCAAATTGGAGCTGATAATAGTAACGAAGGACTTGGATTCTTTGCAGATGGAACAGAGGCACTCTTCATTGCAGCAGGAGGAAACATTGGGATTAACTCAACGAGTCCAGATGCCAGACTTGATGTAGAAGATGTAGAGGATTCAGAATTTATCAGATTGTCTGACTCCACTAACACTGATTCGGTCGGAATTTATGCAGGAGCTGGATCACCGGAGGGTGTTGTTACAGCGCAGTTGGGGTCAATTTATACTGATCACTCAACTGGTAATCTATATACAAAACAAACAGGTGACAATACTAATACTGGTTGGGTAACTTATACATTAACCACAAGCGGTACTACCACAACTCAAATCAGTCACTCTGGTCTTGAACTTACCTCAGACGGACTGTCACTACTAAGAGGTTGTGACGATGCAGAAATTCTCGCGTGGGATGCAACCGCAGAACACTGGGAGTGTCAGGATAATACACCTGTAGATATTGGCTCTGCGTATGATGTGTATGACAACACAGGAGGACAAGTGCCTGGTGCGGCTATAATCACCGTTAATCTGGATACTGTTCGGCATGGACACACTAATTACTCTCTTGCGGCAGATACGGTAACTGTAAATTCAGACGGACTATATGAAATTTCATTTGATGGTTCTGCTGGAGAGTCAAACAACCGATCAACGGCTGCTTGGTGGCTTGAGACAGATGCGTCAGGGGCATTTGTAGAAGAAGATGGTTCACGATGTTTTACGTATCATCGAGTTGCGGCAGATGGAGAGAATTCTTGTTCACGAACAGTGATCCTCACGCTTGCAGCAGGAGATCAATTACGTTTACGAATGGACGTGTTGGATGATAACGCTGCACTTGAAACCCTTGCGGATGGATCATCAATGACCATTAAGAAGTTTGTTGAATCTGGGGCAGACTATGCTGAGGTGTATTACACAGATGACAAGGAGCTTGAGGCTGGTGATATTGTGACACTTGATGCTGGATTACGAGTAGGTGTCGCAAAAGCAGAGTCAGGCGACCAAGTACTTGGAATCATCTCTACCAATCCAGGACAAACAATTGGAGCTGGTGACCATTGGGAAGGGGGACGACCGGTGCCAGTAGCACTGCAAGGACGAGTTCCTGTAAAGGTTACAACAGATAATGGAGAGATTAATGCTGGAGATGTGCTCACCACATCTGATGTCCCAGGTGTCGCTCAAAAGGCAACAGAGTCAGGTCACATCATAGGAGTTGCTCTAGAAGACTATAATAATCGAGAATCTGGAGAGGTAATGGTGTTTATTAAAACTGGATACATTGAACTTGAAAATTTTGATGAAGTCGTGACACTCTCTGAATATGAAACTTATGATGACGAACTGTTGTCTCAGGAGGAAATTGGAACAATTTTCGAACCTTTATATGAAAACCTCACAAAGGTGACCGTATCATGGGCTAGGGAGTTTGTGCAGTCTGTGTTTAATACAATTTCGTACCTGTACCAACTTATCACCGAAAACAGAGAAGATATTGCAGAACTAAGAGGTGAAAATGATGAGCTCAGGGATAGGATCTCTGTTCTCGAAGAGATTTTACTTGGAACTTCAACTGAACCATTTGTTTCCGAACCAGTAGTCGAAGAACCGTCAGAAGAAACAAGCACAACAACTGAGGTAAT
>JAHDEI010000012.1:0-16327 GCA_020628915.1 Minisyncoccota bacterium | reverse complement strand
GGTAATTGAAGAAACAGAATCATCAACTGAACCCGTAGTTGAAGAATCAACCGAAACATCAACCGAACCGGTAATTGAAGAGACAGAAGGGAATCTTATTGTTACTGGGGAAGATCCGATAGAGAATATAATTGAACCTGATGAAGAGCTAGGAGAGACTGCAGCCTCTACTGAGAACTAAAATCTTACAAAAACGTAAGATTTTTTTATTCTGTTATAATGTTTTCACCTATTTATGAAAGCAAAAATTATTTCACTTATTCTTTTATTAGCGCTAATTGCGGGAGTATTCTTTGTTGTAAAAAATGCATCTAACCGAGAAGTGGCAGTAGTAGAGGATTTTAGTAAACCTTCTTCTGTTCCAACAGAAATGGTCAAAAACCTGGGCACCGAAACTAAGCCAATCGTGGCATACGGTCAGGTTGTTTCTGCTAATTCAGTTTCAGTAATTCCAGAATTACCCGGTGTTGTAAAACGAGTGTACAAAAAGCTTGGAGACACTGTTCGTGCAGGAGAAACGGTCGTTGAATTACAAAATTCTAGCGAACAGCAAAATGTGCTACAGGCGCGTGCGTCAGTGTCTTCTTCTCAGGCACAGTTATCAAAAACGAGACAAGGGGCTGATACTGAAGATATTCAAAATCAAGAGCTAGAGGTACAAAACAGGACAACCTCATTAGCTCAGACGCAAATTGCAACCAAACAATTGGCTGACTCAGCCGCAATCTTTCTCATCGACTCAATCGAAAACACTCTAGATTCTTTATATCGAGATCCTAAGACTAATCCAGATCTTATTTTTACAACAAAGGAGTTGGTGGATTCAGCATTTATGGAGTCTGAGCGCACAAGAATAGGAGGCGTAGCAACCGCATTCCAACAAAGTTTGTTGGAGACTCCTCAAACGTATGAGCAGACTCTTGCTGTGCAAGCAGGGACAGAGACAACTCTGCGTGACTATTTAGAAATGATTGATGCATTCACTGCGATTGTAGATAAACAGCCACTTTCTGTGATGAATCAAAGCATTAAAGATCAGCGATTGGCACTTTTGCGTGGAATTAGATCGTCAATTATTGCACAGCAATCACAAATTACTTCTCAACGTGTTGCCCTGGAGGGAGCAAACAACGCACTTTCAATTGCAAAAAATAACCTTGTGAAAATACAAGAAGGACCTGATCGAGAAGACATATCTATCGCCCAAAGTGGACTTAATGCTTCGCAATCCACACTCTCGTCAGCTCAAATTCAGTTTTCCAAAACATTTATTAAAGCACCAACGTTTGGTCGAATCTCATCAATTGAAACTAGGGTGGGCCAATTGGTTGGTCAAAGTTCGCCGGTATTTATAATTTCATCGAACTCAGCAAAACGTATCGATACATTTCTTTCATCAGATGAAGTTTCTCGAATTAGTATTGGTTCAGACGTAGAAATTGACGGTATTTATTCTGGTACTGTTTCTCGTATTTCTCCTACTATTGACCAAACCAACGGGAAGGTAAAAGTTGAGATCGTTCTCGCACAAGGAGCGAATTTGGTTGAGGGGACAGGGGTGGGTCTCACAATAGAAACAACCGAAGAAGCAAGGGGATATTTGCTGCCAATCGAATCAGTTTTTGTTAGAGGAGAAGAATCATTTGTTTACACGTTGGGACCAAATAATACACTTGTTCCAAAACAAATCACCACAGAATCACTATTTGGATCTGAGATTGTTGTTACGGCAGGCCTTGATAATGATGACCAAGTGGTGTTGTACGCTCGAGGACTTAAAGATGGAGAAATAGTTTCTCTGCAAACTCTCACGACTGAGGTTTCTAGTTCCACAACTGCTACCACAACACAAGAACAATAATTATGATTGGATTTTGGAGATTTTTTTTAGAAAATAGAGCGTTTAGTTATTTTTTGGTATTCCTCACATTAGTTGCTGGGACATACGCAGTTTTAACTATTCCTAAAGAATCTACGCCCGAAATTACTATTCCAGTTGCCGTTGTTACAACACCATTCTTTGGTGCGAGTGCAGCAGATGTTGAACAACTGGTTACTGACAAGATTGAAAATGCCATTGATAACATCTCGGACATTAAGGAGTACACATCTACTTCGCAAGCCGGTTTTTCTTCGATTGCTGTTGAATTTGGACAAAACGTAGATATTGACGAAAGGGTAACTCGCCTTAAAGAAGCTGTTGATGGGGTAAAGGGTGAATTGCCTGCAGATGGGAATGATCCTGTTGTGACTAAGGTTGAATTTTCGGAACAACCAGTTCTATCATTTTCATTGGTTTCGAACATCCCGGCTTATTCATTCCAACAAGTGGTTGATGAGTTAGAAGAGCGTATTAATAAAATCAACGGAGTTGCCAAGTTTAATTATTCCGGAATTCCTGAGCGAGAAATTGCAGTAATAGTTGATAATCGCAAACTAATTGAGAAAAATCTTGGTTTTATGTCGGTGGTGCAGTCCCTCTCTGGCAGCAACGTCACATTGCCTGTAGGATCTTTGAAAATTGGATCAGTAGAGTATCCACTTGATTTGGGTGCCGAGGTTTCTTCTGCTCAAGATTTACCAATCATGCCAATTGCATCAGCTGGGGCTGGGTCATTGGTCGTTTCAGATGTTGCAGAAACATTTAATGGATATAAGGCCAAGGATACGATTACCAGAGTTGGATTTCCAGGGGCAGACGTACAAGGGGCTGTGAACATCAATGTATCTAAAAAAGACGGAGGTGATATTACGAAAATAACTCGAGAAATACGAGATACTCTTGATGAGCTCAAGGCGTCTACCTTGGATGGAGTTGATTACGTGGTGACATACGATGCTGGAAAAGACATCCAGCAGGATCTTAGTGACCTGACGACAAGTGGGATGCAAACAGTCTTATTGGTATTTTTAATTTTACTAGTATTTGTTGGGTTTAGAGAGTCGGTGATTGCGGCGATCTCTATTCCGTTCTCATTCATGCTTGCGTTTGTGCTTTTCATTTTTATTGGAAGTACAATCAACTTTATTTCGTTATTCTCGCTGATTCTTTCAATTGGTATTTTGGTGGATACGGCAATTGTGGTGGTCGAAGGTATTAACAAGAAAATTCAAGAGGGGAGACGAAGGCAGGATGCTGCAATTGATACCATTCGAGAGTTTGGCCTTCCTCTGATTGCTGGGACCATGACAACAGTTGCAGTATTTTTCCCGCTACTGTTCCTTTCGGGAATTATTGGTCAGTTTATCGCAGGAATTCCAAAGACGGTGATTCTCGTACTACTCTCGTCACTCTTTGTATCTTTGGCATACGTAACAGTATTTTGTGCAACCTTCCTAAAAAACAGAGATAATATCAAGAACGATAGATTCATGACACGTATGTTTAATCGTGCTGAGGCAGGATACGAAAATTTCATCCACTACCTACTTCACCATGCGATTCCACGAAGACTATTCCAGGTCGGAATTATTGTTGCGTTCTTTATGTCACTTGGTCTTATCGTGGGAGGTCTTGTTAAGGTTGAGTTTTTCCCAGGGGGTGATCTTGAATTTGCATATATCGAAATTGAATTGGCTCCAGGATCACCTCTGTCTGATACATCAGAGTATGCTGAATCTATCGAGCGAATTATTGAAACCAAGCCGTATATCGAATCATTTGTGACTACAGTTGGGCAGACCTCACAATTTGCAAATGAAATTCAAGTTGGAGATCAGTTTGGAAATATTGTTTTAAACATCGCGAGAGAATCACAGGCACAAGGTCCAGGACTTGTCGAGCCATTACGCACAGAATTGGGTGACGCCGGGTTACTAAATGACGCAGAACTAAAAGTAGAAGCAGGTGGCCCCCCAACAGGTGCCCCAATTGATATGAGTATTAGCTCGGAAGATACAGACTTGTTGCGTGATTACGTCCGCTCTGTTGAGGTCACACTTGCAACGGTACCTGGAACTATTAATGTCGCGACATCGCTGGCTGGGAACAATTCTGGATTCGATATCCTACTTGATCGTAACGCTGCATATCGGTTTGGTGTTGATGTCTCTACTATTGCAAATACAATTAGGGGGGCAACGGATGGGATCGAGCTATTTGATATTACCGAGAACGGAGAAGACGTAACAGTAGTTGTAAAAAATCAATTAAGTTTTCTCTCAGAGGACCCGACAGAGACAAAACAAATCACGCCAGAGATGATCAAACAATTGACGGTTACAAACAATCGAGGAGGATCTATTTTATTGGGAAGCATTATTGATATTGCTATTTCTGAGGCAGATACCGAAATCAGTCATCGTGATGGAAAACGAGAACTATCTGTAACATCTGAGATTCAAGAAGGATTTAATGCAAACGAAGTCCGTGCACAGTTCGAAGAGAAACTCGCAGAAATTACCCCAGAAGGTGTGAGTTATTCATTTGGTGGTGAAGCCTCAGAACAGGATCAGTCATTTGCGGAGGTGGGAATTGCATTTATTGTTGGAGTATTCTTGATGTTCTCAATTTTGATTTTACAATTTGGGCACTGGAGACAAACAGTTATTATTCTTTCTGTGTTGCCGTTTGCTTTAGCAGGTGTGTTAATTGGGCTCTTTGCATCTAATAATGCGTTGTCGTTCCCAGCCGTTCTTGGACTTATTGCTTTGGCTGGTATTGTTGTAAACAATTCCATTATCCTTGTAACAGTGTTTAACCAACTACGTAAAGAAAATCCAGAATGGGATCTGGAACAAGTTGTTGCTCGGGGAGCCGCCTCTCGATTACGTCCAGTTGTTCTGACAACTATTACGACGATCATCGGTGTAACACCACTATTGACCGCATCGGCGATTTGGTCACCAATTGCTTATGCAATTATCTTTGGACTTTCATTTTGTATTTTTGTCACTCTAATCCTTATTCCATTGATTTACCGACGATTTGAAGGATTCCGTGAGGGAACATGGAAAGAAGTAGGTAGTTTCTATCTCAACATCCTCATCTTGTTGCTAGTACCCGTTTCTTTAGCGATTGCAGCGTTTGCGGGAGCAAAAACCATTACAGGCGATATTGCACTAGCAGTTGTAGTAGGAATAATCATCATTGCCATCTTGGTGTACGTAGCCACTCATATCAGAAAACATAAATAAAAATTGAGCACTCCAGATGGAGTGCTCTTTAATTCGGTTAAGGTGCAATTTTGAATGCAGCTTCGTACAGTTCATGTTTGGGTCTTGTGATTCTGGTGACATTAATGCATTTATCTTTCCTGTCTTCATCGGGATGGTAAGTCATGTAATCGCCAATTTCTGGCATATGATCCAGAAACTTCTTCACAATTTCTGCCTGTTCTTCCACACTAAACGTCGTAAAGATGTCGGAAAATTGCGGTGCCGACACGTGGAATAAAATAAATTTTCGACGTGTACTGTAGGTTGAAGATAGGTGACCAACTAAGTCGTCGTCATCCATCTCTCTGACAGCTTTGGCAGTGAGGTGTCCAAGCCAGGTTATTTTTTCTTGTTCTTTCTCGGTAAGATTCTTCCTGTTTCTGAACATTTTTCGTGCTTCGGCTGCGGTTGGCGTAGGGTCTTGTTCTTTCCATTCGTAGAACACAGTTAAGAATCTAACGTTTGTAGCTCTCCCTTCATTTATTTTTTTCGCTGTTTGATGGGGAAGTAGTTGTTTGTATGAACATGTAGTACGTTTCATTGTACTGATCTCCTTATCAATCTGAGGATCACAGGCTGGCGTCACAGCCCCCTCAGCAATTAGAGTAAAGACGCAACATAAATTATACTTAAGATATTGTATGAGTCAATATATTTGCAATTTACTTATCAGTGTGTAGAATATGAATATCAAAAAGTCCCCGGGGGCTTTTTAAAATTAACGAAATATATTATGAATCCAGTAGATTACATAAAAGAAGTGCAGGCTGAAATGACTCATGTTAAATGGCCTACAAGAAAGACAACACTATACTTCACCATTGTTGTTATTGTTGTCTCTATTCTCACAGCACTGTATCTAGGTTTTTTTGACCTAATTTTTAGTAGAATTTTGGGACTATTCCTATAATAAAAACGCATATGGCAAGACAAGCATCAGACGGACAAAGAAATTGGTATGCGATCCATACCTATGCTGGGTATGAAAACGCAGTAGTCCGAAATCTCAAGCAACGTGTAGAATCTCTTGGTATGGAAGAGCTGATCTTTGATGCAGTGGCACCAACAGAGAAAACTATTCGAGTAAAAGGAGGGAAGAGAGTAGAAGAAGAAGAACGAATTTTCCCAGGATATATCTTGGTAGATATGGTTGTAACCGACGAATCATGGTATGTGGTTCGAAACACTCCTCGAGTAACGGGATTTGTGGGAACAGGAGTAAACCCAGTACCAGTAACAGATCAAGAAATGCTTGACGTGGTATCAAAAATGAAGAAAGATACAACAAAACACGAAGCAACATTTGCTATCGACGAGCCAATTATTATCGCCGATGGTCCATTTAAGGACACCGAAGGGAAAGTGATTGCATTCGACGCAGACTCAGGGAAAATTAAGGTTTCAGTGGCGATGTTTGGTCGAGAAACTGAACTCGAACTCGACATGCTGCAAGTAAAACGAATCTAGCAGGACCCCTTTTAAAAGAAAAAAAATCGTATATAATACGCACTACTTAAAAACAAAACTATGGCAGAAATTATTAAAAAAGTGAAACTAGTTGCACCAGGAGGAAAAGCAACACCAGCGCCACCTTTGGGTCCAATCCTTGGTGGAGCGGGGATTAACATTGGTGAGTTTACGACTCAATTCAATGAAGCAACCAAAGACAAGATGGGAGAAAAAGTGTCTGTGGTAATTAACGTATTTGATGACAGATCGTTCGAAATCATTTATAAAACACCACCAACGACATCACTCATCCTCAAAGCAGCAGGAATCAAATCTGGATCAGGAAAGAATGCAGTTAAGAAAGTTGGATCAATTACAAAAGACCAAGCTCGAGAAATTGCTGAGATCAAGATGCCGGACCTTAACGCAACAGACGTTGAACAGGCAATGAAAATTGTAGAAGGTTCATGCCGATCAATGGGAGTAGAGGTCAAATAAAATAGGAAGAAAAAACGGACGTTAGTCCGTTTTTTCGACCATATTTTATTGATGTCGGCTGTTCTATGCTGCCGACGCAAATTAAATGAAGAAAGAAAAAGATGATTTTACTCTTGTTTCTTTTCGACCATATTTTATTGATGTCGGCTGTCCCATACTGCCGACGCAAATATTCAAAAGATAAAAGCGACCATAAGGTCGCTTCTTTATTTCCCAATAAATACTTGAATAACTATAGGGGAGAAAAAAACTACTATAAAGAGTATCTCATACCAATCGAGAAGTAATTTTTGATTACTTTCTGCCTCTCTTAGTGCGAGATTCATTACCATTCCATCCGTTCCACTTATCATTTTGAGCTCCTATTCAGCTACCTTTATTATATAAATAAAGGTATCAATATCAAGTTAAATAAAAAACTTTTTCATAAAATTCTTCACAGAGGATCCTAGGTTTCCAAAGGATCCATATGCACCATTATGCTTTCTTTCGAGACCAAGAACGGCTACGCCGTAGGCTACAGACCATGGGATATCACGTTCGCTTGAGTCACGTTGTACTGACCGGGGAGATCCTTTTCTCGCTGGAATACATAATTGTTCTTTGGCGAGTTCTTCGATATCGCGTGCGAGCGCTCCTCCACCTGAAAGGATAATACCCGCTGGCAGCAATTGTTTTTTATCAATTGCTTTTAACTCTTTGTTAACCTCCTTGAATAGTTCAGTGTATTTTTTTTCGATGATAGATGAGACTTTTTTTACATGAGTATCTTTTTCAACTGGGCCGCCGTGTTTGATTTTGTCCGCCTCGTCAACAT
The DNA here is from genome assembly GCA_020628915.1 of Minisyncoccota bacterium. Taxonomy (GTDB): domain Bacteria; phylum Patescibacteriota; class Minisyncoccia; order Phycocordibacterales; genus JAHDEI01. The sequence goes on along the minus strand of JAHDEI010000012.1, from coordinate 8,406 downwards.
TTACCTTGAGGCCTAGTGCAATTGCATTGGTGATGTCTCTAGATCCAAATTCAATAGATTTGAGCAGTAGGGGAGTATCATGTTCATAGACTAATAACTCCGTTGTGTCAGACCCAATGTCTACCAATACAGATCCTACCTTTCGTTCAATATCAGAGAGAGATACACATGAACATGCTAGTGGGCTTGGGATGATGTCTAAAATATCGATATCAAGTGCATCAAATATATCTTCGAGAATATCGATGGTTGTTGTTGGAAAATCAATAAACAAAACAGTTGTCTCAAGCCTTTTTCCTTTCATGCCAGTTGGAGCACCTACTACGTCCTGGCCGTCTAATTTGTACGAGGTTGCAATGTACTCAACAATCTTTCTATTAGGTTTCTGAGCCTTTTTTTGGGCTTTCTCGATGCTTCTGGTGACGTCTAGGTCTGTCACTTCACCTGAGCCAAGAGTAGTCACTGTTGAGGCCATCTCAGTATGTGATTCAAGACCTGTTCCCGACGCAGAAAGAATTACGTCACGCACTTTTTCCCCCAATTTTTTTTCAATCAATTCGATCGCTGATGCGAGGGATTCTTGAGTCTCAGATGGTGACATGATATATCCACGTTCAACACCTCTGGTTGGAACAGACGCACGCGCAAGGATTTTTAGTTTGTTATCTACGCGCTCAATAACCACCACTTTTGTGTTTGCACTACCAATATCAATACTTGTAATAAGTGTCTTTGCCATGTCTGTAGGTATTTAAATAGAGAAGTATTTTCGCAATTTTTCTTCTTCGAAATCCATTGTATCACCGTGGTCATAGCCGTTCAAATGGACTAAACCGTGAATAAATAAAAACGCCACAAAATTAGAAAATGATCTGTCAAAATCTTTGTGTTGCTTCCGGCAGACCGGCAGGCAAATAAACATTTCACCCGCAGTCTCTGAGAGGGGGAAAGATAAAATATTAGTTGCGTAATCTTTGTTTCTAGTTTCCTTATTAATACGTCTCATGAGTTTTTCGCCACAGAAAACTAACGAGAGTTCGTAGTCATCTCCTAGGTAATGCTCAGTCATTTTTTTATACGGAATAGTTTTTGGGTAATTGCTTGTTCGCAAGGTAGAAGAGATATCTATCATAGACTCTATTATACATTGCAGCTCCTCCCTAGGATTATTTGATTTATTACAAATATGGTGTATAGTTTTCTTGGAAGGATCTTTTATGTTAAATAGTACTTTAGACAAAGTTGTCCCTAGTTTGGATTTTGCTAACCATCCATCTATCAAGATTGAAGACAATGCTTTGCGAGCAATTACTCAAAAAGAAGGCAGATTGCGCACGTGTAATATTCAGGAAACGGATTTACCTGTGACTACGAGTGACATGATTGAAAACTTTTGCACAGAATCTAGATTCGATTGTGCAGAAGACATGACGGTTACTTTGGATGCCTATATTAAAAGGCAAATTGATGGCTCTCAGGGTGATTTACGTACTGACGGATATGCCAACCTGTTTTTCTTTCAAGACACACCGGATAGTATTCGCTGTATTCATGTTGCATGGAATTCTAATTTGGAGGCTTGGCACATCAGTCTTTCGAGTTTTGATAAGGTGATTACTTGGCACATACCGCGTTTTATTTTTCATTGCATACATTAATTTTGAAATCCCCGTAAAGGGGATTTTTTGCAAAGAAAAAAGTGCGGCTATTAGGTCCGACAGTTGTTGCTAGACCACCAGCACACTTTTTTCCTGTATACACAACCAGAGATTATTGTATCGCGAGTTATTTCACTCGTCCATATTGATGAAAACGAGAGGGTATTTTTTAATTATTACAGAAAAACTGGCGATATTTGCCAGTTGTTTCTTATATTTTTCCGAGTTTCTTTTTTCGTTCGTACTCTGCTTTGTTTTCGATTTTCCGTAATGCTTTTTGCTTTCGAACCAAATCAGAAGCTTTTCGGTCGTTGTATCGAAGAGATTTTACACGAGGCACAATCCCAGCTGATCGTACTTTTTGCGAAAATCGCTTGAGTACTGCCATTGAGTTTTCTCGGTCTTTTTTAACGATGTGTACGTTATCTGTCATAGTGAGCAGTATATTACCATAGGGAAGACCTTTTGCAAGTAAAAAACTCGCATTTGCGAGCTTTTACTTAGATAAGTTTCTTTGCGTATTTTGGCAACTCTTCAACGCGTACTTCGTTTTGGGAGAAGGTTTCCATGTCTCGGATGAGAACTTTCCCTTCGGTGGCTTCTTTGTGACCCACGATGAGCGCGTACTTTGAATCATTTTCAACTGCGTGTTCAATTTGCTTAGAAATTTTGGTCTCATCCATTGAATGATTGAGTGGAATATTGAGCTTTCTCATTGCCTCCATGATCTCAAATGACTTGAGTCGTGCAGAGAATCCAATCTTGATGAGATGGATATTTACATCATGCGCTGCTTTGGTACCTTTTTTGCCTTTTGGTGCTTTTGCTCGAGCTTTAAAGTCCATTGATAATCCAACCGCCGAAATTTTTCGCTTACGAGCTACTTCTGCTGCCAGTTCGTCGTATCGTCCACCACGAGCTAATTCTTTTTTCGGTTTTCCTTTTGCATCACTTCCTTTGATGACGAAGATTGTCTTTGAGAAGTAATTTTTATTGCCCATCAGTGAGTCATTCATCTCGTATGGGAGGCCACTCTCTTCGAGGTATTCTAGAACTTCTTTAAAGTGTTCAGAGCTTTCTTCTGAAAGAAAGAAGATCGGTTTTGGTGCTTGTTCATTTAGTTCAGCTAGATGGTCTTTCTCAGAAGAGAATAGAGACAGGATCTTTCCTTCTTTGAGCTTTTTTTGGTCAGCTGCTTTGAGTGACGAAAGATTTTTTCGATAAAATGCAGTTAGTTCTTTTTCAAATCGTTTGACTGATTCTTTGTCACCAATTGCGTTTACTTCAACAGAAAGATCTTTGTAACCTTCGTCTTGCAAGATTGCAAAAGCTGTTCTGATGACAAATGCTTCTGCTAGGCCAGAATCAACCCCAATTACATCAAGGCCTAGGTTGTTTTGTTTTCCTCGCGCTTTCTTCTCTTTCAAGATAGGTTTGTTGTAGAACAACATTTTTTTAGGGATCTCTTTTCTGAGGTCATTGTCTTTGGCATAAAACTTCATTAGTTTTACCTTTTCTTCTTCTGCGAGATCATCAGCCTTTCCGGGGTGAAAAGAATCTTTGATATCAATTAAATCAAACCCGTAATGTAGTGCTACGTGGTCTGCATTATTCTTTGGTGTTGTCTTTGTTGCTTTCTTTTTTTTCTTTGCTGCCATACGGTATTTGTTATTTATTTATAATTGGAACTGCTTCTCCTGGGTTGATACCAATTGATCTGATAGGGAGGAGTTGCACGACCGGTTCTCCTTTGATGAATGTTTTGTTGAGTGGCCCCCACGAACGTGAGTCTGACGAGTTGCCTCGATTGTCACCCATAACAAAGTATTCATCTTCTGCCAGGTCAGTTTCAACATTATTTTGCAGAGTGTTTTTGATATAAGGCTCTTCTAATTCAATAAAATCACCGTCGGGACTATCTGCAACGGAAACTATTCTGTTATTAATACGCAGTGTTTCTCCGGGTAGTCCGATGATTCGCTTGATAAAGAAACGTTTAGGATCGTTAGGATATCGGAATACAACGATATCTCCTCGTTCAAGATTTGATAGTTTATGCCCAAATTTATTAATGATGAGGTAATTACCTGTTTCAAATGTTGGCGACATAGACGCACCTTGGACGATATACGGCTCAGCAATAAACATCCGGAAGGGGATAACAATAATTGCAGCCAATAGCGCAAATTTGATAATTTCAATAAAAAAATTCTCCTCTTGGGGAGAGTCGCCCGCTTGTTTGTTTTTAGCTAGCTTCATGGTCACTACCATACCATATTTTTTGCCATAAATCAAGTGTTTTGTCAAAAAAAGGCTCCCGGAGGGAGCCTATCAAGTTTATTTGGTCGCTTTGCGACCATGACGCGTTCCTTTCATCTTGCGACGAAGTTCCCGGTCAAGGAGTCGTTGTTTCGACTTCTTTTTCTTAGCACTCTTACTAGGGGGTTTGCCAGACTTTGGGCGCAGTTGCCTGTGCTTTCCGTCATGGACTGTGTGACCCCTATCATCACCTCTATTAAGAAGTGCTTCGCCAAGCAGGTATTGAATTTTCGGTGCTAGCGATCTACGCTTTGCAAAGAATTTCACAACCTGATCAACTTGTTTCTCGTCCTCCAGAATTTGAAGTAGAGAGACCGCACCCCGCAAGATCGCATTTCTGCGATCAGACGAGACATTCGGTTTTTTCAGCTCTCGGGTAATTTGGTCGAGTCTCAGAGAGATGACCTGGCTACCTTTGAGTTTCGTTCGTTTTGGAATTCCATCTTCGAACCTCAGCCTTATGATGTCGCCGTTGGCGCAAAATAAGTCAGCTTGTTCTCCTTCGAAAAATCGAAGGAGAACTCTCCCTTCCGAAGAAGAGATTATCTTGGCCGTGTGAGATCCAATTCCGGACCAAACCGACAACCGTTGTCCGCCTTGCGTGGCGTCAAAATTGAGGAGAAGGCTTGGTGGTGAATCTGTTGGTTTACCGAGCAGTGGATACCGCCGGTCACCCTCAAGATCAAACCAATTTATTTGTGCATACCGCACGATCCATCCGTAAGGTTTTGCTTTTGCGTAGTCGCATCCACATCCTTTACGCATATCACGTTCGATATTTTTTCCGCCGAGACGTAGGGTAGGGATCCTAAGACCCGAATCTCCCACAGTCCGACCTAACACAAGATGAATATAGGGAAAGAATTTTCCGTCTATGAAAGTCATACACGGGTTCTTTGTTTCATCTTTTGTACCTCCAGTTTTGTTGTCTGACGAATTGTCATCCATACAATACTCCTCTCTTTTTAAGGTTGACGATATGCTCGCCAAAGCCCATCAAGTTTCCTTTTCGGACTTTGACAAGCATATATATTATACCAATTATATATTAATAAGTCAATGTTTAATACTCTCAAATTATATGTGTGAGAGAGTTTGAAACTTGACATACATAGTATTATCTTATATACTGTTTTAAGTTTTGATCTGAGGAGAATGTTATGACTAAGACACAAAATGATGAAATGAAGTTTGCCACAGAAATGCATAATCTAATTCATCACGATGACCAAGATGAGCCAGATACTCCATTCTGGGCCGTTCTATTCTTTGTGGTTGCAACAATGATTTGCCTGCTGGGCAGCACAGCTACAGTCCTAGGCTGGTTCTGAATTGTGAGTTTCTAAGCCTTTGACCGCATAAGCCCCACTCAATGTGGGGCTTTTTGTAAACACCTTTAACAGGTGATAGTTGTGGGTATAAGAGATTGCGCCTAAACAATACTGCTGTCATAATAAATAGTATGTATTACTTATTTGGTCTAGGAAATCCAGGAAAAGAATTTGAACAAACCGCCCATAATATCGGAACAGCAATGATGAAGACATTTTGGGATGAAAACCATGGGTTTTTCTCAGATAAACGGGAAGACTCGAATAGAAAGCGTGATATCGCTGTGGGACGGTTATGTGAAAAGGAAGTGACTGCAATTTTTTCCCACTCTTTTATGAATACGTCTGGGACGTGTGTCAGTGATGTAGAACATCCAGAAAAACTAATGGTTATTTATGATGATATTGATTTGGCATTTGGAGAGGTTAAAGTCTCTTTTAATAGAGGGGACGGAGGGCACAATGGTGTTAAAGACATTGTAAAAGTATTGGGAACCAAAGAGTTTATTCGGATTCGCGTTGGGGTGGCGCCAACTGACTGGTTTGGAAACCCAAGAAAGCCAAAGGGTAAGGATGCTGTTTCGAACTACTTAACCAAAAGAAAGCTGTCTAAGCGGTATGGCATGAAATACCCAGAGATTTATCGTCGTGTCGAAGACATTGTGCTCGAGATTTTACGAAACGATCGACAGTCGGCAATGAATAAATTTAATTAATATGGAAAAAGCACCAAGTTTAAATTCATACAAAACAGAGCGGCCACAGGGTCTTTATGATGCAATGTCTCACGAACGAAGAATAGAGATACAAGAGAAAGACATTTTGGTGTCGCGAGAAGAGTTTGGATACGATATTATGAATAACTTTTATCTGTACTTTTATGAGAATCCTTCAGGAGATGCTTGGATTGAAGACGGAAAAAGAGAGGGGTGGTTCAATAGATACCTTGAGACCCATCAGGACCAATTTGAATTACTAAGAGAACGTCTTACTCGTGCACACCAAGAAGCAAAGGAGAGGGTTGGAAATTATGGCAATTACAGAGATCGCGGAGGAACGGATTATTTTGGTGAAATTGATGAGACTTTTTTACCAATTCTTGATAGCGTCATGGATGAAATGTATGACCAATATGTTGGAATGTACAATTCGATAACAGATGAAGATTTAAAGCATATGTGGCACAACACTCGGGTAAAGAGCTTAGGACATTAAAAGAATATGAAGCAGGTAATTTTTGTATCAGGAGGAGAAGTGTTTAAAACGAGGGAAGATTTTAAAAAATGGCTAGCGGGTCCAGAGTCTGATTTTATGTTGCCCGAGCTTGGTGTTGAGTCGATGACGTTTTGGTCTCGGAATTTGGCTGAAGACCTGGGTGATGATTACGATGTGCTCTCGATTTCAATGCCGCTCAAACAACATGCGAAATATGACGAATGGAAGATTTGGTTTGAGAAGCATATTCAATTTATGCATGATGAAGTGATTTTGGTGGGGTGGTCTCTGGGTGCCAACTTTTTTGTTAAGTACCTTTCTGAAGAAATACTTCCGAAAAGAATTATCTCTCTTCATTTAATTGCAGGATGCACGAATGAATTTGTAACCAGTGATAGTATTTCAATTCCTCTCGATAAAATATTTGTATATCATTCACGAGATGATGATATTGTTTTGTTTGATCAAGCAGAACGAATCATGAACGATAACCCGAGTGCAACTCTTATTGAATATCAAGATAAGAATCATTTTTTAGTCGAGCAAATACCAGAGCTACTAGAGAACATAAGAAATAGTTAGGATGAACACACCAACGCATTTAATCGTAAGTTACGCCTTATTAGAAGGACAGGCTGCAACCAAGAAAGAAAAATGGTCCACTATTATCGGAGCGTTTATTCCTGACGCAGTTATTTATTTTTTATTTTTTTATGCATTGGTGGTTGGGATTCCACAGAGAGAACTTTGGGGCTCAGTTTATTTTCAGCCAGGGTGGCAATTAGCTATCGATGTGTTTAATTCGTTTCCAATCTTTCTTGCTATTGCTGTGGTCGGCTACCTTATAAAAAGGCGATGGGTGATTTTGTTTGCTATCTCAGCATGTATACATTTTGTACTAGACTTTTTTACCCACGCAGATGATGCACACAGACATTTTCTTCCAATCTCTGATTTTAAATTTGAAAGCCCTGTTTCGTATTGGGACCCAAATTATTTAGGGACACTTGGCTCAGCGATTGAGATTATAATTCTTCTAGTTGCAGTCTGGTGGTTGTGGGGAAGGGTGCAAAAAAAGTGGTCAAAAATACTATTGCTTGGTTATCTTGCCGTTGCAATTGGTGCGTTCTTTTTCTTCTCATTTATTTTTTCTTTTTAGAAGAAAAATTAGTTATCAAGGACTTACCAACAGATGGTCACAAAAACGCTTGACATTTTTTTTCTCATGACTATAATGGCTCTCACGTATTTATGAAAAACACTAACGGAAGAAATAAAAAGTAGATTTTTGGGAAAGACTTTTTGTTAAGTCATGACTCAGAAATCACTTCCTCCAGGAGTGATTTTTCATTTGTACGGCAGAACTTTGACAATAATAAATATCTTCAATCACGAACGTGCAAGCACATTGCGCTTGTGCGTTCAATTTGTTGTCTGAGCTGTTGATACCAACTCAGACAACGAGAAATTTCATCCAGAGGAATCGACGCCTCTGGGTGAAATGTCTTTTCGAAAAACTGTATTTTCAAAAAAATTACAGCGATTACTCAATAAAACATAAGACGGATGTATGTCTTCAAGATACATCCGTCTATAAATATGCTTTGTTAAATTCCATTGTGGAATTACATGTTTTGTAATTCCCTTATTCAGGATTTTTAACAAGGGCGTATGGAGGATGCCTAGACTGGAAAAAGCGATGAAGGACGTGGTAAAACTGCGATAAGCCTCGGTTAGCTGTTTAACAAGCTTACCCGGGGATTTCCGAATGGGGAAACCTCATGTAGCAAACCTACATGGCCAATGCACATAAGATGTATTGGGGCGCACCTGGTGAAGTGAAACATCTCAGTAGCCAGAGGAAAAGAAAACAAGCTGATGAA
>JAHDEI010000031.1 GCA_020628915.1 Minisyncoccota bacterium | reverse complement strand
ACGTCTAGTAAAGCAGAAAGAAAAATCTGACCTACTATTGGTGCCGATCTTTAAATCAAAAAAAATGGGAGAGGTGGTCACTGAGTTGCTTGAATTTGATCCTTACAATATAGAAATTTTTGATAACAAAACTTATCGTCTCGCTTTAAAAAACCCAAAGTTTTTTAAAGCATTCTTGCAAAAAACAAAAGACATATCGCTTCTGGCTTTTCTGTGGCACTTGTACAAGTCATATGTTTTTAGGTTTTGGGGTTACGTTCCAGAATTTACACTGCTGGTGAAATTTGATGAAGACACCAGGGCTGAGAATCTATCTAAGCTCAAAGAGGCTCAATCCAAATTAGAGAGCTGCGAAGTCAAAGCACCAATTGTACTTAATGACACAGAAGAAATGATGTTTTGGAAAATTAGGGCGTCTAGTTACTCACTAGCCAAACTGACCCCAGAAGATAACAGGCCAGCCGCATTTTTAGAGGATATGGTTGTGCCGCCCGCAGAGATACCTGCGTTTTTAGAAAAAGTTGAAGAAAAATTAGATGCAAGAGGCTTGCAGTATGCAGTACACGGACATGGTGGGGATGGGCACTTTCATTTTTACCCTTTGTTTGATTTTACTGACCCAAAGACTCCGGAGAGAATATTCAAGATTGCGCAAGAATTTTATGACCTAGCAGAGGAGCATGGGGGTAATATTTGTGGAGAACATAATGATGGAATTATGAGAACTCCGTTTCTTTCTCACATGTTCTCGGCAGAAGAATTAGAGCTTTTCAGGGCACTTGAGCATGTCTGTGATCCAGAAGATATTTTTAATCCAGGCAAGAAGGTTAATCCAAAGTTTGATATTAAGGCTTTTATCAGAGGGGTGAATTAGTTTTTGACTAATTTCAATTTAATGTTATTGTTTTTTGAGACAAGAAGGGTACAAAAATGAATTCAACAAACATAGTTCCTTTTATTCACGAGGATGACATTCGTCAAATATGGAATACAAACATGAAGGGTGTGCCTGTCGGGGAAAAACTTTTTGACATGTTGACCCCAAAGCAAGGCGGTCCTTTCAGAATTATAGAGGCAGAAGGTAATTGTGGTAAACGAAAAATTTTAATTCGCACAAGTGAATTAGAGACTCTTCGATACACAGGACTCGACTTGATTGGTGAATACGATTTGTCAGACGAGCTGATGGATTTCATTCGAAGTAATTTTGATATCACTACTGAGACTGGCATATGTAGTGCGGTGACGTTCTATACAGACAAGCCTATGTTTGCGCAAGCTCCCTATTGATGGGGAGCTTTCTTTTTTTGCTGAACTAATTCATAATGCATCTATTATGAATGAGCAAGTATGGTATGCAGATATTATTAAGCCTGAGTGGGCTCCTCCAGGATGGTTGTTTGGACCTGTTTGGTCAATATTGTATATCCTCATTGTCATTACGTTTGGGTATGTTTTTTACCAAGCATTTATTACAAAAAATCTATCGATTTGGATCGCTATTCCTTTCCTCATCAATCTTTTTTTTAATCTGACGTTTGTTTATGTTCAGATGGGTATGAACAACCTACCACTTGCAACAGTATGGATTATTGTGATTTGGCTCACGATTGTGTGGGGAATGGCTGCGGTGTGGAATGAATACAGGTGGGTTGCGTATCTACAAATTCCTTATTTGTTATGGGTTTCATTTGCGACAGTATTGCAAGGCACGATAACGTGGCTAAATAAATAGCATGAGGAATAAAATAATTACAATTATAGTTCTTGTTCTCGTTTTGGGTATGTTGGGTTGGGTGTATACAAATCATCAAGTAAAACTGAAAGAAGCGAAGAATCAGGAATTCAAAAATCTTATCTCTGATTTGCAGGCTAAACCATATGCGCGCTCAGAAAAAGAGTTGCCTAAAATAGAACAGGAAAACACTCCTTCTGATGTTTCCGCCATAGAGAATCGTGGTCCGGATTTGGGCGACTACATTAAGACTTGTGAGAAAATCGTTACTTATGGCGGCTCTGATGGTGATGAGTATAAAGCTTTAGATTTTTACGAGGAGCTGAGTGGAGTTCCTTGCCCTCCAGATTACACAGATGCTCCAGCAAACACATATTCGAAAACAGCATTATCAGACGATGGTAGATATTTCTATTCTTGCACGAACTACGGAGGAGCAGCTTTTGAGTGTGTAGCAACGGTTTTGGATACAAAAGTAAATACATTTACAAGCGAGGATTTACCAATTGCTGAGGCGTATGATCCATATTTTGAGACGCATGGAGACAAGAACTATCTGTTTTTTGAGATACAGGATTTTGCAAAAGAATATTTTGATCAGATTGATGGTTACAGCCCACCAGCGCGTAGCGTTTATTTAATTGAAACAAATCAAGACAACGGTGTTTTTGCTAGAGAGGTTGATTGGTGTGAATTAAAAGAGTGTGATTCTCAAGAGAGCGCTGAAGGAGAATTTATAAATGATTATTTTGACCTGATGAGACTCGAGGTTGATCGAGGAAATGTTGATTTTTTTGTAAAGAAATATTCTAATCGAATTTACAGAGAAGAGAACGGTTTGGTGTTTACGAAACTTTTTGCGTCAGGGCAACTGTGGCAAAGCTTGGTTTTTTCAAAAAATGAAGACGAGAAGGTGGGATCCTTATTGATACAAAATATTGACATTGGTTTTGAGAGTAGGCACGATGAGTTTATCTATTGGAATGAAAAATTCGACAGGTCGATCTACGGAAAAGTTAATATCAAAAATAAACACAACGAATATATTCCATCTCAGAAAGGGTATTATCCAATGATCAAGACCGACAAGGGGTCGAAAGTCTACCTGAGGGCTTTGTCGAAGCAGGGTATTTTTGTAGAGCATCTGCTTGAAAATGATTGGGAGCCAAAAGAAGGAGAGAAATTATATATTTATCCGAATGTTTATTCTTTGGATGTAGACGGAATGATGAGTATCGAAGTGACATTGTACGCCCGTACACAGAAAGACTACGAAAATTTTGAATACGGCGGAGATGCCGAGCCTGGGTTTAGTCGTTACGAGAAGTATCTGTATGTGTTTGACGGAGAAGATGTTCAGCTAGTTAAGTAATCTGAGTGTCAAATGGTGAGGGTTCGAGTAGTTCTTAATGGTATACTCAAATTATGCCTCATATAGAGATGCCTAAGTTACCAAAAGAAACACCTGGTCCAGTTGAAGCACCACATAAGCCCTCTGATGCGTTTCCGGACATTAAGCGGAAGATGAAAAAAGAGGGGGCTACTGTGGTGGGTAGTGGGGCAGAAAGTATTGTCCAAAAGATTGATGATAGAGAGTTGGTAGCGGCACATTCATTCAAAGCAGAGCAAGATGGGAAAAGCGTCTTTTACATGCATAGAGTTTTACATACGCTTTTCCCAAATTCTTTTCCAAAAGTTCACGCAGCATTCGAACACGATGGAGATACTCCTGGCGGGACGATCAGAGAGTTTGTTCCTGAGGGAGAGGGGAAAAGTGGAGGTCTGAAAGAGCAATTACTCATTTTTTTTAAGAAACGCCAAGAGGACTCTGGCTTAACGCATGATGAGTATCAAGAAGTATTTAGTCTCATTCGTGAATTGAGTGAGTTAGGGATAAATAATATCGATCCGAGCCCGACAAATTTTAAGACTTCTCAGAAGGATGGAAAGCTAAAGTATCTTGATGTTGTCAGTTCTCCTCGAAGATTTATCCAAAATAGAGATAAGATTCTTTCTTTTATGAAAAAGCAGGCTTACACTCAAGCAGATGTGCGTTCTGTTGAAAACGCAATTGATAGG
>JAHDEI010000011.1 GCA_020628915.1 Minisyncoccota bacterium | reverse complement strand
TTGGGTTGTTGTTTGTGGCGGGGACTGCACTAGCTGCTCCGATTGACACTACTAATAAGTGGTCATGGGGAGAATCGATTGGTTGGATGAATTGGAACACAACCAATGGAACAGCGGTGGATGTAACCGACACAGCAATTACCGGAGAAGTATGGTCTCAACACTATGGTTGGATTAACCTTAATCCAACCAACGCAGGGGTAACAAACACCTGTTCTGGTAACGTGGGAGGTCATGCTTGGGGTGCGGCAATTGGGTATATCGACATGAGCGGTGTATCAATTGACCCAGCAACAGGTATCTTTAGTGGTACTGCTACTACTGACTCACTTGGAGACATCCAATTTGGAGGAACAAACTATGACTTAGAAACAGCTTGGCGCTGCGACCCACTTGCAGAAATTGATGATGACGGAGATGGGTATCTTGACGTAATCGAAATTGCAGCAGGGTCGGATCCAAATGATGTGTTGTCAATTCCGACAGACACAGACGGTGATGGATTCCCAGACGCAATTGAGACTGCAGCAGGATCAAATCCAAGTGATGCTACATCTATCCCAGTTGATTCTGACGGTGATGGATTCCCAGACTATTACGAAACAACACTTGCTTCGCCGGCAACTGATCCAACCGACACATCAGAATTCCCAGAAGATCCTGATCCACTAGGAGTTGATACGGATGGGGATGGATATCCTAACTGGCTGGAAACAGCTGCAGGATCAGACCCGAATGACTCCGGATCTGTTCCTACTGACACAGATGGAGATCTAGTGCCTGACATCGTTGAATTGATGCAAGGCACTGATCCGGCTTTACCGCTTGATTACATGGATGATGATGGAGATCTGGTGCCTAATTACATCGAGGCTCAGGACGGAACAGATGCAACGGATCCAACAGTTGGTGGATTTGTGGATACTGATGGAGACCTCGTTCCTGACTATGTTGAAGAAACAAGACAGGTAAATGAAGGAGGAGCTGCTACTGACGAGATGTCAGCGAGCGACTTTGAAGATACAGACTCTGGTTCTGTGCCGGACTATGTGGAAGAGACATTATTCCCGAATGAGGGGCTGGCAGCTACCAACCCGCTTGATCCAGCGGATGATGTTCAAGATACTGATGCAGGAGGGGTTATTGATTACGTAGAATTGCGAGCGGGACATGATCCTCTTGTACAAGATGACTCAGAAGCGTCATCGTCAAGTAGTGGAGGTTCATCTGTTCGTTATGTGTGTAAGGACACAGAAGCAACGAACTATAGATCATACGGAATTCACCGTGACTCAGAGTGTGAATATGATGAAGAAGAGCCAACAGATAATTCAGACCTGATTGCGCAATTACAAGCCCAGATTGCAGCACTACAAGCCCAGATTGCTGCGCTTCTAGGGGGTGGGACAGTAGAAGGACCAACAGCATGTCCTTACTTCACGCAGCATATGAAAATTGGAGATCGTGATGGGGCACGTGCACTATCAAAACAAGAAATCGGAGTGTCTACAACAATTTCCGAAGTCAAAAAACTCCAAAGAGAACTAGCAGCTCAAGGATTCTACTCGGGGCCGATCTCAGGATACTATGGCTCTTTGACCAAAGCAGCAGTAGAGAATTGGCAAGTAGCTCATAGATCAGAGGTTCTAGACCCATGGGGACTACGAGGTCCAACAGGATGGTTCTACCAATCATCAGAAAGATGGATGAACGAACTAAAGGGATGTGATGATTCAGTTACTCTTGATAACGGGGTACGATTGAATTAATTGGCTTGATGTCACAAAACAAAAAAGCGTTATACACGCTTTTTTGTTTTTCTTGAGTTTGAAAATTCGTTATAATAATTTCGTAAGGGTTATTTTAAACCTCTCGATAAGTATATTAACGAGGATTAATATAGCGGCGGGTGCAATATAGTTGTTGTTCACAACATACCGTCATTTCCTATTATTCCTAAATTAATCAGCAATTATGTCATGGTAGACACTTGCCTTTTAATTTATGGATAAATTCTATATTTCACAAAAAAATAAAGAACAGGTATGCTTTTTCTCCTTTGTTTATGGGCGTCAAGACAATTTAAAGTCGGTCGACTGTCCGATTTAGACTGCATTAAATTGCAAGACAATGAAGGCCGCAAACCTAGTCGACCGATAACGCAAAAATCCACACAATTAAGGTGGTTTTTTGTTTACCGTTCATTGATACAATAGAAGATAATGTTATTAAAAGAAACGTTCCGATTGTGGTGGCAAAAACCCCGCTCCATTGATCAGGTTGAAGATAATAGGTCAGTAAGTTTTTTAGAGCTTTTTTATGACCTTTCTTATGTTGTAATTCTTGCTGAGTTAATCCATGCATTGGGTAAAGACGTTAGCTTGGAATCTATTGGAGGCTTTATTTTCTTATTTGCTGTGACGTGGTGGGCGTGGATTAACGGAAGCTATTATCATGAGTTACATGGAAATAGTGACGTACGCACACGTGTGTTTACATTCGCACAAATGTTTGCACTAACCGGGATGGCAGTATTTATCCCAACAGCTCTTGGAGATGGTCAGGCAGGTTTTGCGTATTCATACGCGTTATTCTCGGGGATTATGACGTATCTCTGGTGGGTTACAGGCTTTATTGATGACAAGCATCGCCCGATGTCTTATCCGTATACGTTAGGTTTTTTACTGATCACTCTTACATTCTTGGCATCAGCAATTATCGCAATTCCGTGGACTCATTACATGTGGGTGATTGTTGTTGCTTTTTCGATTTTAATGCCCCTCATTCTCTCGAGAACACAACGAGATGTAGAAGAGTTACATAAAGAAAACGCTCAGAAGATTAGGCTCTCTTTGGTGGAACGATTTGGCCTCTTTACTATTATTGTCTTAGGCGAGGTGATTGTCTCGGTTATTCATGGAGTAAGTGGATTTGAGATACTTACTTGGGAAATCTTGTGCACAGCGATGCTTGGAATATTCATAGCTATTGCTATGTGGTGGGTTTACTTTGACTTTATTTCACATAGATTGCCAATCCAAACACAAGAAAAAAGATTTGCATGGCTCTACCTTCACCTGCCTGTTACGATGGCGATCGCGTTTGTTGGTGCTTCTTTGCTCAATATCTTAGATCACTATAGTCCTAGTGATGTTCTCAGCAGTGTTGATACCTGGCTGATGGTTCTGCCCGTCTCAGGTTTCTTGTGGTCTATTGTTATGTTGAGTAACACAATCAAAATTAATCCTGATGACAGTGATGTTGAGAGACGAGGTATGATTTCTGCAAGTATATCGGGGGCATTAATTTTGCTGGTAGGATTCATGCCTGTCACAGTATTGTGGTTGCTTGTATTGGTTTGTTTGTTCTTGATTTTTCCAGTTTGGGCTGCTTTTCGAGTATGGGTAAAACGCATGCACAGAAGACAACTAGAAGGACAGCAAAGTTTACCTTTCGAAGAAAACAAAATTAATTAACGCAATTAGTAAGATTGATTTATTTTCGTCAAGTTGACGATGTGTTGAGTGAGTATGTATACTGAACATAGAGCAATTCAAGAATTTGCCCTCCGGGCTGATTCATAATTTAAAAAAAGGAGAATGTCATGAAGACATTTTTACTAAAGGGGACCATTCTTTCGTTTGCGGCGCTAGTTACGTTTGGTTTGTTTATGGGGATGATCGGGCTAATTTCATCAGAATTTGAAGCCCAAGAAAAGCATGAGATCGCAAGCTTTGAAATCAATCCGGAAATTGAAGAGATTCAAGTTTTAAAAAGAAAGACAAAGATTGAAGAGCTGCGGAAAGTCCAAACACCTCCGCCTCCACCAAGAATTGAGCAGCAACAGGCTGAAAAACCTGGTGAGCGACTGATTGTTCCGGACGGTGCAATTCCAGACTTTACGCCACCCAGACTTGATCGTGACCGCTTTGTAATCAAAGTTAGTGATCGAGATGCTCAACCTCGTATCCGCGTGCCCCCAGGCATGCCCGACAAGGCAGACAGATCAGGGCATTGCTTCATGAGATTCAATGTTAGTCCGCAGGGCTCCCCTTATGAAATACAGGCGATTAAGTGCTCTCAGTCACTTTTTGAACGTAACTCAATTAAAGCTGTTCAGAAATGGAAGTATGCACCAAAGATTGTGGACGGGAATGCTGTTTCTATGGTTGGTGTTGAGACTACAATCCGCTTTCGTCTCACCGATGAACGCGGCCAATTGATCCCTGAGTAAATTTTTTTAAGTTCCACATTTTCGTGGAACTTTTTTGTTATTCAATTAAACTTCAATATACTTTGCTTGGGAGTCACGGAAGTCATGTTATATAAGTTAAAGACGTATCCGCAGAAGAAGTAGTTAATAAAGATAGCGAAGATCATGATCATTCATCTCACGAACACTAAAAAAACAAAAACACTCAGATCTGAGTGTTTTTGTTTTGATGCTTCTCGTGCGCTTGTGCTACGCACGAACGTGTCCCCGATGGATTAAATAGATATAACTCCACTGACCCCGAATTATTCATGGCACACGGTAATGGACATGATCCAGTCACCCCGTATTCAGAAGCGCTTGAACTACAGGACATCTATCGATCTTTGGGTATTCATAGTGAGCTTGCTACATTGGACGGTAAGGGTCATGGTGCTTGGGATGCACAAGTAAATGGAAAAGGGTTATTTGAATTATCATTTGATTTTATTGTTGAAAGACAAAATTTGAATGTTGAATAGTTTATAGATACAAAAAACCAGCAAAGCTGGTTTTTCTCTTGTCCCCCCGCCAGGAATCGAACCTAGAACTAGAGCTTAGAAGGCTCTCGTTATATCCATTTAACTACAGGGGGAATGAGGGGATTATACACGATTTGTTAAAATTGGCACATGTTACGTATTATCGTTGGTTCACACAATCCAGTTAAAAAAGATGCTGTTCTCAGAGCATTTAATTTTGTTTTTCCTGACGAAAAATTTGAAATCAGTACCCATGATGCTCCCTCTGGTGTGTCAGACCAGCCGCAGAGTTTTCTCGAAACAAAAAGAGGATCGTACAATCGAGCCGTTGCATGCAAACAGCAATATCCAGATGCAAATTTTTACGTAGGTCTCGAGGGTGGAAATGAAAAAATTGATAATGAGTATTGGATGAGCGCCTGGTTTTCTGTTTTGGATAAAGATGGAAAGTTGGGGCAAGCCCAGGCACAGGCAGTCAAGCTTCCTTCTGCGATGAATAAGTTACTTGATCAGGGTTTAGAATTAGGGTTTGTGTGCGACCAGGTCTTAGGTGGCGAGAATAACAAACAAAAGGGAGGAACAATTGCTAAACTAACTGACGGCAAGGTTACCAGAGTGGATTACTATATGCAGGGAATGGTAATTGCGCTAGCTACTTTTGTCCGTCCTGATTTATATTAAGATTTGAGTTTTTCGAGGGCTAGTTGGTAGACTTTATCAATTTGTTCTTCGACTGTTAGCCCCGAGGTGTCTACCATTACCGAGTCTGGCAAGACTTGCAGAGAGGCGTCTCCTTTATTCATATCAACCTCATCTCGATCAAGGATTTCTTGACGCAACTCTTCTATTTCTTGGGGGTCTGTAATATTGTGTTGTTTTGCTCGACGTCTGGTTCGTTCGTCTACATCACAGTCTAAATAAATTTTAAGATCAGCAAATGGCGCTACAACAGATCCGGCATCACGCCCATCTAGTACACCTCCACGAGCAAGTAGCCCTTGCTGGATTTCAGTAGATTTTTCTCGCACAAGCGGGTTTCTTGAGTACTGGAATGCATACTTTGAATTCTCCCGAGACCTGATTTGTTCTTCAACGTTAACTCCGTCAAGTATGACATGACGATCTTCATTGTAAGAGATGGAAAATTCTTTCAGGACCTCTTTGATGTGTTCGTCATCGTTTTCTTCTATCTCTTGCGAGTGTAGATAGTAGGCAAGTGATCTATAAATTGAACCAGAATCTACGTGGGGGATAGAGAGTTTCTCAGCAACACCTCGTGCTGTGGTTCCTTTTCCTGAGCCGCTTGGGCCATCAATCGTGATCACTATATCATTCATAAAAAACATTATAACACCTCAGTGTTTTCTAGTGCATATGGATAATACATGGTATAAATAAAATCAGAATTTTGAACATTTAAAGGAGAACATTATGTCTGCTCAAATAGCAACAATGTTACAAAAGACAAATTCGCCCTTTTGGGCAATGTATAACCAAGGCTTTGCTCTCGTAGATTACCCGTCTGCCCTGAAGAGAAAAGTGTTTTCTCTTGCACAGCAGGCAGAGAACTTTTTTTCAGGAGTCAGGATGGGTCAGAAAAAAAGATTTATTTTACCCTGTGAGTCAAATTGGAATTCTGGCTATATTCATCGGACCTCTGAAGATGGTTTTGATGAGAAGGAATATTTGCATGTGCAACCAAATTTCTCTCAGGTTTTGAAAGACCATAATCGGTATGATGATGCTATGGAAATCATGGATGCTGGAAGACTTTTTCTGACAGCAGAAAAACTTCTCAACGAAGATTTGCGAGAATTTATGCTTGATTCAGCTGATCTCATTAGTGAAGATAATTCGTATTTGGATAATTTGTCAGATCAAATTAAAAAAGCCTATGATGAAAATTATGTGGTGTTGCGTTTTTTGCATTACACACCGCATAAGGTCAGAGATGTTTTAGCTGCCCCGCACTTTGATGTGGGGGGTATCACAACACAGATTTATGAATCAAAACCCGGAATGCAGTTTTTGACTCCTACTGGTGAATGGATAGACGCTCCGATGCAACCTGGACTTGCTGCCATGTTTCCATCGTGGGGCATGCAGTGTATGACTGATCAGCATTGTATTGATTCTCAAAAAGAGAAGATATTGCAGAATACTATTCACCGTGTTGTTCCAAAAGATGGTTTAACAGAGAGGTATTCAGCAGTCTTGTTTATTGATTTTCCTGACTATCCTAATTGGGACAGTGACGCATGGGGTCCCACAAGAGATCAACCCATGAGGTATATGCCTAGGCAGTTAATTTAAAAAAGCGCCACTATAGTGTGGCGCTTTTTTCATGTCCTAATTGGAATCGTAGTTGCTCAAGGTTCTCTACTGGATCGCCAGCGTAGGTGAGCTCGGTACCAAATACTCCGTACGTTCCTCCCGACTGGAATAATTGTTTGGGGGTCACTGTTCTTTTTTGGTTTCCCCGTGGAGTTCCTTTTGATCTGGCCCCACATACAATGGTATTAACATCTTTTGTGGCCGGATCGTTTTTGAGCAAAGAGAGCTCTAAGCCAGAACAGACAATTGTTGTGATACCTGCTTTTACAGCCTGTTTGGCATAAAACATGACTTGTTCAGCACAGGTTCTCCCGTACATTGCCTTGCATTCAGCATCAGTTTTGGTTGTCAGTACCGTCACAGCAACGGGGATAATGTCGTTATCAGTACAGACTTGGGCAAATGCCGTCATGGGACCTAGACCAGATTCTGCCATACAATTAACCATGGTTGGTTTGAATGGTGCTATTTCTGTAATGATCTCTCTCAGTTCGTCTTCCGTATTGCAATACTTACCATCCAGAAAAACTTTGAGACGACGGTTACGTAAATCATTGATGATCTTTGGTCCATGTCTCCAAATATGTTTTTCATTGATTTTTGCAATACGCAGACCTTTTGCTTCCATCGCGGCATGTTCACTGAGGAACATCTGCCTTTCTGTTTGCTTGCTAGCGAAAATGACTCTTTGCATGCAATCGTTTACATCCATAGGTGTTTCCTTGTCGTATTTTCAAACTATATACGATAGTACGATACTTTTTTTGAAAAGAAAAGAGTGCGTCACTAGGTGACGCACTTTTGGTTTTGACGTTTTGGGTCAACAAGGAGAATTCCGTTTTCACACATGGGACATTCATCTACAAGATAGCTCTCAAAGGTTCTAACTTGCTGTAGAGAAATAACCTTGTCATCTTGTGCAGCCACTATTTCTGGTGTTCGCCTATCGATCAGAACCGCTGGGAAAATATTATTTGTCCACGAAATGAGTGGCTTGGTAAGTTCAAATGTTGAACCAGTGCGCCAAACATCATCAACCCACAAGATATATTTTTTGCGTTTAAGTTCGGGGTTAGGGGGCGATTCCCATGAGGGAACCTTCTTTCCTCCAGACTTTTCAATTTTAAATATTGCGGTAGGCACATAAATACCAGAGATTTCTTTAGCAATGTGGCCTGTCATGTGTGCCCCCATGGTCTGGGGACCGACGACCCCTAATTCCCATGGTGCAGTCTCTGTATCTAGAAAGAAAGTGTCCGCCAGTGAGGCGCAGAAGTTCTTGAATGTTTTTTGCTCACCAGACAAAAGAACCTTTGCGTCAATAACAACGGTTCCGTGCTCAATATTTTTTTTGTTGGTATATTGCACATGTTTGTTTGTGTGAAAGCCACCTCTTTTTTCTATTTCAGAAAGAACGTCCATGTATTACTCCTTGAATGTAAAGAACATATTGAGATAACTATACTAAATATTGAAAAAACAAAAAGGCCCACCTTTGGTGGGCCTCTATCTATGCTGCTTTCTTGCGTCGTACTCTCGTACGATGCGAGACATCACCAACCATCTGGCAGGTATCGAGCATGTTGTCCGGAGTCCTTTCGAGGTATGCCAAAGCATTTTTTTCAACATTGTCGAAAAAGTAATCCATTTCTGGGTTTACCCGCCTGTATGCACGAGACATGCCAAGCAGGATTGCGAGAGGATTAAAGAATTTTCCGTCTTTGGCTGCGTATGATGATCCAAAGAGGTCAGTCGCTGTGCCGCCGGCCAATTCTTCGATAATTAGTCCATCTTCGCAATAGAGTGTTGAAGTCATGCTGCGTGACCCATCCAGGATTTCTAGTATGTCAGAACCTGAATCACCACATGGATTGTCAAAAATCCATAAAAAGCCGCCATCTGTCCATTGGCCAAGCCTGGCAAGTCCGACATCCGTGAGGATTTTACCAAAAGGTGTACCGCTGGCCTCGAATGCTTTTTCAATTTCTTGCATGAACAGACGTTCTGACTCAGCAATGGTCCATTTTGAGGATGCGTAGAGGTTGAAGCCTTCATGTTTTGCTATGTTTGCCGCAATGTGTGCAAACGGCGCAACGTCATCCAGACACCACTCACTGAGTGGGCGAACGTATCGTTTGCCGTCCCGGATTTGAATTTCACAACCAATTTCGTCATAAAATCCACCAGACCCAAATCGCATGACTCCGACAGGCTTTTTATACCGTTTTGGGTGTCTAATAACACGTTCGGTGCCAAGTAAGCCGAGTGCTTTTCTGAGAGGGATGTTAATCGATCCCATGCCACGTTTTTTGATACGAGGATCATCACTTGCTGTTGATCCCTTGAATCCAGAACCGTATCTCTGAGCTGCCGCTACGAACTCATTGATACACGCGTCATTGGTTGCGAGGCGTTGTTCGACGTCAAGTGGAATTTCTTCGACAGGGAAGTGACGAAAGACAGAGTCCTTGATTCGTCTTGTCCAAAAACCTGTCGTCTCATCCCCCACAGCAAGGGCGATTGCGTTAAGTGCGTACTCCATATATTTCTCCTTTATAAAGATCAGTACACGAAAGAATACAATATTATCTTTTCTTTGTACAGCCCAATCATACCACGTTAGTGTAATATATACAATATATGTCTTTATAACAAAACCTGACATGGTGTCAGGATTTTATTAGTAGGTACTAGTCTTTTTTATAGACCATTCCTGTGATCTTACCAACGGCAACCAGTTTGATGAACGTTGCCACAAACCAGGCTACAGCAAGACCAGCAGAAATAGGCATCCATAGGTATGACATTGCACCAGCAAGGGCAAGAGGTAGGCCTACTGCAACTCCAGCTTTTGCTCCCTGTTTCATACTTCGCACTTTCATGTATTCTCCGAACAAGCATACGAGAAATGCAGCCATGAGAAGATAACCAACCATCATTAAAATTATATTCATTTCAGCTTCGGGTCGCCATAAGGCTGGGGTCAGATCGTACGTATTTTTGAGCAAGATGCTGTGCACAATCATCTCGTAAACAGTAATGAATACAAAAGAGGCAATTGTCGTAAGCCAAAACTTTTTACTATTAAATTTTTCCATATTATTTGTAACTACTATTAATACATTTAGTGTAGCATGGGGAATTTGTTCATTATTATTTGACAAAAATTTGAATATTACTTATTCTTAAAACAGGAGTAAAGTAAAGGAGAAAAAATTGTTCAAATTATGCTTAGGACAAGCTGTTTGGGTGTTGGTAGGGCTTTTGTGTGTTCTGCTTTTTATTTTGCATTATGTACTCTCAAGCGTGAACTCTTATCAATACAATCGTGTATTGGAAAGAGTTTGGAACTTGGATGAGACACAACAGCACTTAGAGTTCAGTGATCGAGAAATGAGTATGACATTACAATCTGTAGATCAAGGTCAGTGGGTTGTGGTTGCTGAGCATGTTGCAACTGATCGGGAAGCAGCGCGTTTCCAGGTTTCGTATACTCAACCAAGTAAGGCAGAATTAGAAGAAAGATTTCTAGGTTCACAAATAGAAATATGGGTGATTCATTCACATCCAAAACAGGTTGTTCTCAATGCTCACGTGGAATTCCGTGATCACGATAAACAGAAGCCTTTGCTACTAAGTGGTTGGGCTCCTCCGTCAGAAATAGATTTGTTTACAGCATGTGCGCAATTCAATCAATCTTCTGACAATATTACGGTGCGGTATGCCGTTTTCGATAGTACCGGTGTTTGGGTTTATTATGTGCAAGATGCGAGTTTGGTTGAACGATGCGTAGATATGCAAAAAAACTTAAGACTCTCGGATCTGACAGTCACGTTAATTGAGTCAACGCCGTCAGAAAAAGATGCAATTCTTATGTTGGGTCATATGCTGACGAGCTCACATTTGCTAGAAGATTTGGTATGGCTTGATCAATTTCAGAATCTACAATCTGATTTAGCGATTTTTAATTTTGATACAAATCCAAATACGCTTGCTGAATATGTAAAGCTTGCAGAGACAATAGGTATTGCGGTTGAGTATTATCCATTAAAAACAAACACTACTGATTAGGTAGTGTTTTTTATATGGGTATACCCTTGTAAATGAGAAAACCCCCTGGACGCACGCATCCAGAGGGCATTTAGTAACCTCTCGGTTCATAGAGCTTGGCCCAAAAGACCAGAAGCTTGAGAGGTGTTGTTAACCACATCTTTTATGAGGATAGCAGGAATATGAATATATTCAAGCGGTTTCCTTATCCAGAATGTAGATGTCGAGACCAAGTATGTCTCTAAAGCCCATCTTTTTTTCTGTTGTAGGATCTGGCTGTATCGGTGTGACATCGTGCCACAACGGCGAGCCGCTGTCTGCCTGGAAGATACCCTGACCTGGCTGCAATGTGTGCCGTAGGTATTCGGTTTCTCCGCTCTTGTTACTGACAACACTTTCACCTCCGATCACATTGTATCGAGAGATCACAGTTGCTGAGACAATATAATCAGCTCCATCTTGGTGTCTACCTTCGGTGGCATTGCTACCGGGACGAATGACGTCGCCTTCTACATACATTCTGTGTAGAGACATACGCATGAAGTCACCTCCGGGCCCTTGATGAACATCTCGAGCGAGGTCTGCCATTTTTTCGATAAAACGCACCACATTCTGGTCGTCCGTTACGGTACGCCTCATCTCTTTGAAGATTCGCGCGACACTTCTGATGTCACCAGATTCCACACCTTGTTGGAATGGCTCAGGAGGCGTACGCCTGATATACCAATTTCCATCATTGATATCTCCAGTGTATGCCATTTCAAACTCTGCAACAGTTCGTTTGCGCCGTGGCTTGATTGCCTCCAGCGTTTGTTGTTGTTCCGGGGACATCCACAAGATGATATCGTGGAGATCTTCGAGGCTTGAACGTTCTGCGTAATAATCATTAAGAAAATTCATGAGCAGAGTGCGAATGGCTGGATATTTTCGTATTTTCTCAGCTTCGACTTCCATCAGGTATCGGACCTGGGCAAGTTTGACATCATAGTCATCCCACTCTAGTTTTACCGACATGGAACTAAGAAAGTGAATCATCTCTTTCTGAGGTAATCCGATGTCTTCCAGAGAAAAAAGGCGGAGAGGGGCGGGAGCCCCAAGGTCTTTTTCAGTTTTTATAAATTTCATAGTCTGTACTCCCTGTAAATAACCTAATTGAAACAATAATACACAATGTACTTTTTGTCAATTACTTATGCTTTGTAGTACTCAGTCTTGTCGGTTTTTTTGTCCCAGGCAACAAAACCTTCTTGCGCTTCTTTTTGCATGATTTGTGAAATACTAGCCCCTGCTTTTTTACATACATCCATCGCACTAGATTCAAGAGCGTCCCAGTTTGGTTGATCTGCAAATCCTGCCTTGGTCGCATCTTCTACAGAGTTGCCGTAGTAGATCTCTTTGATTTCTGCATTAAAAAGAATTTCGGTAAGACAGCCAACACAAGGCTCAGCACTCGTGTACAAGACACAGTTATTAAATTCTAGGCGTTTGGTGTTTGTGCCTGCATTACGAATTGCTTCAATTTCACCATGTGCAGTTGGATCGTAATTAATTGCAACTCTATTTTTACCTTCACCAATTATTTTTCCAGTTGCTTTATCGACAATGACAGCGCCAAAGGGTCCGCCACCCTCCGCTACACTTTCAATAGAGAGTTCGATTGCTCTTTTCATCCATTGTTCATGATTATTCATTGAATCGAGTATAACAAAAACCGCATGAACGGTTTTTGTATTGGTGCGCGATGAGGGACTGATCCCGCTGTTTCTAAACTCATCACATTCGTTAAGAACAGCTGGACGCGGCTCGGCTATCACACGACGAACACGAGCAGTCGTGTGATTATGCCTCCGCCGGTTCTTCGTCTACTTTACACGAAAATGATGTCTGAATTTGACAAAGATAAAATTATTTTATATAATAAGAATTAGGAATAAGGAGGCTCATTCAAATGAAGCGATTTCTCGTTTATACGTTTCTCTGGATGTTTTGTATACCACTTTTCTTTTTTAAGAATAGAGGACACGATATCACAGAGAGGAATGGTACCTGGGCCTTTTCAAGGCCTGGGACACCAAAAAAGATCTTTCGACTTATTAAAAAAGGTAAAGTATTCACCGCAATAGAATTATTCTGGAGTAGGTGGAATCCAATGATTACAGCTGAGACAACACAACCACTATGGAAGTTTTGTCAGGGGCACAAGTATCCAGCATTCGCAACACTCGTAACATTTTTATATTCAGCTTTAATATTGCATTGGTTGTATATGGGGATTACTTGGTTATGGATTTACAAAATCATCAACGGAGATCCGTGGTGGATTATTGATAGTTTTCTTTCGTCTGGCATATACAGTTTTGTGTTCTATATGTCTTTCGGAGTTATTATTGCCTTAAGAAAAGTCATGAAGAGATGAAGGCCTTATAGGCCTTTTTCAATTCATACTATTTCTGGAACACAGTGATGAGAATGAACAGTTTGTCTTCGATGGATTAGAGATGCTACAAGACATGAGAACATTCTGGAAAGATACTAAAGATATAGTCCAAAAGAGGCGGTTCCAAAAGTTACTTTTCCAGAGGGAATTACATACATGAGAAAAGGCTCACTTGGAACCGCCGGAACGTGTTACCTAGTAAGCCTATTCTCTGATTTTGCACTAAATAATAGTGCGTTGGTGGGCGATGAGGGACTTGAACCCCCGACCTTTTCGGTGTAAACGAACTGCTCTAGCCAACTGAGCTAATCGCCCTTATGTAATTGTGTGCGGATATTCTGTATTAATTTTAGTGTCTGCGGGCCGCTGCGCCGACGGAAGCTTTTTGCTCTTATTTAATTGTGTATTTATCCACGGAATATGGAATTCAAAGCATTATACCCGGTGAACCTAAAAATGCAATGTCGTGATATAGTCAGACTAGGAGGCTTATTAAAATGGCAGATTTTATTGCAAAAATAACACATGATGTTTTTTATTGGATCGTGCGTACATTAAAACGAATGACATTTCGTCTTTTTTATTTCTTCTTTACACCGCGCTCGGTCAAGCAAGTGTGCACGTTGTGTAAAAAAGAGCATGAGTTAGTTCGAGATGAAAGAACCCTTTTTCGATCAACGTCATTTCGCATAACATGCACAAAAGATAAGGGATATACCATAGTGAAATACAGATAGGTCCAATCGGGCCTATCTTTTTTGTTACAATCAGAACATGAATAAGAGCATCGTCATGACACCTGAAGCTTTCGAAGAAAGACTTGCCAATAAAGATGGGGATTTTTCAAACGTAACGTTTCCATTTGTAATTAATCTTTCTCAGAATTTTGATTTTGCTCTTGATTTCTCACATGCCACGTTTTTGGAAGATGTTTCTTTTGCTAATTCAGCGTTTATAGAAGAGGTCTCGTTTAAGCACGCTGAATTCAAGCAGGACTTGGATTTTTCTTTGGCTGACTTTTTCAAACGTGTACATTTTGACGACATTGATTGTTACGGAACGACAACGTTTAGACGAACATCATTCACCAAGATGGTCCATTTTAAGGGAGCGTATTTCTATGGTGATGTATTTTTTGAAAGAACATTCTTTGCAAGAGAAAGTTTGTTTATCAAAACTCACTTTTTAAGAGACGTCTACTTCCATAAAACATTTTTCGGCATGAGAGCAGACTTTTCATATGCAGCATTTGCTGATTTATACGTTTCATCTTTCTTTTCAATTCGCAGTTCATACGAAAAGATGGACGGAACAACGACAGAAGATATTCCACCAAGGCTGATTTTCAGATATGTCTTTTTCCCAAAAAAGACGATGTTTACTAATGTTGATCTTTCACGTGTGATTTTTCAGGATTCGATGATTGAGCAGATTATTTTCAAGGATTGTAAATTCTCGCAAATTGAGGGGCGTAATTGTTTCTATTCAGAAATAGCAAAAGAAGTTGAGTTCATGAGTAACCCTGATCGATTCGAACGAATTAAGTCTGGTCAGATGAGCTTGGATTTCCGACTGAATGATGGGAGAAGAAGGGGGCTGAATATTGGTGATGTGATTACATTTGTGAATAAAGAGAAGTCAAATCAAAAATTCAAAACATTCATTATCGAGCGACATGTCGGGAAAGATTGGGATGAATTGTTCGAAACTATGTCTATTGTTCACCCGTATAGAGACTTTAATGAAGAGCGAGAATTTTTAGGCGACCAGTATCATTCAGAACGTGTTTCTAAGTCAGGTGTGGTGGCATACGGATTTAAAAAGTTTGATGACCAAAAACATTGGGAAAACCTCGAAGATGTAAACCGTCAGATGAAAAAGTCTCTTGAGGATTCAAAGGACTGGCAAAAAGCAGGGGACTTTTACCGTGGAGAAATGATTGCAATGATTAACTCAATGAAAGAGAAGAAAGAAAAGCCCGTATACAGAACGGCTCTTGCACTGTACGGCATCTTTAGTGGTTTTTGTGAGTCGGTTGGAAGGATATTTGTGTTTATGATGATCTCGTTTGCAATTTCGATTTTGATCCTGAATCAGTTCAAGCCAGAATTTAGTTTTGTCGAAATTCTGCAGTACAGTTTTGGCTTTTTCATTCCATTGCTTGGTAAGGAATCAATTTCACTTAGGAGCCTTGAACTACTGCCGTGGCAAAATATTGTTATCATGATCGAGATTGTTTGGTATTACTTGTTGTGGTTTTTCCTTGCTCTTACTCTACAGCGTAAATTCAAGCGTTAAAACCCTAAAACCAACGAATCACTACGTCATCTGTATTCGTAATTTGATCAATGTACGACCAAGTACGTCTCACAAATTACTCACTTGTTTCCTTGTGCTTCATTTCGTTTGAGGACTTTAATAGTGGTGACTGCCAAATAAGCGTAAAAAAGAGCGCGGCCGTAAGGCCGCGCTCTTTCTTTGAATTTTTGTTACAATCATCCGCAATGAAAAAGACTAGTATTAAATCAATCGCCTTTATTATCGATGGGAATCGTCGGTGGGCAAAAGAACGTGGTGGTGGGGCCGCATACGGACACGCCAAGGGAGTAGAAAATGTTTTTGACATCCTTGCAGTTTCACATGAACTAGGGATTAATGATGTTTGTTTTTATGTGTTCTCAACAGAGAATTGGAAACGTTCCAAAGAAGAGGTAGATAATCTGATGCATTTATTTGCGTACCATATTGAAAGTGAACTCCCACAGTTCCATGAAAAGAAAGTGCGATTTCGTGTCGCAGGAAAGAGAGACATGTTTTCAAAAAAATTACAGAACTTGATTGAGCGAGCAGAAAAAGAAACCCAAAAATACAAAAAAACAATCTGGTTGTGCGCCTCGTATGGTGGGCGACTGGAAATTGTTGAGGCTGCAAAACAAATGCAGGGCAAGCGAATCACAGAAGAGAGTTTCGAGAAAGCATTATGGACGTCAGATTTACCTGATCCAGATTTGATCGTGAGAACAGGTGGTAACCACAGGCTTTCAAACTTTTTAATGTGGAAATCAGCGTATTCAGAATTATATTTCACTAAGACAAAATGGCCAGCATTCAGAAAAAGACATCTACTCAAGATCCTTGATTGGTACAACAAAAACATTCAGGTGAATAAAGGAAAATAAAACAAAGAGCGGGGCCTTGCGGGCGCGCCTTTTTGTTATACTGCAGATATGAAAATCTCTCCTTTAATTTCGTATATTATTATTGCTTTGTTTTTTGTATTGGGCTTGGTTGTCATTCTTGATGGCATTAATACTGCAAATCAAGAATATGCTAATGGGACAGATGCTCTCCTGTCTGATGCGTCGCCAGAGCCAGTTGCATATCGGACAGTTACAAATGATGCGGGTTATTCTTTCAGTGTATATGCACTCCCAGGTCAGCATGAGAATTGTGATCTATTTTTTAGTTACCCATCAGCTATGGCGTGGCTAATTGATTTCGCGAACATGCCTTGCCATGTGGAATTTAACTCTCCGGATGGGGAACGCATCTTTAGGTCTTCTCCAGCTTATGCGGGGGGGCTTCCGGTGGCATGGATAGACGCTACGAGGTTTTTAAGAGAAACAAACACTCAAGCTCAAGCTCTGGAAAACGAAATCCATGAACGATTTGTGGTTGATGTTACGACAAATAAATTTGTCGCATTTGTTCGTTATCCAAGTAATGGTTTTTTGCCAGGCAGTGTGACAGGTGGAGAGTATTACATACGAAAAGGCAGTGACATTGAATCTTGGGAGTTTGATTATCAGGACATAAACGAAGAGGGAGAACAAATTTACCTAGGGTGTGCAAATTGCGTGGAGGCACAGGTACCGCATGGAACTAAGTTTATTGTAAAAGGAAAAGATGGTTTTGCTGTAGAAAAGTTGGTTACGCCGACTTCTTTTGGGGGCACAAAAGGGTTTGTTGTTAGGGGGTTTGAAAAAGTTCTTGGAGTTGATGGGATTTATTATTTTTCAGCGTTGTACTTTAATGAGGGGTATTATGATGAAGGGGAAAAGGTTATCCCAGTAGAGATGGTGTTCTCTTTTAATGGTCAATCAATCGATCGTGTAAGTGAAGAAAAAGTTGAAGAAATCAAGGAGCTGGCAGTCCTATTTCAGTAATTTTGTATATGAGTATAGAAATTCTATTTGAAGATGAACATATTGTGGCGGTCAATAAACCAGCGGGATTGATGGTGCATGGCGATGGTCGATCTGACGAATATACTCTTGCTGATTGGGTCTTGGAAAACTATCCAGGCTCAAAAGACGTAGGTGAACCCATTGAGACAAAAGACGGTAAAACCATTTACCGTCCGGGGATTGTACATAGGCTTGATAAAGATACCTCTGGTGTTATGTTGATCGCAAAAACAACGGAAGGGTATACTCATCTGAAAGAACAATTTAAAAATAGGGAAGTGAACAAGGTTTACCGTGCACTTGTCTACGGTGAGATGAAAAAAGACGAAGTGGTCGTAGATGCGAAAATTGGTCGATCTAAAACATTTGCAAAGTGGACAGCGATTCCAAAGGCACTGAGAGGCACAACTAGAGACGCAGAGACACATTTTTTGGTTTTAGATAGGTTGGAGGGATTTACGTATATAGAAGCTCGACCAAAAACAGGTCGGACGCACCAGATTCGTGTGCACCTGCAGTATCTGAATTATCCAATTGTTGCTGATCGTTTATATGCAGGGAAGCGGTACGATTCAGATGCCCCTGAGAAATCACTCGGCTTTGATAGACAGGCATTACATGCACACATAATTACATTTACAGATTTGGGTGGCACAGAGCAGATGGTAGAGGCTCCATTACCTCAGGATTTTATAAATATTTTGAAATAGAGGGGTCGCCTTGTGCGGGTCTTTTTTTTCTGTTAAAATTCCGCCCATCATGAAAACGAACATCAAAAATACTCCACTGGCAACATTCACGTCCGTGAACGTTGAAGAGCGAAAAAATCTCGGTATTACATCAGGAGATACTGTTAAAGTGTGGGTCAAAATCAAAGAAAAAGATAAGGTGCGTCTACAGGCATTTGAAGGAATGGTTCTTGCCACTAAACACGGAAGCGAACCAGGAGCTACATTCACAGTACGAAAAGTTTCAAACGGAGTAGGAGTGGAACGAATTTTCCCACTATTTTCACCAAACATCGATAAGATCGAAGTAGTGAAACGAGCAAAAGTACGTCGAGCAAAGCTATATCATATTCGAGAGAAAGTAGCTCGAGAAGTAAAACGACAAATGCGTCGAACTAAGCTTATGAATCTTGCGACACTTTCAGATACCGAAGAGCAAGAACGAATGAAAAAAGAGGCAGAGGAAGAGGCAAGACGAGTAGAAGAGGAAGCAGCTAAAAAAGCAG
This sequence comes from Minisyncoccota bacterium, assembly GCA_020628915.1. Classification (GTDB taxonomy): domain Bacteria; phylum Patescibacteriota; class Minisyncoccia; order Phycocordibacterales; genus JAHDEI01. The sequence continues at coordinate 5,385 of JAHDEI010000011.1, read as the reverse complement.
AGGCAGAAGCAGCTGCAGCAGCAGAAGCAGAGAAAAAAGATGAAGCACCAGCAGAAGAGGCAGCACCTGAGGTGACAGAAAATCCAGGAGAATCAACTGAAGAAAAAACAGAAGAATAATGTTGTAACGACAGTCGTTACAACATTAAAAATAGTCGTTACGAACATCGTAACGACTATTTTTTAGTCCTAAAAACTGTGTATAAACCTGTGGATATAATGTAAAAAATACCATACTTTGATTTGACAATTTTGGTATGAAATTTCTTGTGGAAAACAGAGGAAAACATGTATATTACTCGATTTTCCGAGAGGGTGGGTATACCGTATAATCAGATTCTAAGTCGAAAAATATGCCAAAAAAAACTGCCACAAAAAAGACAACGACAAAAAAGAAAGCATCTACAAAAAAAGGTGCTTCAAAAACTACTTCTAAAAAAACAAAAAAGGCATCAGAATCTATTTTAGAACTGAATAACGATCGGTTCGTATTATTTCCGATCCAGCATAACGACATTTGGAAAATGTATAAAGATGCAGAGGCATCATTTTGGACAGCGGAGGAGATCGACCTCTCACCAGACCTTGTTGATTGGGAAAACAAATTGAATGACGACGAGCGACATTTTGTAAAAACTATTCTAGGATTTTTTGCTGCTTCTGACGGTATTGTGAACGAGAATCTGGCAGAAAACTTCCTAAAAGAGGTTGGATACCCAGAGGCAAAGTGTTTTTATGGGTTCCAGGTAATGATGGAGAATATTCATGCAGAAACGTACTCGCTCCTTATTGATACATATATCAAAGACAAAAAAGAAAAGAAGAGATTATTTAATGCGCTTGAAACAATCCCAGCTGTAAAGAAAAAAGCAGAGTGGGCTCTTAAATGGATCGAATCAGATTCATTCGCAGAGCGACTTATTGCGTTTGCCGTAGTTGAGGGAGTTCAATTTTCTGGATCATTCTGTTCGCTGTTCTGGTTAAAGAAACGAGGTCTTATGCCAGGGCTTACATTTTCAAATGAACTTATCTCACGTGACGAAGGAATGCACCGAGACTTTGCCTGTCTACTTCATAACAAGCACATTAAAAACAAGGTCCCCGAAAAGCGCATAACTGAAATAGTTAAGGAGGCGGTAGAAATTGAAAAAGAATTTGTTACCGAGTCACTACCCGTCTCCCTGATTGGAATGAATGCTGATCTGATGTGTGATTACATTGAGTTCGTTGCAGACCACTTGTTGACTTCGTTGAAATGTAAGAAGATATACAAGAAGAAGAACCCATTTGATTTCATGGACATGATTTCACTCCAGGGGAAAACTAATTTCTTTGAGAAACGTGTAGCCGAATATCAAAAAACAGGGGTGGCAACATCGGGAGATGATAATCATTCATTCAGTCTCGACGAGGACTTCTAGGCACAGATCGTGAAGGATATTAATAAATTTAGTAGTTGTAGTAGTAATAACAATAATATGTACGTAATTAAAAGAAGCGGAAAGAAGGAAAAGGTAAAATTCGATAAAGTCCTTTTGCGGCTCGAAAAACTTTCGTATGGTTTGGATACAAAATATGTAAATCCAGCAGATGTGGCAAAGAAAACACTCTCGGGAATCTATGATGGAGTTCATACAACTGAGCTTGATAACCTCGCTGCTGAGATTGCTGCGTCGATGTCTACTAAACACCCGGATTATTCTGTTTTTGCATCCAGAATTGCGGTGTCTAACATTCATAAAAATGTTGAGAAGAAATTCTCTGCAAACCTAGATTTACTCTACAAATATAAAGACCCAAAAACAGGGAAAAAGGCTCCATTAATTGCGAAAGACGTACACGCAATTGTTATGAAGCATGCTGACGAACTAGATGCAGCAATCCTACATGATCGAGACTTTAAATACGATTACTTTGGAATCAAAACACTAGAGCGGGCGTACCTACTGCGACGGGACGGTCGAATTTCAGAAACACCACAACAGATGTTGATGCGTGTTGCAGTTGGTATCCACAAAAAAGACATCAAGTCTGCAATCGAAACATATGAACTAATGTCGAAAAAATACTTTACTCATGCAACACCGACATTATTTAATGCAGGTACACCAAGACCACAGTTATCGTCATGTTTCTTGCTGACCATGCAAGACGACTCAATTGCGGGTATCTACAATACACTCGGGCAAACAGCACGAATTTCACAATACGCTGGAGGGATCGGAATTTCAGTTCATAATGTGCGAGCAAAAGGCTCATACATTAAGGGGACTGGAGGAAAGTCAAATGGTCTTGTTCCAATGCTCAAGAATTTTAATGAAACTGCTCGGTACGTTGATCAGGGTGGGGGAAGACGAAAAGGATCTTTTGCTATTTACCTGGAAACATGGCATGCAGATATATTTGATTTTCTAGATCTCAAGAAAAACCACGGTAAAGAAGAGATGCGAGCGCGTGACCTGTTCTATGCATTATGGGTTTCTGACTTGTTTATGGAGCGAGTACAAGCAAACGGCGTATGGTCACTGATGGATCCTAATGTTTCAGAGGGGCTTTATGATGTGCACGGAAAAGAATTTGAAAAACTGTATCTCAAGTACGAAAAGGAAGGTAAATTTGTAAAGCAAATTCAAGCACAAGATTTATGGTTCAAGGTGGTTGAGTCACAAATCGAAACAGGAACTCCATATATGTTGTACAAAGACGCATGTAATGCAAAATCAAATCAACAAAACCTCGGAACGATCCGAAGCTCGAATCTTTGTGCTGAAATTCTAGAATACACATCACCAAAAGAAATTGCGGTATGTAACCTTGCTTCAATTGCACTGCCACAATTTGTAAAAGAAGATGGAACGTATGACCACGACGAGCTGGGGCGAATTGTTTCGGTTATTGTTAAGAACATCGATAAGATCATTGATATTAATTTTTACCCAGTTAAAGAAGCAGAATATTCAAACTTGCGACACCGACCAATGGGTATTGGAGTTCAGGGTCTTGCAGATACATTTGCAAAAATGAAATTACCGTTTGCATCAGCTGAAGCAAAACAGCTCAACAAAGATATCTTTGAAACAATGTACTATTACGCAGTAAAAACATCTATGGAGATTGCTGCAAAAGAAGGTTCATATAAGACATTCAAAGGGTCTCCGATTTCAAAAGGACAATTCCAGTTTGATCTATGGGGCGTAACGCCATCAGATCGATATGATTGGAGCTCTTTACGGAAAGATATCAAGAAGAATGGAATGAGAAACTCACTATTGCTTGCAATGATGCCAACTGCATCAACATCACAAATCCTTGGCAACAACGAATCATTTGAACCAATGACTTCAAATATCTACACACGTCGTGTACTTTCTGGAGAGTTTATTGTTGTTAACAAGCACCTGTTGCGAGACCTGATTGAGCTAGGGCTCTGGACAGACGATCTTAAGAATGAATTAATTGCTGCTAATGGTTCAGTACAAAATCTTGATGTCCCAGGACATATTAAAGAGCTTTATAAAACAGTGTGGGAAATCTCACAAAAAGATATTATTGATATGGCGGCTGATCGAGGAGCATTCATCTGTCAAACTCAGTCAATGAATATTCACATGGAAAATGCAACACCAGCGAAGGTAACATCAATGCACTTCTACGCATGGCAAGCAGGACTTAAGACAGGGATGTACTACTTCCGTACCAAGGCTGCTCGGGATGCGATCAAGTTCACAGTTAATAAGAGCACAAAAACAGAAAAGATTCCTCAAAAACAAAAAACTTCATAAAGATAAAAGCGCCGGTTACGGTGCTTTTGTTATAATTTCTTAATGTTTGGGAATATCTACATTACACCTGCGATCGATATTTTGTTGTTTGTTCTTGTTGCGTACGCTATTGTGTACACTATTTATATTTTTGTATATAAAAAAGACGCGCGGGCGTTGTTATCAGTTGACCTCAAGGTCTCTGTTGTGATGCTGTTGTTGGTCAGTGCTTACTATTATGGAACGGGAATACATATATCATTTGTGGGGCTGCAAGTTCACTGGCTCTTGTATTATTTGATTTTGTCAGGAGCAATAGAGTTTATTTTCTTTTTTATATATAAACACGTGGTAGGAGTCAGCTGGAGTGAAATTATTGATATCGATAAAATTTCTTAAAACAAAGCACGCCGGAGCGTGCTTTTGGTATCAGGTAAACTGTGTTTCTCTAAGGAAACCAAGTGTTTTAGCACTCTTTGATTCCATTTCTACGGCCTTTTCACGAGCCTTTTCAGCTTTAGATGCGTAAGATTCTGCGAGCTTTTCAAGCCACTTTTTTGCTTTGTTCTTTTCAACCAGACGCATTGTCTCACGGCAGAAAGACGACTTTTTTGTAACTGTGATACTCCAGTCGTCGCCAGTTTCTTCGAATGTTTCTAGGTCTTTGATCCGGAATGTCTTATCTTTTTCATTGACGGAAGTAATAACACCAAATACATGAAACCATCCTAATGAGTAGGTTCCATCGTATTCAATAAATGTGCCCACCTGTACGTTTGAGCCGGCAATACGGTCGTGCAATGTTACGTTTTGGCCATTGATAGGGTTTTGTACAACAAACTCAGCCATAGATTAGTCTCCTTGTTTTCTGGGAAAGATCCTGCCATATTAAATCATGTATTGGACAATCTGTGAGGAAATTAAAGTTTTTGTAACAAATAAGATACAAGAAAAACACTGCTTGTACAGTGTTTTTCATATTTTGGGCGACTAGAGGGAATCGAACCCTCATTGCCGGTACCACAAACCGGAGTAATAGCCGTTATACCATAGTCGCCATATAATCGAACTGGCGTATTTTGCCACAAAACTATCAAAAAATCGAGCTCATAACTTGCAAAAAATAGTTACGGAGATACAATACTATCCATTCTTGCTCAGGTGATGGAATTGGTAGACATGCTAGCTTGAGGGGCTAGTGGCCATTATGGCCGTGCGGGTTCAACTCCCGCCCTGAGCACAAAAAACATAGTTTTTTGTGTGAGAGCAGAAAGCAAATTGATTTACTTTCGTGTGGAGTTGAAAAACGGGGCAGCGAGTTCTTAGCGAGGAAGTATGACGAGCTTAGAACTGGCGCCAACTCCCGCCCTGAGCACAAAAAACGGTATACATATCAATACAATGTTTCTCTGTATGTCGTCAATATGTTGAAAACTACGATGTTTTCGCGCCAAAACATTGATACAATTTTAGTTGAATATGAATTTTTTGAAAAAGCTAGCTTTTTATAGTGCTTTTAGTGCTTTTTCTCTTTTCCCTGTAGTCACTTTTTCTCAAGGAAACGAGCAATTAAACTTCATCGACCGCGTCTCAGTAGAGGTCTACTGTTTCTTTTCAGAATGTGA
>JAHDEI010000030.1 GCA_020628915.1 Minisyncoccota bacterium | reverse complement strand
TGGGTGATTAGCTCAGTTGGCTAGAGCGCCTCATTGACGTTGAGGAGGTCACAGATTCGAGTTCTGTATCGCCCACATGGAATGACCATGCGACTTGAATATCGCATGGTTTTTCATTGACTGATAAATAAAAAATGTTATAAGTAATAAGTTGATATTAACATCAGATGGAGAATTTATGGCAATTACATCAACAATCATACCCGCGCAAACAAAAGGTGTCAGCCTCATGGGGTCACGTTGGCGAAATTCTGAAACAGAAGTTGTTGCCAGCAACATACTTTTTGTCCAAAGAAAGATCAATAACGATAAATGGACTCCATTTTCTTGGGAAGATTACCAAAAACATTGCACGCATACGCCCGGACGAGCCGAAAGAGAGGTGCTTGATGCCTTGACTGAAGGTGGTAAACCAGTCTGGAATACATCGTGTTGTCTCAACGGTGGCTATCTGCAAAAAGAGAATGGTATATATTCAGTGACTGACAAATTCCTGGATGTAATCCAAGAGCAAATGGACTAGAACATCCACCACAACTGACCTCTATGGGTCAGTTTTTTTATTACTCAAATATGATATTCTTCCCTATTATGGCTAAACTTTATTTTAAATATTCGGGAATGAATGCTGGTAAATCAACCGCCCTTCTGCAAGCAGCACACAACTATAGCGAACGAGGTATGGATGTGATCATGTACACCGCAGAAATCGACAAACGTATGGGTGAAGCAACGGTTGGGTCGCGAATTGGTATTTCTGCACCTTCACGTGTCTTTAATGAAGATACTGACATGTATGCCGAAGTAAAAAACGAACATCTCACTTCCCCGATTGCAGCTGTCTTAATTGATGAATCACAGTGGTTAACTAAAAAGCAGGTTTGGGATCTGGCAAAACTTGCTGATGAGCATAATATTCCCATCATGTGCTACGGGCTACGAACAGATTTCCGAGGAGAATTATTTGATGGATCTGCTGCCCTTTTAGCAATTGCAGACACCATTAATGAAATCAAGACTATCTGTGACTGTGGACGCAAAGCGACCATGACTGTCAGGGTCGACGTATACGGAAACGCTGTACACGAAGGTCCTCAAACCGAAGTAGGAGGAGACGATCGATATGTATCCTTCTGTCGAAAACACTGGGTAGAAAAAATGAACTCCTAGGTGGGAGTTTTTTCTTTTATGCAGATCGGGTATAGTTATATTAGTTTATTGGAGGCTGAACATATGGAACACAATATTGATCGTTTAGTGAAGATTACCCAAGAATCATACAATGGGAAAGATCACGTGACACAAAGATTTTCTGTCAGCATGCACGGTGATGAACGAGCGACAGCAGTTCTAGCAGCGGCATCAACGCAACAAGGAGATTGGCACGGACTAATTGAGGATGTTTATACCCGGCCCGAATTTGAAGGTCGAGGCTATGCATCTGAAATCATAAAAAAAATGATTATTATGTCAGGACCCAGTCATCTAGATTTTTATAAAATCACTCTTACTTGCCATCCGCGCCTGATCCCTTTCTATGAACGTTTTGGTTTTAGGGTTCGAGTCAAAAGAAAATGGTTGTTTAATTTGTTGGTCAATGTCATTGGTATCACTTCGATATCCATGAGGCTTGACCTGCGAGACAAAGCCGCATAAGCGGCTTTTTTCATGCTACAATTTTGGCATGAAATTACTCTCCATTGAAACTTCTTGTGATGAGACTGCTTTTGCTTGCTTTGAATGGACGTCTGGGAATGAATTCATGATTCTCTCAGAACAGCTCAACTCTCAAATTGATGTCCACAAAGAATATGGGGGTGTTTATCCAGCCCTTGCAAAACGTGAGCACACAAAAAATGTCTATCCCCTCTTTATAGCAACCCTTGTCGAAGCCCAGCTTCTAAAAGAACGTGCCGAGAAAATATCTATTCCCGCAGAGCTTATTGGTCAGATTGAAAGTATTTTAGAACGAGATCACGAAAATCTTGAGCGACTAAAAAAATTTTACGAAACGTACGAAATACCTGCCGTTGATGCGATTGCTGTTACGTATGGACCAGGTCTTGAAATCGCACTATGGACTGGGTTTAATTTTGCGAGGGCTCTCGCTGTGTTACTTGATGCTGAATTAGTCCCAACAAACCACATGGAAGGACACATCTATGCAAGCCTTATCGAAAACATACAAGAAAACCAATTCAGACTTGTTGATCCAGGATATCCGTATCTTTCACTTTTGATATCAGGAGGTCATACTGAATTGATCGTGGCCGAGGCAGAACACGAATACACAAAAATTGGACAAACCTTGGACGACGCAGTTGGTGAAGCATACGACAAATCAGCACGATTACTTGGCATTCCATATCCAGGTGGACCAGAGATCTCGAAACTTGCTGAAAAATATTCAGAAAGTACCGAGCCGCTAAATCTCAAAATAGAGCTGCCTCGCCCCATGATCCATTCTGGTGACTATAATTTTTCTTTCTCAGGTCTCAAAACCGCTGTGCGTAAAATCACAGAACAACACACCGATCACTCACCAGAATTTAAACAAGCCCTTTCATTTGAACTAGAAGAAGCAATCGCTGAAGTACTCATCAAAAAATCAAAAAGTGCAATTGATGGATACGGACCTCAATCTTTTGTTATTGGTGGTGGTGTTTCGGCAAACAGCCGACTCAGAAAAGAATTTACCGACCTGTGTGAAAACCAAGGACTCAATCTGATGCTTCCTGATCGCAAATATACCGGTGATAATGCGGTGATGATTGGAATTGCTGGATACAGGCGTTTAATAAACAAAAAACACGACCCTACTATAGATCGTGTTGTTGGAAGACTTTCGTTAGAAAATCCTAGTTAAGGGTAACAAGTTTGAGACTTTTGATGGTGCAATCCATTAACTCATGTTCTGCGACTCGTTCTTTTGCTTTCTCAGATGAATCAAACACAGAGAGTACATTAAGGTCGTCAGGTGAATCAACCAAGCTCCTGGATGTTGATGACAGATGTTGTGCGCCTATAAAATTGACGAACTTACCTCCGTATTGGTATGCGAAACGCTGCTTCATGATATCTCCTTTCTAAATTTTTATTGCTTTATATCTAGAGCCATAGCCCCAATAAGTATTTACCTCAAATACCAGATCTGAAATTGAAAATTCAGCATGACAGTTTGTTTCTGAATACAAATCTTTGCCAATCTGTTTAATCGTCTTTTCAGTAAATTCCTGTGCGTTCTCTCTGAGAACAGATAGCCAAGCTCGAACAGTGTTGTTCACGACCTCAATCTTTGAAACGTAGTACGTAACACTTGCTCTTTTGTTCCCTTTGGTTTCTGACAAAATATATGCCATGGAATACCTCCTTTGCAATGAGCACTCAAAATTATTTAAACACAAACAACATTATCCAGCAAGTGCAAGTACAACACCTAAAATTACAAACACCATTGAAACCAACCAGTATTTCATCACAACGTTGTGTGCTGGATAACCAAGTGCCTCAAAGTGGTGGTGGATTGGCGCAACTAGAAAAATCTTTTTACCTCTTATTTTTTTAGAAAGAACTTGCAAAATAGTAGTGAGCTCAGTCATAAACAAACAAAATGCAATTACCGGAAGCAACAATACTGTATTAGTCAAAAATGCAATGATAACGAGCGAGAATGATAACGCATTGTAACCCACCTCTGTCATATAAAACTTCGCTGGTGGAATATTAAACCATAAAAAAGCCAAAATTGAACCTACGACCACAAAACAGAATGCGGCAATATCTACCTGACTTTGCGCAAAAGAGATAAATCCGTATGCGCCAAATATAATAGCCATGATTCCTCCTGATAAACCATCTAATCCATCAATATTTGACGTTGCAAATACCGAAACAAACACCACTATGAAGAACGGGATGAATAAAAATCCTAGCTCAAATCCGCCGTAAAACGGTATGTGGACTTCAGAAATGCCCAATTTCACGTAAAACCACCATGCCGCAAACAGACCAAAACAAGCAACACCCAACAATCGGTAACGCAAAGGCAGTCCACCATTAAATATTCCCTGAGGCTTAACAGTGAGATAGTCATCAACGAATCCAATAAGGG
>JAHDEI010000010.1 GCA_020628915.1 Minisyncoccota bacterium | reverse complement strand
AACGAAAGTTCATTGGTGTACAGCAGGCAGTTGCACTCGTAAAGTCTTTTCAAACAGAACATAATTTTCCAGTATTTTTGAATGCTGATCATACATATTCATACGAGGGAGTAGTAGAGGCCATCGATGCAGGATACGATTCTGTTATCTACGATTCAACAAAAGACGGACATGATAAAAATCTTGAGAACACGAGAAAGTGTGTCGAGTACGCGAGAAACTGTGGGCGGGAAGTATTGGTTGAGGCAGAGATGGGGAATATCGGCCAATCATCATCAATGTGGGAGGAAGCACCAGCAGAGGTAGATGACGATGTTTTGACCGACCCTGCAATGCTCAAAAGATTTGTTGAAGAGACAGGGGTTGATCTTATTGCTCCAGCTGTAGGAAATCTACATGGAATGTCAAAAGACGGACGGAATCCACGGCTAGATATTGATCGAATTAAGATTCTGAGAGAAGAAGGAGGTGTGCCGATGGTGCTCCATGGTGGATCAGGGATTTCTCGAGAAGATTTTAAAGAAGCTATCAAAGAGGGAATGTCGACAGTACACATCAACACAGAGATCAGAGCTGCATATCACGCAGGAATTCGAGACTACATTGCTAAGAATCCTGACTCTATTGCTCCATATCGATATATTGATGCAGGAAAACAGGCAATGAAACAAGTTGTTTTAGACAAACTGCGTTTATTCAACATGATGGATTAAATATTGACATATACTTTATATTAAGTATAATATTAATATATGGAAAATGTAGTAAAATTTCCAAACTCAAATAGAAAAGAACGTCCTCCGATTACATATCGAGAGTATATGAACAGGCAAGAGCAACGTATTTTTGACATAAACAGAACGTATGAAAAAACCAGTGATGAAGAGCGAGGCCACAAAGCCGAAGAAATGGTTTTAGGTAAGTGCTCCATCTCAGCCGGTGAACCGATCAAGCTTGACGCTACGCGTTCTGAGCGAATGCAGTTTGTAAGAGAGCATCAACCCCAGGAGCAGACCGTCTATCTGCAAGTAATCAGAAAAGAAATCGAAAAGAGAGTCGGCAATTCCATTTCAGCATTTACAGCAGTGGGTTCACCACTGGATTTTGAGAATGGTATTGATGCATTTTTTGAGTCGGAGGAGGGTTTTGTGTTCACTATGGACTACGGCTCTGGTAGTAGCAAGAAAAACATTGAGTTAGGAGAAGGAGCGGTATTAGCTTTTGACCCCAGACTACCTGCTAGCAAACAAGCACAGGCAATAAATGCATATATTGATGATGCGGTTGAGCAATTTCAGTTTCTACAAGAACAAAAAGAGCGCAAATACGCGCCATAGAATTATGTTAGGATATTAATAATTAACAAATAATAAAAAGATTATGGGAATGGAAGACATGAATACAAATGCAGCAGAATCACGAGAATCAGGAATGGATCAAGATGTAGCTGAAAGGGTGGCAGAGTTAGCCGAAGGGCTTGACTTGCCAGTTCCCGGAGAAGTGACTGAATTAATGGGGGATTCTGGAGAGGTGACTCATGAGATAGAACAACTTTAAAATAAAACGACGCACATGCGTCGTTTTTTATTTTACATATTCTGAGAGTGAAGACGTAATTGTCTCCAGTATATTTTCAAATCTTTCATCGTCTGGCTCTAAAAGTGTCATGCGGAATCCGTATAGATCAGAATTAAATCCAGAGAGGGGTACAACGCAGATTCCTGTTTTTGCCATCAAGTAATATACAAAACGTTTGTCTGGACTGACTCCGTCGGTTTTTTTCTCTACAAACTCTTTAATATCTCCATCGAGAGGCAAAGATTGTGTTGTGTTAAGGACGCCATCCTGAAAGACTACTGAGAAATACAATGCACCTTCTGGTTTAGGAGCAATCACACCGGAGACTTTCCGGAATGCTGTGTATGCTGCTTCTGCACGCTTTTTATACAAACCTGCTCTATCTTTGAGGTGTCCTGGGTATCTTTCGTCATTAAAAAGTTCTGGGATAACTCGCTGGGGCAGGGTTGTCGCACACACCTGCAACATTTTTGCGTTAAATAGTGATGTGACATATTCAGAGAATACAGGATCAGCATGTCGATTATGGAATTCAATCCACCCACAACGCGCACCAGGCCATGGAATCTCTTTGGAAAGACCCCGCATGACACATGCGGGTACGTCATCCCCGATTAATTTATAAATAGGAATAAACTCTTCGTCACCCCAGGTAACGTTTGCATATACTTCGTCCGAGATAATAAACAAATCAAATTCGCGAGCAATAGATACGATTTGCTCCAAGATTCTTTTTGGGTACACCATTCCTGTTGGATTGTCCGGATTGATGATGAGAATTCCTGAGATCGCTGGATTGTATTTAATTTTATTTCGAAGATCATCAATATCTGGCAGCCAATTTTTGTGTGGGTCTAGAGTATAGGTAATATGTGCTGATTCTGAATGTGCTGCTTCAGCAGATGAGTGTGTAGAATATGCAGGGTTTGGTCCGATGATTTTAGAGTTTCCGTTAAGGTACGAATAAATTGTCGCAATTGCATCACCGAGTCCGTTGAAAAAGAGAATATCTTCTGGAGCAAGCGTGATGCCTTGGCGTGCGCGGATCTTTGAAATAGTTTCTCTAGCATCGGATATTCCTGCTGTAGGGGAGTAGCCGTATGATCGATCATCTGCAACGACGTTTTTGACGATATCTTTTATCCAGTCTGGCAGAACCACACCCTTAGCAATCGGATCACCGATGTTTTCCCAAATCATGGGGACACCGAGAGACTCAAGGTGTTTTGCGTCAGCAACAATCCCACGAATTTCGTAGACTAGTTCACTTGCTCCGGGGTGGACAATATTATTTCTCATAGTTTTTCGATTATAACAAAACATTTTTTAGACTTTGACGTATGAACATAATAAGGTATATTTGTTTTGGTTTTAAAGAAAGGGAGTCTAATGAGATTTAATTCAAAGAAAAAACTCAAAACAGCTTCTAGATTACTGAATGTTAATTTTCATGGCAGTTGGCAGAAGCTAATTAACCAAACCATGGAGGGAGCAGCAGACGGCATTGATCGAGTGATTGGATCAGGGTATGACCCTGCAGTTGCCCGAGCAGTTCAGGCATGTAAAAAGATATTTCACGACCAAAAGCGTTCTATGCAAGAACGTGTAGATGCTTGGGATGTACTCATGGAAAGGTATGTGCCCAACCTTGTTGGGAAGTCCAAACTTCATTGAATTATGTTCATTCAAAATAAGACCGGCTCTTGGGCCGGCTTTTTAATTCCAAGATTCTACAATAAGGAGGTTCTTTTCTTTGTTTGGGAAATCCTTCCAGATCTCTTCGGTAATAAATGGCATAAATGGATGCGCTGTCTTAAGAATCCCTTCTAGAATTTGATAGAGCATAAATTGTTTTGAAAGACGGTCATCCTCACTAGTTTCACCAGCAAGTGCGTTTTTGGATGCTTCTAAGACATTGTCTGCAAATTCATGCCAGACATAGTGATACAATTTTTCAGCCGCAAGGTGTGGCCTGTATTGCTCGATATCTTTTGCAATATCATCGCGTACATCATTAAATTTCTCAACGCGCAGTTGATCTTCAGCATTCATATTTCCAAAGTCTTCGTGGTCGTAACTAAAATCTTCAAAACTAGAATATACGAACCGTGCGATGTTCCATAGTTTGTTTGCAAATTTTTTGTACGCTCGAACTTTGTCAGTTGAGAGAGGCATGTCTGATCCAGGAGGATTAGCAACTACAAATGCCATTCGCATTGCATCTGTTCCAAATTCCTCGGCTAAATCAATAGGGGAAAGAACGTTCCCTTTTGATTTAGACATTTTCACACCCTTTGAATCAAGAACCATTCCGTGGAAATAGATATCTCTAAATGGCACCTCGCCAGTAAGATACAGTCCAAACATGATCATTCGTGGCACCCATTTGAATACTAGGTCAGCACCAGTCTCCATCACATCAGTTGGATAAAATTCCATGTCAGATCCCTCTGGGTATCCAAGTGTCATGAGCGGCCATTGCCCAGAAGAGAACCATGTGTCAAATGTGTCTGGATCTTGGCTCCATCCTTCCCCTGGGTTTTCCTTGGAAACTTTAATTTCTCCATCTTTGAACCATGCTGGGATCTGAATACCCCATACAATCTGCCGAGAAATATTCCAGTCGATCGGGTTTTCCATCCAGTGCCGGAAAATTTTCTCGTATCGTTCTGTAACAAATTTGTATTCACCTTTGTCGAGTGACTCCAGAGTCATAGCAGCTAATTTATCCATTTTGATAAACCATTGGTCTTTGATTTGTGGCTCAACCACAACACCAGTTCGTTCACATAGTCGTACAGCGTTTGTGTAGTCGTTGTCTACTTCAACCACTAAACCTTTTTCTTGTAATTTCTCAACGATTGCTTCGCGTGCAACGTGAGCTTTTGTGCCCGCAAACTCTCCGGCAACAGGGAGTAATTTACCGTCCCAGTCGATGATTTGTTCAAGCGGCAGGTCGTACTTTTGAGCAAGATCAAAGTCTACCTGTGAGTGCCACGGAGTAATAGTCATTGCACCAGAACCTTTTTCCATATCTGCCACTTCATCTTTGATGAGGGTCGCTTTGATTGGTCCGTTAATCCATTCAACCTCAAATTCCTGCATGTGATCATATTCGGCATATCGTTCGTCGTCTGGGTGCACAACGATATATTTGTCCGCAAACTTAGTCTCTGGTCGCACGGTCCCAATTACAAACGGTCCATATTGGAAATAATAAAACGGAGTCTTCCTGTCTTCAAATTTCGTCTCGATGTCGGAGAGAGAAGTTTGGAATTTTGGGTTCCAGTGGATTGATCTTTTTCCACGATAGATCATTCCATCTTCATACATTTTTATAAAAGTATCTTGGACTCGTGACACAACATCCGGCTGAAGAGTAAAAGTATTTCGTGACCAGTCACACGAAACACCGAGACGTTTAACGTCGTCCTCCATGAACCCTTTGTTTTCCATAACAAAGTTATAAATTTCGTTGTACAGTTCCTCGCGCCCCATTCCGAATCGTGAACGACCTTCTTTTTGAAGTTTTTTTTCAAATACCCCTTGAGTTTCAAATCCAGCATGGTCTGACCCAGGTAAAAACAACGCTTTTTTCCCGCGCATTCGGTGGTATCTAGTCATGATGTCTTTGAGGGTCATGTCGGTTCCGTGTCCTGCATGCAGACGACCGTTGGCATTTGGAGGAGGCATGATGATACAGAACGTTTCATCTCGGTCTCCGGGTAGGTTGTCTGGATTAAAAAAACCAGACTCTTCCCACATTGTGTAAAGATCTTTTTCATATGCTGTTGGATCATACGGAGAGAGATATTTGTCAGGTAAATTCATAGAGTTAATTTATATTTTGTGATTTTATCACATCAGTCATATCTGGGCTCGTGGCTTTAGGATAATTATTATTTGTTGTATAGTAGAGTTAGTCGTTTTTTAAAGGGAGGAATTAATGAATCAATCAGGAGCAGTCATCGCATTTAGGACAAATACAAACATTTTTGTTCGACTACAAATGAAGTGTGTTTGGCATGATGTAATGATGACGTTGCCAATCTATGTCGGTCCGTTTACTGACCCAATTACAGCAACTGATTGGGAAAAAGAATTTATCATGTACTTAGATGCTTATTGGCGGGACAAGGTGCAGATACGAATCGTAGATAGTGAACATTATTATCGCCATCAGTTGAAATCACATGGCCCAATCCATGAGATAAAACCAAGTGAGATACGAAACCCATCGTTTTTAGTTGATCTCCCGAATAAATTGGAAGAGATAAAGTACAAACTTTTTCAAATGTATGATGAGCAGGATCACGGAAACACCAAGGGTGCGTCGTAAAGACGCACCTTTTTTAATTCGTGAATATGTGGTTTAATTCTGTCCAAGATCTTTTTAGAAACGGAGAGACATTATGCCCAAGCATGACAGGCCAGGACTAAACATCAGAGGGAACTCTGATCATCCTGATCCCGAACAGAGACGGATTGAGCGCATTCTTTCCAATTTGGCCCCAACCCCTTTCACGCTACATGTACCAAAAGTGCTAGAGGGTGATTACAGGGGTTACGGCGGGGTGATGAAATTTTCATCAGTTGAATCTCTTTTGCAGGGAATTAAATTCAAGGAGCCAGAACGGCAACAAGAAATCTTTACCATGAAGGGGATTGATGCATTACGAGCAGGAAGGGTGATCACCAAGTCAATTACTGACAAATCAAATCATTTTATTTGGTTTGGTGGTCACAGCGCACAATACGGATCACTGTGGCATCAGCTGGTTATTCAGTCAGCGCAAGTTGCAAAATTTGTACAGAATCCGGATGCTGCTCAGGCACTCATGGAGACCGTGAGATATCGGATCTACCATGATGTCGGACCAGAAAATCCGAACACGTCTCTGAGGGAGCCAGATTATATTCAGATGTTACTTTGGATTAGAGATAGCCTCTTGGCAACAAGAAAACAATAACAACACCGGCTATGCCGGTGTTTTTGACTAAAAATTAAAAAAGTTGTATTGTTGTTTTCAGAGAACTTTACATATAGGAGGCAGAAATGTCACAAAGTGAAATTGCAGACCTCGAGTCTGAATTTGAACAGTTTTGTGCCGCGTTTGCACAAAATAGTCATCTCACGCTCGGTGAGGTTAAAACTCAAATTAAGAAGTATCTGAATGGCGATTCATCAATTGAACTTGAGCCAGAGATCAAAGATCCTAGAGAGGACGAATCAAACATTGATGTCAGAGAACAAGTAACCAAGTATTTTCTAGCTGGATTAAAAGACAGTCGAATCGCTCAGCGAGTTAATTTGTACACTCCACAAGTGTATTTGATAATCCGGGAATTAGAAGATCAGGGATACAAGCGTGGCAGTAATGCTGTCGAGTATTTAAAGCACTTTTACGAAGACGACTTTTATTCAAGAGATGAGCTCTTGGAGAAAACCGGTTTTACAAACAGACAGTATAATGAAAATATTGCTCTTGTGAAACAGCAGGGGGGAGTTAGTGGTAGGACGTTTCTTCATAAAGTGTTAGTTGCGTACAGAGAATTAAAAACCGTCCCTGAGATCGCAAGATTGCTCCGAGTTGATCGTTCTAAGGTAGAGGGTGCAGTCCGTAGACTTCGAAGAATGGGTGAGATTCCTTCTGGTGGTTGTGGAGAGGTTGGTCGCCCAAAAGGGGTCCGGAATCGGACTCCGGTTTGGGGAGATCTTAAACACGCTCGTACAAGAGAGTTTATCAAGCTGAAACAACAAGGTTGTACTTTCCAAGAGATTGCAGACCATTTTGGCTTTTCTCGACAAAATGCTGAACAGATAAAGAGACGGATTATCAGAAAATTAGGAGTCGATATTTTTCGTGTACAGCCAAACTTTGAACGTTTTACTCAGCGCTCTATCAGGTTTCATTTTGGTATCAAGTCATCTAATCATTTCGGTGAAATTTTAAGATTGAGTAGCATTAAGACTGAAGAGGCTTATTACTCTCGAAGACAAGTAAAAAGACTGTACAAGGCCTTTGATACATGGAGAAGACTCAAGTGCTGTATTTGTGACAGAGAGTTTATTCCCAAGCGAAGGACGGGAAAGATACCCCTTTGTTCACGAAAGTGTCGAGATAAGCGTAGACATAACACGCAGCATTCAAATTTTTCAGGAACCAGAGAGTTCACTGGGTGGACCAAGGGTGTACACGAGGCATTGAAAGACCATGTTCTCCCTGAAGACGATATCATCCTTACACGCGTAGAAGCTTTTCGTTTTGCTGGATGTTCACAAATGCAAATAACGTATTTAAGGAACATGAATATTGTTTCTCTACTATCTCATCCCACAAGGCTGTGGCGAGGAAAACCTGCAGCAGGGTATTCAAAAGCCGAGATGTTGATTGTCAGAGATGTTTATCAAAAACATTTTCCTCCTAATGCAGAAGTATGAGCTTCTGCATTTTTTATTTGTGGGTACAAATTTGAAAAATGTGGCACACAGATTATTTTTTGTTATAATATAAAAAATTAAAACGTAACCAGATTAGATATGCCTCCATTAACACATTTTACAACCAAAGCGAAAGAAGCAGTCAGGCGAGCACATGAACTAGCCATCGAGAGGGGGCAAAATCATGTGACACCTATGCATCTTTTTGTGGCACTGATGACCCAAGAAGACTCAATGGTTATTTCTATTTTAGAAAAGCTAGAAGTAGACTATATGCTTTTAACTGACGTTTTGTTTGAATTAATTGAGGGTGATGATTCAGGTGAAACACTCACTCCGTCATACCAAATGTTTTTGACCAAAGAGATGGCAGCAGTCTTTCAAGACTCGGCAACCATTGCTAAAGAAATGAAAGATGACTTTATCTCGACGGAACATTTATTCTTGGCTTTGCTAGACACACAAGACGTGAATGTCTCAGAGGTAACAACTAAATTCAAAATTGAACAAGGAAATGTGTACGCAGTGATTCACGAGATTCGAGAAAGTGATGCGCCAATTACAACTACAAAAAAGAATAAACACCTTTCTAAATTTACTAGAAACCTGACTGAGCTTGCAGCACAAAACAAACTTGATCCAGTCATTGGTCGCGACGAGGAAATTAAACGTGTTGTGCAAATCTTATCGAGACGTACAAAGAACAATCCAATTTTAATTGGTGAGGCGGGAGTGGGAAAGACTGCTATTGCAGAGGGGATTGCGATTAAGATCGCAAACAATGATGTACCAGAATCTCTGAAAGGAAAAGAGATTGCAGCGCTAGATATTGGTTTATTGGTTGCGGGAACAAAATTTAGAGGTGAATTTGAGGAACGACTCAAGTCAGTCATGAAAGAGATCGAGCAAGCAGAAGGTCAAATTATTTTGTTTATTGACGAGATTCATACGATTGTTGGTGCTGGTGCCTCAGATGGTGCACTCGATGCATCGAACCTTCTTAAGCCAGCATTAGCCAGGGGTGAATTGCGTGCAGTAGGAGCAACCACACTCAAGGAATATCAAAAATATATTGAAAAAGATCCAGCACTGACCAGGAGGTTCCAACCGGTATTTGTTTCTGAACCAAATAGGGAAGACGCGATAACAATTATGCGAGGGATCAAAGAAAAATATGAGGTATATCACGGAGTGAGAATTACTGATGACGCACTTGTATCAGCAGTAGACCTTTCATCACGATATCTCACTGAACGGTATCTTCCGGATAAAGCAATTGACCTAATTGATGAGGCTTCTTCTGCATTAAAGATTTCACTGCAAAATAAACCAGAAGAACTAGAGTCTGCTGATCGAGAAATTATTTCATTAGAAATCGAACGACGTGCGATTGAAAACGATAAATCAGCTAAAGCAAAGAAACGCTTATCTGAAATTGAGAAGAAAATAGCTGACTTGAAAGAAAAAACAAACGACATCGAGCTGAAATGGAAAAACGAAAAAGATACACTAGTTTTAATTAAAGAAATCAAAGAACAGATTGATACGTTTCGTGCCGAGGCAGAACGTTCTGAGGCAATGGGAGATCTTTCTCGTGCAGCAGAGGTTCGGTATGTGTTAATTCCACAGCTAGAAAAAGAGCTTGATACAAAGAACAAGAGACTGAAATCTTTGCAGAAAAATAGACGAATGATTCACGAAGACATCACCGAAGAGTCAATCGCAGAAGTGGTTTCTCGTTGGACGGGAGTGCCTGTGGCGAAAATGCTCGCAGAAGAGATGAAAAAATTAGACGGAATGGAGTCGTTCTTGAAAGACTCAATTATTGGCCAAGATAGCGCTATTGTGAAAATTTCAGATGCCGTAAAACGTGCCCGTGTAGGAATCTCAGATCCAGACCGACCAATTGGGTCATTTATGTTAATGGGGCCTACCGGAGTAGGAAAGACAGAACTTACCAAAAAACTCGCAGAGTTTATGTTTGATGACAAAGATGCGCTGGTACGTATTGATATGTCAGAATTTATGGAAGGACACTCTGTTTCAAAATTGATTGGATCACCACCGGGATACGTTGGACATGATGATGGTGGAGGATTGACAGAGAAGATTCGACATCGTCCGTATTCAGTTGTTCTCTTTGACGAGATCGAAAAAGCTCATCCTGAAATTTTTAATGTTCTATTGCAGGTTCTTGATAATGGGCAACTAACTGATGGGAAAGGAAGAACAGTTAATTTCAGAAACACTATTGTGGTGATGACATCAAATGTTGGATCTGAATTTGTCGACAAAATGGAGGCGATTGGATTCCGATCTGATGAAGAAGAAGAGCAAAAAGAAACTGCATACAACGAGGCAAAAGGAAAAGTTCTTGATGCTCTGAAATCACATTTTAGGCCAGAATTTCTGAACAGACTCGATGAGATTATTGTCTTCGATACCCTCGAAGAAGAATCACTCGCAGAAATTATTAAAATCCAGCTTAAAATTGTTGAGGACAGGCTTTCTGACAAAAACATTAAACTCAAGATTACAAAATCGGCGATGGAGGCGCTCACCGCGGAAGGATACAATCCAGAATACGGAGCCAGACCTCTTAAACGTGCTATCCAGTCACATATTTTGAATCCACTCGCCAATGAGATTATCAAAGTGGGGCCAAAGAGTGGAGGAACATTCAGCATAGACCATAAAGATAATAAGTTCATTTACGAACTCAAGATAAAAGGCACAAAAAAGAAAGCTGTAAAGTCACCAGTAAAACTTAAGTCAAAAACAAAAACGAAATAGAGAAAATTAAAGTGCTCATAGAGTGCTTTTCTTTTTTTATAAATATTGTATAATAAGGTTCTTAGTTATTTATTGAGGAGAAACTAATGAAAAAACTTGGATCGATAGTGATGGGGTTAGTTGTCTTGGGAGTTTTTGGGCTAGTTATAACTTTCATTTTTGCCCGTGGAATCTATGTTTCAGAGGCTCGGGCAGTGAAGACCCTTGAGACAAACGGGTTCACTGATATCGAAATTGTCAATAAAGACGTGTTCTTTATCAGCTGGCGCGGATGTGGCGACAGTGATGTTGCAGCATTTGATGCAAAAGCAATTAATCCAAATGGTCGGTTGGTTGATATATCAACCTGTCATGGTTTCCTAAAAGGAGGAACAGTCCGGGTTAAATAAATTTTATAGGCGACCTTCGGGCGCCTTTTTTATTGTGTGCGATTGTGATTAAATGAAAGTAGGAACCTAAAGGAGGAACTGTTGTCAAAAGAAAAGAAGTACGAGTTTAAATCAGTTACAGATCAACTCTTTTTTAATGCAAAAGTCAGGTCTTTCTTGGCAACTTGTGAAGCGTTTCTAACGACCATTCCTGGCCGCTATAGATTCGAAGGGTCAATACTGGTAAACGATTTGGTTTTCGAAGCCAGAGGTCAAGCTGCGATCAAGCCCGTTTACGAAGAGGCTTTCAAGGAGGGAATGATATTACTGCATGAGATGTTGAAAGACATCACAACAAAAGCGCCAGAAAATTTTGTCTTGTGTATCAAGCTTGAGGGTCACCTTAGAGCCGGCAACAAGATGAAACATTGTTATGGCTATCAAGACAAATAAGAACGCTCAGCAGGCGTTCTTTTATTTACTTTTTGGCCAGCGTTCTAGCGCAGGTGGCCAGATTTTTGTTAATGCATGGTCTTTACAGTCTTCGTGTGGCCTGGCTTTGCAGAGATGACGACCGTACAGCACAAATCCATTGTTTACATATTTCCAATCTTTTTTCGGAATCAGCGCCATTAATTCAGGTTCGATCTGGTCTAAGGTTTTTTTATCCGTCAAATCAAAACGGAGCGCAAACCGACGCACGTGTGTATCAACGGCGATACCTTCCCAGATATCAAAAAGTTCACCAAGGACAACATTTGCAGTCTTGGACGCAACACCAGGTAGTCTCATGAGATCACCACGATTCTTGGGGACACGGCCTCCAAATTCATCGCGTACGATTTGCGCAGCTGCAATAATATGTTTTGTTTTGTTTCTATAAAAAGATACAGACTTGATCGCTTCGGCAAATGATTTTGGGTCAGCGTCAGCAAAGTCATTTACGCTTTTATAGGTTTTGAACAGTTCTTGGTTGACCAGATTTACTCGGTCATCCGTGCATTGCGCAGACATAGCAACGGCCACTACATATTGAAATTTTGTATTGTAGATCAGTTCTGACTTGGGGTGAGGGTACATTTTTTTTAGAGTGCTAACAATTTTTTTTGCGCGCACCTCTCGCTCTTTGAATTTCTTGGTATGACCTTTTGTTTTTCTGAGAGATTCTGCCTTTATCTGGTTTGAAAGGGGGTTTGTCATGATGCAACGATTGTAGCACGCAAAAAGCCAAACCTAGGGTTTGGCTTCGATCAGCAACAGGTTTCTCCCATCTGGGTCTGTTACGTATCTTAATCTATTTTTACTTGGTCGCCCTCGTTTAATACGTCCACCATGTTCCTTAGCGATTCTCAATGAATCATCAAGGTCTGTTACCTCAAACATAAGTGCATCATGAGAATAGTTTCTTGATGCATTATATAGTTCGAGCACAACATCATCGGTGACACATAACTCAGTATGTACAGGTCCACCATGGGCATGTTTTCTCTGTTCATCTAATCCAAGCGCTTTGTAGAAAAGAGCACTCTTTTCAGTATCAGATGAGCGTAATACGACACCTAAGAATTTCACATCTTTTCTCCCTTGTGTTTAGTCCCAGAAACAACCGTATGTCTTTTGGTCTTGTAAGACTCTAGTAGCTATGCGCTGATGTGTAGCAAAACAAAGCGAGTCAGATCCAAGCGTAAAGATGCCACGACGAGTTGCCTCACCATTTGGTGTAAATATCTTTGGGATTTGATATTCACTTTTCCGAACGATTGAAAATGACATGAACGTAATTGGATTCGGCGAGCTATTTGCGACATCAATGTGCTGCAGGGAGGCCTTCTTGGTAAAGGTTACCTCAAGCTCTTCGTGTGCTTCTCTCATGATTGCTTCTTGCCAAGTTTCGCCTCGCAGCATAAAACCAGATATGAGTGCCCATCCGCCAGTATGACTAACATCGGGTCCACGTTCACAAATCCATAAACCTCGTTCTTCATCTCGTGAATAAGTAGGTAATAGTATGACACCAGCAGGCGTTGGGTTCTCCCAATGAATATGTTGTTCTTGTATGGGTTTACCTATTGTCGCAGGGCATATTAATCCGCTATCATATTCCTGAGCGCCTACCATAGAGGTTCCACAGTCAGGACAAAATTTGTGTGGCATTAGCTTGCTCCCTTTAAATTTCAAACTGAAGTAAGAGTATAACGAATATAAAAATATGTCAATTTAAAACCTCGAGGAGATTTGCTATTTTTGGAAGTAGGAGGTAGACATGAGAAGTGCTCTTGTTCAAGCAATGTTCCAAGAAGGCTGGAGGTTAGGTTATCCAATTGCCCTTATGCAGCAAGAAGTTGAGGATGGTGAACCACACATCACATTAGCATGCGTGGGATATATTCTGTCGGCAGACTGTTCTTATTTGAAGCTTCGTTCAAAAGATAAAACGCATACTTGGATGATCTCTCTTGATCAGGTAGGGAAGCGTGAAATAATTTCTTCTTCAAAAAAAGAATGGATTGTGCATGTGGGTGAAACAACCTTATTTATTGGACAAACATCTGACTTTGCACGCAAAGTCTTGTTTGTTAGCCGCGATTTGGAATACACTAATGCGCCACGGTCGGCGAACGTACATTAAACAAAAGCCCCATAGGGGCTTTTATTTTGTGCGCCGGGAGGGATTACCCCGCTGTCTCTAAGTTCACTTCGTTCATTAAGAGCAGCTGGACGCGGCTCGCCTAATGATTGTCGAACTAGAACAGACAATCATCTAGGGCTCCGCCGGTTCGAATCCCACCAAAGCAAATCAATTTGCTTTCTTCTCAGGCACGAAAAAATCTCCATGAAGGAGATTTTCTGTGCGCCGGGAGGGATTCGAACCCCCGTAGGACACGTCCGGCGGATTTACAGTCCGCTGCATTTGACCACTCTGCCACCGACGCAACTATATTCATTTGAATAGGTCGGATTATAGCAGATATAGATTGTGGATCAATGCTATATACATCATATAATTAAAGGGTATAATTACAGTATTATGTTTGCACCAAAAGCTAATTACGCACATCTAGCAACGAGGATCTTTGCTAATGTTGTTGATAATATTTTAATTTTTCTCATGACGTTTTTCGTTATGGTTATCCTCACTTTTTCATTTTTTGACAATTTCACATTGCCTAGTTTTTTAGGACTCTTCCAAGTTGATTTAACTTCACCACTACCACTTTCAGATCATGAAATGGATAAGGGACTTGTATTCTTCGTGATTTACATGGTAATTGCGTATGCATTTGTGAGTCTGATTTACTTTCAAATTATGTTGGCCGGGAAAAGGCAAGCCACATATGGAATGCAATTATTTGGTATTAAATTGACTGACCAAGATGGTGAAAAACTTTCTTTTGATAGGGTCTTCGGAAGAAACGTCCTCTTCATTCTTTTCAAGTACATTTATGTAGGTCTTGCTAGTGCAATCACTATCCCGCATCTAAAACGACATCAGGGCTTACATGACCTACCATTCGGCGCAGTAATTGTGGAGACAGGAGAGAAAAAATAATCTATGGCACATTTTGTTATTAAGACAGAATCATTTGAGGGGCCGTTCGACACCCTTCTTTCTTTGATCGAAAAAAAGAAACTACATATCAGTGAAGTCTCACTTTCATCGATTGCACAAGACTACGTCGATTTTGTTTCTCAGAATGAGTTTCGTCTCAAAGACGCTTCGTCATTTATTGTAACTGCAGCGACACTGATGTTGATAAAATCACGTTCGTTACTACCAACGTTTAATCTCACAGATGATGAGCAAACAGAAGTAGAGGAATTACAAGAAAGACTCCGACTATTTTCTATTTTTAAAAATATCATGCCGATCTTTTCTGCTGACTTTGGTCGCAGACGTTTGTATCCACGTATTTACAGAGTACCTAAAAAAGAAATTGTTTTTCGTCCAGATGAGAATGTTTCTCTCAAGGGTTTGAGAGGGGCAATTGGCGAGGTTTTAACACAAATACCCGAAGACGTATTTTTACCAGAAAAAAAAGTTGAGAAACACCTAACACTCAAAGAGGTTACCGAACAGATCTCGACTCGTATTAAGCGCTTTGTCCGCGCTAACTTTTCTGAGCTAGTTGTCGGTTCAGATAAGAAAGGAAAAGCGGTTTCTTTCTTGGCGGTCCTTGAATTGTTTAAACAGGGATATGTAAATCTCACCCAAGAGGAAGTCTTTGGATCAATCACAGTAGAAAACCTGGAAGAAAGAAGGCAAGAACAATAAAAACCGCAAGCGCGGCTTTTATTGTTCTTCAACGACAACACCTTCTTGCCTAAATTTTTCGATCTCAGCTTCGAGTCGCTCTTTTTCTTTGACAAGATTTTGAATGTCTGCAGAACTAGAGACATTAGTTGTCTTTTGTGTGTAAAATTTATCAGAAGCAACAATTGCTCCAAAAATCAGAAATGTCGCAAGAATAATAGCAATTACTAATTGGTCAACACCTCCCAACTTGTATACAAATTTTTTGTCTGACATGATTTTGCTATAATACCAGAAATTTTTTGAGAAATATATGTCAGATGACTATTACGAACTGCTTGGGGTAGAGCGTGGGGCAGGTAAAGATGAAATTAAAAAAGCATTTCGAAAGAAAGCCCAACAATATCACCCAGACAAGCCTGATGGAGATGAGGCAAAATTTAAAGCCGTAAACGAGGCTTATTCGGTCTTGTCTGATGAAAAGAAAAAACAGCAATATGACACATTTGGAAAAGCAGGCGCCGCAGGTGGAGGTTTTGGCGGATTTGATTTTTCAGGTTTTGGTAATGGAGCAGGTGGTTTCGAATTTGACTTGGGGGATATTTTTTCACAGTTTGGAGGTTTTGGGGGTTCTCGTTCGCGTGCTCATCGTGGGTCAAATATCTCAGTCCAAATCGAAATTAGTTTCAGAGATTCGGTCTTTGGTGTAGAGAAAGATATTGAGTTGGATAAAAATAATGTTTGCACAGAGTGTGATGGAACAGGTGCGCACAAAAAGAAAACAAAAACATGTCACGAATGTGATGGTAGCGGGCAAGTCACGATGATCCAGCAGACAATTATGGGCCAAGTGAGAACCAACAGGATATGTCAAATATGTGACGGGCGCGGAGAGGTTCCAGAAGAGAACTGCCATACGTGTAATGGAAGCGGAGTGGTCCAGGGCAGGGAAAAGATAACAATTAAGATACCTGCTGGCATTGAGGATGGTCAACAGTTGAGACTGCAAGGTAGAGGAGAGGCAATTGCATCTGGACAACCAGGAGATCTTTATATTCTCGTAAGAGTAATTCCTGAGTCTGGCTACCACAAAGAAGGTCGAGACGTTTATATGACAGCAAAAATTTCACCAACAGAAGCATTACTGGGTAGTAAAAAAATGATAGAGACCTTGGACGGATCAGTCACAATTAAGATCCCGGCAGGATCAGAACACGGTAAGCAGCTGCGAATCAAAGATAAGGGTGTGGTCATAACTGAAAATAAGAGGGGAGATTTATATGTCCAGCTTTTGATTGAAATTCCATCAAAATTAACAAAAGAGCAGAAAAAAATATTGGAACAACTGCGCAACGCAGGTTTGTAGGCCTTGCTCAAGAAGGATCTTTCTGTTCTACACAAACAAGTTTTACTTTTATATGAAGTCTTGTTATTTTATATGTATATGAAAAAAAGTATTTTTGCACTCGCAATTGTATTCTTCCTGTCTTTTGCGGGAATAGGTTTTGCTCAAAATGCAGGTTGGATTGGAACCTCCTGGATTAACATTGGAAGTGTAATTCCTGCCTCACCCCTCAAATCAAATCTTGATTGGTTACAAGAAAACAAAGTACATAAACCACAAGATTGTATTACCCCAGGAGACCGTTTGGTATGGAAAGATGCCGATTGGGGTTGTGAAAATGCGCCAGAACCGCCAGAAAAGGTATATAGAGACTGTTCTTTCAATGGATCAACTGTATTACACGGGCAGTCAACTGTTGCGTTTGAAAGAGAGTCAGAACCGTTTGGTGACAGATGTAATTCAGAGGTACGAACTTGTAATGATGGAACCCTTTCCGGGTCTTTCCCATTTGGATCTTGTTCTGTAGATGGAGCGGCTTCTTGTACATTCACGCCAACTAACGGGTCTCAGGTGGTTGTGCAGCATGGTGAGTCAGTAGCCGCATATCAAGCGGGGTCAGTAGCGTATGGTTCAACTTGTCAGTCACAAGCCAGGACATGTAACAACGGGACACTTTCTGGTTCGTACCAATTTAGTTCATGTACAGTCGGTGGAGCGGCTTCATGTACATTTGATGGAAATGAAATTGCACACGGAGGGACAGTAACTGCATACGAGACGGCTTCAGTCGAAGAACCTGATTCATGTACTTCAGAAGTGAGAACATGTAATAACGGTGCACTATCTGGTACATATGTAGAACCATCATGTACAGTGAATCCATGTACTGACTGTGGGCGGGATCCAATTAGAGCTGGTTGTTATATTGATACTCAGGCATGGGATGTGCCAAGCGTAGGAGCATGTTTTGAAGATGGTGGGTGTACCATTACCGATGCTATTTCTTGGTCTGTAGGTGATTTCCAGAGACAAACAACACATGGTTTGGGGGATTATGAATTCAGGGACCCAGGTTTGTATACCATTCAGTGGACTGGGGCATGTACGGGAACAGGTCATTCATGTACAGTGTATGATATGCGTAACACAGTTGCGTCGCCACACACGGCAACAGTGACTGTTCGAGACAGATCAACCGGACAGGTTGTGTTTACAGATACGGTTGAGGCTCGCAAGCGAGTGCGCCAATGTGATGACAATACACAAGAGCAGTAAAAGAAAACACCAGCTACTCACAGCTGGTGTTTTACTTTGGGGGGTATATTTGATATTTTTAAGATAATCATTAGTAACAGAATTTATTATGAAAAAAAGTATATTTGCAGTGTTTGTTGTTGCCTTACTAGGTATCGCAACAGTTGGTATCGCGCAGTCTGCGTGGACCGGAACGGGTTGGATTTCTTCAGGTGCGACTGTCTCCTCACAAAACCTGAAATCAAACTTGGACTATCTCTATGAGACAAAGGCACACAAGCCACAGAATTGTCATGGAACAGGGAAATTATTAGGTTGGTTTAATGGTGATTGGACTTGTGACTCACCTGCAGCACCACAAGACTGTACTTTTAATGGAACAACGGTAGCTAGCGGGAATTCTGTTACTGCTTATCAAGCATCATCTGTACCATTTGGTTCAACTTGTCAGTCAGAAACTAGGTCGTGTACCAATGGTGTTCTTTCTGGAACATTTGCCGCTGCATCATGTTCGATTGCTCCTGCCGCATCATGTACGTTTGACGGAAATACAGTTGCAAACGGCGATTCTGTTACTGCTTATCAAGCATCATCTGTACCATTTGGTTCAACTTGTCAGTCAGAAACTAGGTCGTGTACCAATGGTGTTCTTTCTGGAACATTTGCCGCTGCATCATGTACTGCTGCACCAGCTAGCGCCTGTGTAGTTAATGGAGTAACAGTTAATCATGGTGACGATGCAATCTTCTATGAAAATTCTATTGTTGCATATGGAGAAACTTGTCAGTCAGAGACCCGAAGTTGTTCTAATGGAACAATGTCAGGCTCATTTGATGCGGTTTCTTGTTCAGTTGCTCCCCCAGAAAGATGTGTATTTAATGGCAGTAATTTGGAAAATGGAGACCAAGTAACGGCATTCCAGTCGGAGACAGTCCCATACAACCAAACTTGTCAGTCAGAAACGAGAACATGTAACGATGGAACACTTTCAGGGGCATATGAATACAACTCATGTGAAGTCCTTAAGCAAGACCCAGTAACATATTACAGAAGAGATTTTGTACAAAGCAGGGAGGAAAGCTATTCATGTGGTTGGTTTGGAACTTGTACTAGGACTGTGTACTACTTTGAGGGGTCACCTGGGATCACGTTCACTAACCCAGATGGGTATGGAGGACCAAACGGATTTGGAGGGCTTGCATCTGACCCAACAACACTGCGGGCACTATGTAGTCTGAAAGGGTATGACTACTTGATTGATCAAGCGCCGAGAAATCGATCTGGATTTAGGGAATATACTTCGCCAGGAAATAATTCACTACTTTATAGTATTGGGGGGTCATGGCAAGTGAGGGGAGCACGACACGACAATAGATCTTTTGCAGGTGGTTGGATTAGATGTTCTGACACAAACTCTGGTGGAGGAGGCAACTCTGATGGAGGAGGAGGTGGCGGAGGCGAACCTAGTGATACTGTCCGAGAAATACAACAATTCTAAGAATCTATAACCGAAGATAGTTATGAATATATTAAAAATAAAAATTCCAACTCTCATCTCGATTGCAGCACTCGTATTGCTGACGGTATTTGTTACAGTGCAAGCGGGAAAGCTGACAGGTTATTCTGCTGATAAAAACACACTTAGATTCACATTTGATGTACGAGATTCATATACCGCTGGGGATCCTATGCCACTAGAGGTTTCTCTGTTAGACACATCGACCGGTAAAAAACCATCAGGGACTGCAGTTTTGATGTCAGTTGACGGTGGACCCTTTACTACAGTAATGAGTCCGGGGAGTACTAATTCAACACGAATTATGAACTTGGATTCATATAACCTTGGGGTGGGATCACACTATTTAACGTTCTCATCACCTGATAGTTGTGGTAATTTCTTTGATTTTTCCAGCTTTGACGGAGCAACTAAATTTGATAATACCTATAGTTGTACCTACCGTGTAAACTTTAATGTGGCAAATAATGGGACAACTGGAATTTGTGAAGATCCAGCTGCACTTAATACGGGCGAATCTCTTCCATGTCAGTATGTTGAGATCCCAGGATGTACTAATCCTGCTGCAGAGAATTACAACCCAAACGCAACAAATAATGACGGTAGCTGCGTATTCTTGCCAGGAGTCGAAGAGGGATGTACTGATTCAACTGCTTCAAACTACAACCCAAACGCAACAAGAGACGATGGGACATGTGAATATTACGTTTATGGATGTATGGATCCAAATGCCGATAATTATGATTCAGAGGCGACTGCTCATAATGGAGACTGCGATTATCCGGGTGAGGTGACACCTTCTGACTTTGAGTGTTCAGTGAATAACTCAACCTGGGTTTCTTGTGAAGGAAGAACATTCACATTAAAAACACAAGAAGACCCAATTTATGTCAGAACAGAACCAGCAAGTGCAGGAGTCTGGTCTGATTGGTGTACAGGAGATATTAATAACGGAGTGCAAGCAACATTTGATGAAATTACTTCAAATGGAGACAACGCACGAGTAGATTTTACATTTGATGACCCAGGTAGTCTCTTTGATATGGTTCTCTGTTTGGATCCAGATTCTGATTCAAAGGCTTGGATGCACAAAAATATCAAACTAAAGATCTTAGATTTCAAGATCAAAGAACAATAAAAGAAAAAACGCCTATGGGCGTTTTTTCTTTTATTTGTCGTGTTTCTCAGACATGTCTGACCAGAATCGTTCAACTCTTCCTTTTGAGCCGAGACCAAATGCGAGAGCACATCCTGCGATGATTCCTGCAAATAGAATCTGAACTAGTTCTTGAGCGATACCCAACTGAACCAGTGCAGCCATTCCAGCAAAGATAACAATCGCGTACTTTCCAACCATCCCTAGCAATGCTCCGTCTTTTGAGGCCATTGAGGTTGCTTCTGCCATCTTCATGGTAATTTTTTTGAAAAACTCACCAAATGTCAGACCAGCCCCAAATAGTACAACAGCAACAATTACTTGTGGAATGTACCGCAACAAATCATTAATGAGACCAGTGATCTGTGTGAGATTTAAGATCTCCATAAGCACAGAGAACAAGAATACATACAATACAAACTTGATGATGTCTGTAACTGCCTTTGCGAATGAAAAGTCCATTCCAATTCCTGCTAGTGCTGATGAGACTCCACTATTTTCGGCTAACTCATCAATTTTCATAAATCGTAGTGATTTGTGGATGATGCTACCAATTAGTGGAATCAACAAAAGTCCAAGAATGAGAACCAAAAATGCAACAATGATGTATGGTACAAATTCTGCAATTCGTGTCCACACTGCTACCAATGGTTCCGAAAACGTTTTCGCGTAATCCATATATTTAATTATTTAAACTACTAAAGCCGTTAGTAATTGTAACAGACAAATTATTTTGAAATGTTGACACTACTGAGATATAATCGCGAGTATGACTGACAAAGAACAGAAATTAGATCAAGAAGAACAGGTGGAGGATGTTGTCTATGAAGAAGATAATCCTGAGGTAACACTTGGCGGAAAAAAGAAAAAAGATAAAGATGAACTACAGGTTCTGAAAGATGAACGCCAAGAATATCTTGATGGCTGGCAACGTGCTCGTGCTGAATTAGTTAATCTTAAAAAACAGCATGAGGAAGAGAGAAAACTGTTCACCACTCTGGGTAAACAATCGTTGCTCGAAGAGATAATCCCTATTTTAGATAATTTTGATGCAGCATTTGCAAATAAAGCCGCATGGGAGGAAACTCCAGAAACATGGCGTGTGGGTATCGAATACATCCACAAACAATTTTTAGAAGTACTAGAGAGCAACGGAGTGAAAAGATTTGGCCAAGAAGGAGACGAATTTAATTCTGATCTGTACGAGCCGGTTGAAATGGTGGAGGGAGATGAAGGCCAAAAAGGGAAGGTGATCTCTGTGATTCAAAAGGGATATAAGATTGGAGAGAAGCTCATTCGACCAGCAAAAGTAAAAGTTGGAGAATAAACAAACGGGAGAGATTCTTTAGTGTCTTGCGTTTGTGGTACAAAAATGTAAAATGTAGCTACACATAAAAATAGTTAATATTTTTAAGTGTAATTATTATGGCTACAAAAATCACACACTATATTCTTGTAGGAAATAAGAGATACGAATATACATTGCAACCCAAGCGTGAATACACAACAATTATTTGTGAAGGGGCAGGTATTCGGGCTCAATTTCCAAACGAACAGGTACCTACGGTGCTCGCCGAGCTTGCAAAAGCAATTATGCAGGCGAGACAAGATGTTGAGGCTCAATCAGAGGTAATCAGATTCCGGGTAACCCCAACTGAAAAACAACTGATGGAAAAGCGAGCGATGGCATTAGGGTACGAGAATATGTCTGCATATTTGCGGGCTGTAGCTTTGGGTCGGATATAAATATTTAATAAATACACATCTAATTTAGATACGATATGTCAAAAATTATAGGAATTGATTTGGGAACAACAAACTCTGCGATCTCAGTTATCGAAGGAGGAGAACCAAAAATTTTAGAAAATGCAGAAGGTAACAGAACGACACCTTCAATCGTTGCGGAATCAAAAACAGGAGAACGTCTTGCAGGTCTACTAGCAAAGCGTCAGGCTGTTACAAACCCACAAAACACTATTGTTGCAATCAAGCGATTCATCGGACACAACTTTGATGAACAAGAGGTACAGGACACAATCAAATCAGTACCGTACGAAGTGCGAAAATCAGACAATGGAGGGGTTGAAATTAAAATGGGAGAAAACTGGCACAGACCTGAAGAGGCTTCAGCTTTTATCTTGCAAAAACTAAAAGCAGACGCCGAAGCAAAACTTGGCGGAGAAGTAACCGAGGCAGTGATTACTGTTCCAGCATATTTTAACGATTCACAACGGCAAGCAACAAAAGACGCAGGAAAGATTGCGGGGCTTGAGGTAAAGAGAATTATCAACGAACCAACAGCAGCTGCGCTTGCATATGGATTTGATAAAAACAAAGATCAGCAGATTGTGGTATTCGACTTTGGTGGAGGTACATTTGATGTTTCTGTTCTTGAGGTGGGAGACAACGTTGTTGAGGTAAAGGCAACAGGAGGAGACCACGCAATGGGAGGACGAGACATTGATTATAAAATTATCGAGTGGATTGCAGGAGAATTCAAGAAAGAGCAGGGGGTAGACTTAACACAGGACCCGCTAGCACTCCAAAGACTAGATGAAGCAGCTGAGAAGGCTAAATTAGAGCTCTCGTCAGCGTCTGAGACAGAAATCAATATTCCATTTATCACGTCTGGAGAAGAAGGTCCAAAACACCTTTTGCTCAAGCTTTCTCGAGCGCAATTAGAGGAATTGGCTGATCCATTTATTTCAAAAGCTCTACAGATAACAAAGGATGTTGTCGCAGATTCACCGTTTGAGATTTCTGATATCGACGAGGTAATTATGGTTGGTGGACAAACCAGAATGCCCAAAATTGTTGAGGATGTAAAAGCATTATTCGGGAAAGACCCAAACCAATCAATTAACCCAGATGAGGTGGTAGCACAAGGTGCAGCTATTCAGGCAGGAATCTTGCAGGGAGATGTTAAAGACGTACTTCTTCTGGATGTGATTCCGTTATCACTTGGGATCGAAACAATGGGTTCTGTCGCAACAAAACTAATCGAGAAGAACACAACTATTCCAGCATCTAAATCACAAGTATTTTCTACAGCAGCAGACAATCAAACATCAACAGAGATCCACATTGTCCAAGGAGAGCGACCAATGGCGGCAGACAATAAGTCACTAGGGCGATTTGTCCTGGATGGGATTCCACCAGCACCACGAGGCGTTCCACAAATTGAAGTAACATTTGATATTGATGCAAATGGAATTCTCAATGTAAAAGCAAAAGACAAAACATCAGGTAAAGAAAACTCTATTCGTATTGAGGGCTCATCTGGTCTTTCAGACGAAGAGATCAACAAGATGAAGGCGGACGCAGAAGCGAACGCTGATGAAGACAAGAAAAAGAAAGAATTAGTAGACGCACGAAATATGGCTGACCAAACGATCTTCATGGTTGAAAAAGCATTGAAGGACGCAGAAGGTAAAGCCCCAGAAGATGTGGTTGTAGAAATTAACAAAAAAGTTGAAGCTTTGAAGAAAGTAAAAGACGGAGACAACCTCGAAGAGATCACCAAAGCAACAGAAGAGCTGTCAGCAGAAGTTCAAAAAATTGCAGAGCATATGCAAGCCCCTCAAGCTGGAGAGCAAGCAGGAGAAACAGAATCTGAAGTGCAAGATGCTGAGGTCGTAGACGAAGAAGGGGATAAAGAGGAGTAAAGTACCCTTGACACCCGTGATATAATATAAGTATTAAAAAATAGAAATAGCATTATGACAGTAGAAGTATATTCAACACCAACATGTATGTACTGTAATCTTCTCAAAGATTTCCTCAAGGAAAACGGAGTAGAGTATACAGAAATTAACGTCGCAGAAGACGAAGAGAAACGGAACTACATTGTTGAGAAATCAGGACAAATGGGAGTACCAGTAACTATCATTGGAGAAGAAGTTATCATTGGGTTCAACCAAGCAAAGATCTCAGAAACTCTAGGACTATAGTTCAGCAAAGAGACAAAAAGAAAAAACCGCATGCGCGGTTTTTTCTTTTTGTCCTCCCGCCAGGGATCGGCGCCAGTTCTAAACTCGTCGTACCTCCTCACTAAGAACTCGCTGCCCCGATTTTCGATCCCAGTGCGAGAAGTAAAACAAAAAGACATGATTCTTCCAAGTATTCAGAACCATATCTTTTGTTTTATGTCCTCCCGCCAGGGATCGAACCTGGGACCGTCAGCTTAAGAGGCTGCTGCTCTACCATCTGAGCTACAAG
>JAHDEI010000009.1 GCA_020628915.1 Minisyncoccota bacterium | reverse complement strand
AGGATTTGATCTTGTATACGTTGAAGGTTACGAAGGTGACGTGCATCATTTGTTGTACCAGCACTTGGGGTATACAACATAACCATACCTGATGATTTTTCTGGCAAGTCTTCTTTTAATCTAGTTATTAAGCACGAAAATACAATCAAAGATGAGTTTACAATTAACTTAAATTAATCTAGGTTCCTCTGGTGATATAATATGGATATGTCGTCAGATATTGATCAAATCAAAGACAGAATTGATATTGTCTCACTAGTATCAGAATATATTGATCTCAAAAAAGCGGGCATTAATCACCAGGCGAGGTGTCCTTTTCACAATGAAAAAACTCCTTCATTCTATGTTTCTTCAGAAAGGGGAACATATAAATGTTTTGGTTGTGGAGAGGGGGGTGACATTTTTACTTTTACGGAAAAAATGGAAGGAATTGGTTTCCGTGATGCACTGACAAGGCTTGCGGCAAAAGCGGGGGTGGAGCTCAAAAACAATGTATCTCAAAGAAAAGATTCGGGAAAGAAAGATATTTATCTGAAGATAATGCAGGATGCTGTTTTGTATTGGCAGCGAGAATTGGGGAGCACTGAAAAGGTAAAAACATATTTAAAGAATCGAGGATTTACAAAAGAAATTGTCCAAAAGTATCGAGTGGGATTCGCGCCGGAAGGATGGGAGAACACAAAAACCTATCTGTTGTCCAAGGGGTACACAGAAAAAGATATTGAGTCAGTCGGAGCGATTAAAACTGGTGATAGAGGTAAAACGTACGATCGATTTAGATCAAGGGTTATGTTTCCTTTATTTGATATCACGGGGAGACCTATTGCAGTATCTGGTAGATATTTTGGCGATGATGATGGGGCTGCAAAATACATCAATTCTCCTGAAACCCCTCTTTTTAATAAATCGAAAGTTTTGTACGGAATGGATACAGCAAAGCAAGAAATACGCAAATACAATTTTGCCGTTATTGTGGAGGGTCAAGTAGACCTAATCATGTCTCAGCAAGTATTTCCTAATACAGTTGCAAGCTCTGGTACTTCGCTAACGAAACAGCACTTAGAGCTAATTAGACGTTTTGGTGACAGAGTTGTCTTGGTGTATGACGGAGACGCAGCAGGACTTGAGTCGGCATATAGAGGAGCCCTTTTGGCATTAGAAACTGATTTTGAAGTACGAGTTGCAGTGCTTCCTGACGGAAAAGATCCTGCAGATGTCATATTAGATAATGTAGAAGACTATAAGGAAGTTGTCTCAAACGCCAAAG
Source organism: Minisyncoccota bacterium (assembly GCA_020628915.1). GTDB lineage: Bacteria > Patescibacteriota > Minisyncoccia > Phycocordibacterales > JAHDEI01. The sequence goes on along the minus strand of JAHDEI010000009.1, from coordinate 23,926 downwards.
ATGTTTTTGAATTTTATCTTGAGCATATTTCAAATACAAAACAGGGAAGAGAAGTAAATATGGCAATAGAAGAAAAAATTTTTCCACTACTGTATTCTGTTGAGAACCCACTGGAACAGGACCGTTACGTGCGCGCTGTTGCTCAAAAATTATCGATTGCGTATGAGGCTCTCAAAACTAGATTAGAAGAAAAAAAACCTAAACAAAAAATCACTAGCACGCATGACTTGCCAGAAGCAGAGACAATTTCTGTAGAGAGAACCAATCCTTCAATCGAGCGATTGATCGAGATACTACTATGGCAAAAGAGCCTCAGTGATTCAACTCAGTTGATTTCTGAGAGCCAAATAACAGCCGGTTTACCCGAACCTGTCATAAAATACATTAATTTGCGTATTAATAAAGGTGAGTATGATGAAAATGAAATAGCCTTTAGGCTTGAGAATTTATATAAAACATCTATAATACTAGAAAACGACATAAAAGAATTACAAAAGAGGATTGAAAAAGCATTCTCTAAGAAAAAGCTTGATAACCTCAAGCAACAGCTACAAATAGCTGAACAAAAGGGTCTCCAAGACGATAAAGAGCGCATCAAAAAAGAAATTGCCAATTTACTTAATATTCGCCATGCCAGCTAAAAAAACTACCGCCAAAAAAAAGACCACAACTACTAAGAAAAAGACCACCACTAAAAAGAAAGTTACTGCCGCAAAAAAGACGGCTCCTAAGAAGGATGCTGCTAAGAAAAAAACAACCACAAAAAAGAAAACTACAACTACCAAGAAAAAAGCACCCACAAAGGATGTTGCTAAAAAAACAACTAAGAAAACTTTGAAGAAAAAACTTGCCATCGCTGATGAAGTAATTAAAAAAGAAGAGGCGCTGGATGGTGATGCAACGGTTGACGAGATCAACGATGCAATGGAAGAAGAGATGGCAAAGGATCTCTCCGAAGAGCTTTCTGAGATGGAGAAGGATGGTGACCTGCTGGGCCTTGCTGATCTAGCTGATGATTTACCCGTCTCAAAAAGCAAAAAACATGACTCGGTACAGATGTACCTCAAAGAAATCGGTAAACATGATCTTATCGATGCCGCAAAAGAAATTGAACTAGCAAAGCGAATTGAGAAAGGCGATGATTCGGCTAAACAAGAATTAGCACAAGCCAACCTGAGACTTGTTGTTTCAATTGCAAAGAAATATGTCGGACGATCTCCAGATCTAACACTTCTTGACCTTATTCAAGAGGGGAATATTGGTTTGTTTAAAGCAGTTGATAAATTTGAATATCAAAAGGGATTTAAGTTCTCAACGTACGCAACATGGTGGATTCGTCAGGCGGTAACTCGTGCACTCGCTGATCAGTCAAAAACTATCCGTATTCCGGTGCATATGGTGGAAACTATCACTAAGTACAAACAAGTGGTCAGAAGACTGTCACAGGCGCTTGGACGGTATCCTATGCCCGAAGAGGTGGCAGAGGAGATGGAATTAGATGTTGCAAAGGTTCACCACATTATGCAAATTGACCAAATCACTGTGTCTCTTGAAACTCCTATCAAAAATGACTCAGACGAAGGTAAATCAACGCTTGGAGACTTTATCTCAAACGAAAATGCAAACGGTGATTTTGTTGAATCACCAGACGAAGAAGCAAATAGGCGTCTTTTGAGACAACAGATTGAGTCAGTATTAGACAGTCTGTCAGACAAAGAAAGAAGAATCCTCGAAATGAGGCACGGATTAATTGATGGAGTATTCCATACACTTGAGGAAGTTGGAAAAGAATTTGGTGTTACTCGTGAACGTATTCGACAAATTGAAGCAAAAGCACTCGAGAAAATTAGAAACAGTGATGATGCTCAACGACTTAATGAATTTTAAAATTTATGGAAAAGCATGAACTCCAATTAGGAAGAGGAAGGACAGAAAAACCAAAAGACATTTATTACGCGACAACTGAGCAGGAAGCGCGTGCTGCTCTTGAGAGTGACAGTCCACATGCTGATAAAATTCTTTCTAGGGAATCTGCAAACCTACTTGTTATGGCAGGCGCGGGACGTACGGTTGCCAGAAACTTACACAGATTTCCACCTGAAGAACACGCAGGTATCCTGGACGATATTGACGATGCGGAGAAAGAATATCCTCGCCCGGCTGAAGAGAAAGCTCCAGTGGACTATATTCCAGCAAGATTTAGAGATTAGAGCCGATTTACCGGTATTAAAAACAAATCACGCGTGATATAATCGCTCCATAATTTTATCCATCATATGGCATCAGAAACTCCAGAAAAGGGAATAGTAGTTAAACTTAAAGCAGATACCCTTGGTTACATTGGCCCCGTTCCCATAACAAATTCACTCATTTCTTCGATATTGGGTAGTATCCTCCTTGTTCTTTTATTTACCTTGCTATCAAAAAAGTTACGATCAGTTCCAGGTAAGGTGCAGTCTTTGGTTGAGCTCATGATCGAAAAAGGCTATGAATTTGCCTTAGATACATTAGATGGCAATGAATCAGTCACTAGAAAAGCGTTTCCACTAATCCTTACTTTTTTTGTCTTCATTTTGTTTTTCAACTTAATTAAATTTATTCCAGGATACGAGAGTACCTTTTTTGGTAAATATCATCTACTCAAACCTATCCATGCTGACTTGAATATGACACTTGCGTTAGGTATTACTTCGTTTATATTTGTTCAGTTTGTGGGAATGTATGTCTTAGGCCCGATGAAATATATTTCTAAGTTTATAAATTTGAAAAAACCACAAACGATTCCTCTTGGTTTGATTGAGCTGGTGTCAGAGTTTGCCAAGATGTTCTCGCTTTCGTTCAGACTTTTTGGAAATATCTTTGCAGGAGGTATATTGCTGCTGCTTGCAGGCTCTCTCACTCATTTCTTCTTGCCTGTGCCAGTCATGCTATTTGAGATATTCGTAGCCTTCTTACAAGCAGGTATTTTTGCATTACTAACCTTGGTGTATGTAAAACTTTCTGTTAGCGAACCTCATTAAAATCCCCACAAGATCTCCACATATCCACTCACAACCACATTTTTATACAAAACCATTATGTATACTAATACTATCTTCATTCAGTTATGTATAGAAGGAAGAGGAAGTTACTCCGGTAACCAATCAGAAAACTGTATGTGAGTGAAGATGCTGAAAGAACTGATCGCAAGATCGGTTTTTTCATTGCATGAAATTCACAGGTTTTTCCGCTGGCTTAGGACTTTTTTTTTGTTACAATACATGCACAAATTATTGACGTAATAAATAAACTTATGACAGAATTAGCACAAGCAATCATTGTTGGGGTAGGTATACTTGGACCAGCAATCGGTGTAGCTCTAATCTTCTCTAAAGGACTAGAAGGTATTGCTAGGAACCCAGAAGCATCAGGAAAAATCACAGGACCTATGTTCGTAGGTGCTGGTATGGTTGAAGCGCTGGGTCTCTTTGCTCTTGTTTGGTTTTTCCTTATTTAGTAAAACTAGTTAATCAATATGATGGGAGTTGTTGAACAATTTGGTATTGATTGGGTGTTGGTGGCTGCCGAGACAGTTAATTTTTTAGTGGTGCTCGCAATCCTCTATTTCTTTGTTTTTAAAAGAGTTTCCAGTTTTTTGGATGAAAGAAGTAACACAATCAAAGAAGGTGTTGAAAATGCCGAAAAGGCTGAGGAAATGTTGGCATCTGCAGAAACGGAGAAGGCAGCTATCATCACCGACGCACAAAGAGAAGCCTCAGACACAATTGCCGCATCTGTCGAAAAAGGTAAAGAGCGGGAGTCAGACATTATTGCATCTGCCGGAACAAAAGCTGACGAAATACTTCAAAACGCAAAACAGAAAGGGGAAACAGAGAAGCAAAACATTATTGATTCCTCAAAAGATGAGATAGCAAAGTTGATTACTTTAGGGGCAGAGAAGATACTTTCGCAGAAATAAATAAACAGCGCGTCAGCGCTGTTTTCGTTACCAAAGATAAATAATATATAGCCAAGAGCCAAGAAACTGTATAACGAACCAGGGCCCGTATAATAGCAAACTTAGGTCGACATAGCCGGAATGCCCTTCTGCCTTATTTTTTACAAAAGCGACTAAATACCAGAGCCAGAGAATAGCCAAAGGTATAATTTTAATGATGTCTATGAGTGAGAATGTAAATTCCACAGTTCTACTCCAGTTAAGACACTAATTTAAAAAAAGAACAATGTAGCCCAACAATCCGGCCACAATAGCGATGAGTAGTGCGACGAAGTCAAATAAGCCACCGATGCCACTGGCAAACAGAGCACCGACACTGCTTGTGTCAGCAGGCTTCAATAACTTTCTTAAAAACCAAAGCACAAATACTCCGATAACCAGGAAATATCCAATTCGTAAAGACTTTAGTAGTTCAATTGGTATGTGTATGTCCATCTCGCTTCCTTTCATTATGAACAGAAAAATAATAGCATAGATTTATTTTCCGTCAATTTTATGTATCATATTAATAAAAAGTTGCAAATAGGTAGATATTGACTATGTCTCTGGGTGGGGTACCATATAGAATCTAATAAGTGGTTTATTAGGTTTGTCTCGTATAACGAGGCCATTTTTAATAATATGAAGAAAGTAAACAACCCTGACAAGAACATAATTTTGGTTATTGGACCTGCCCCCATTGCTCTACGTAATTGGATTATTGATCGTAAAGCAAAAGGTGACGATCGTCGTTATTTTAATCTCCAAAGCAATGCACAAAAGAAAGAAATTTTAGACAAATGCAGGGAAGTATTTGATCAAGTGCTTCAATGTAAATTCTCTGATCCAGATTCAATCAGAAAAGTAATTAAGCCTTTTGAGAAAGATCTACTGGCAGCAACGTCTCGCTCAGAAGCAAAAATGTGGTATTTTGCTAATACCATTCCACATATTCCATACCTAAAAACACCAACAGCACAGTCACTCAAGTGGTCAGTCGACAAAATTAGTATGCGAAAGAGATTTAAGACGTACGACCAATCAATCACGCCGAAATTCAAGGTACTCAAAGAGTATGGTCGGAATACTATTACAGAAATTGAAAAGAACATAGGTTATCCTTGTGTTGTAAAGCCATCAGGGCTTGCAGCCAGTCTTTTGGTGACTGTTTGTTACCACCAGGAAGAGTTAGAAAAAAGCTTAGGAAAAGTCTTCAAGAAGGTAAACATTCTCAATCGAGTCTATAAAGAGTTTCAGTCTAAAGATACACCAACAGTCCTTGTAGAAGAATATATGGAAGGGGATATGTATTCAATAGATGGAGTGGTTTCAGCCAGAGGCAAGCAATACTTTTATCCTCCCGTTTTTGTTAAGACGGGAGATAAAATTGGATTTGATGATTTCTTTGGCTACTTGCAGATGACTCCAACAAAACTCAAGAAGAATAGTGTTGATGACATGGAAGAAGTTGCAGGAAAAGCAATTAAGGCACTTGGTCTTAGGTCTACAGCATTTCATGCAGAATTACTCCGTACTGAAGAAGGTTGGAAGATGATTGAAATCGGGCCACGAGTTGGTGGTTTCCGCTCAGAGCTATACATGCAAAGCTTTGGTCTTGATGCAGCAGCCAATGATATCGCGATTAGAATTCCTGAAAAACCTGTAATCTCCAAAAAGGCAAAAGGATATAGCGCAGCGATGAAGATATTTGCAAAAAAAGAAGGACGTATTAAAAGTGTTAAGGGTGTCAAAAAAGTACAAAGCCTTAATTCAATTGTTTCGATGAAGCAGAATAGAAAAAAAGGTGATATGGCCAAATTTGCGAAGAATGGGGGCAAGAGTGCCTTTAACCTTATTCTGTTTAACGAGAGTAGGGCTGATTTGCTTGCCGACATACGCAGAATTGAAAAAACACTAATTATTGAAGTTTAGGTCTAGGTGTTGATAACCTTCATTGATATTTTTTATTAAATTAATATACTAATAAAACGATTTGGATTTATTCAGGTCGAGGCCTCTACTTGTAGAGGTACGTGCATAAAAACACAGCTTGCTGTGTTTTTTTGTTTGTGTAGAATCTCTATTGATTTTTTGCTACGAGTTGTTAAAATGTTCCGCATTGGTATATATCAATGGTCCCATCGTCTAACGGCTAGGACATCAGGTTTTCATCCTGGAAATCGGGGTTCGATTCCCCGTGGGATCACAAAAAGAAAACACCTCTCTGCAGAGGTGTTTTCTTGTATGAAAAAAGCATTATGCCGGAGTCCTAAAATAGATAATTTGGGAAAGAAATTAATTTGGGAAAGAAATTTACTTTTCTAGCAAGCTAGAAAATTATCTGAACTTCGGCATAATGCCTGCTTCGTATCTAAGAATATAGCACAGCTATATTTTTTTGTCTATATTTGTCTTGTATTCTTCCCAGGAGGTTTCTTTTTTGCCAGCAGGTATTATTTTATTAATGATGAAGTTATCATCATACCAACTAGCATCTGTCACAATGATCCTGATGTCATTGAGGAAAAAGAATGGTTTTTCAAATGCACAATAGCGAAGGAATGCGTCACGAGGATTACTTAGGTCCAACTCAGAGTCTGACTTTTGATATTTGCCACACTCTGTAGCCTCACTGTGATCTTGTGGGATTGGCGTGATTTTTCCTGCTAGAAACTCAGGCACAACTTCGACAAATGATTCTGCCCCTAAATGGGCAAAGTATTTCTCCATTTCTCTGTTTTTCTTCCATTCTTTAATGCTACTGTTTTTTTGCAAGAGAAGGGGGCCATGGTCCATCTGTTCATCCAACAGCATGAGCGAGTACCCAGTCTCTTTATCGTCATTCAAAATAGCTGTTTGAATAGGGGACGCACCTCGGTATTTAGGGAGTAGGGACGGATGGAGGTTAATGGACCCATGAGTGGGGAAATCAAGTATTCTTTTTGGAATTATTTTTCCATACGCAACAACTATAAAGAGATCATAACCAGCCAGTATACTATGATCAAATTTTTTACCGAGTGATTTCGGCTGGATGTATGGTATTCCATTATTCTCAGCCCAAATTGCTAAGGGTGGGGGAGTAAGCCGCAATTTTCTTCCCTGAGGCATATCAGGTGTTGTTACAACAAGGTTCGGCAAAACTCCCAACTCTTTTAGTCTTGTGATGAAGTCTACCGAGATCTCAGGCCCACCCAGAAAAACGGTTTTAATACTATCTAAGTTGTTGTTTCGCATCATCTCTTTTTTTGTCTAACCGCTCTTTTTCAGAATCAGTCATTTTGTGTGTTGTCTCAGCTTTGTCTGTAAATAAAATGCCATCCAAGTGATCAATCTCATGCTGAAATATATGTGCCAGTAGACCACCTGCGCCACGTCTAATTTTTTGACCTGACTCGTTATATGCCTCAATGGTCACGTTTAGGTGTCTTTTGACGTCTCCATACCAGTAACGCACAGACAGACATCCCTCATCCATGAGCTCTGTTTTTTTTGATTTCTTCACTATGACGGGGTTGATATAAGCAACAGATGCTTCTTCTTCTCCAAACACAAAGCCAGCAACCACAAAGATCCTCTTTGAAATACCAATTTGTGGTGCTGCAATTGCGACACCATCAGGCTCACCTGCGAGCGCAAGTTTCATATCCGCAATCACTTTTTGTATTTCCTTAGAAGTAATTTCTTTGACAGGAACTTCTGGTGATGGATTATGTAGACATTCGGTTCCACTTTGTACTATCGGAGGAATTGTCATACTACTTTTGCCAATCTAAACAATCTCTAATAATTAGCTCTAAGGCGTGCAGTTCTTCACAGTTTTTGACTGTGGTTTCTTTTCCTGTTACTGGATCAACAACAGTAAAAGTGGATAACCCATGTGTGTCTTCATGAAATACAAATAGAGCAGCAAAATTAAACAATATCAGCAGACCAAGGAGTACGTATAAAAGTTTTTTTATCATGTCTGTATACTATCACACTAAGAATTACTCTTACTTTTAATATATTGTCCCACTTTCCACCAAAATATTTTTTTTTGTGCTTCAAGTGGCTTTCTGGATTGTTTTGCTTCAGCAAACATTTGATGAAGCATTTGATTTGGAATTTTTTTGAAAAAGCCTAGATAGTAAGAAAACGATCCGATTCCATATCGAGCATCCTCAGAAAAATAGTTGCGGATAGTGTCGACTAGTTCATGCATTTCAGAGTGATGAACTTTCGTGCCACCAAAGTACTGTTCAGCAGACATTTCAGAAAAAGAAGACACTTTCTTTCTAACAGGGCGCTTTTGAGCTTTTCGGCGTCTTTTTTTGGGGAAAAAGTTTTTAATGAAAGGGTCTTTGTTTTGTTGTGCCAATGAGTGATCTTGCAGATATTTCCTAAAAAGGACTTCGTCACATTTTGCTAAGACATGACCCTCTTTGTTCGGGCCAGTTTTAGAAAGCCTGATTTTCTTTAGATCTAATTCACCCGACCTGATTGCTTGTTTGTACTTCATTGCATCTTCACTTTTATAGACATAAGCTGGTGACTTTTTGTTGCCATCAATGATTTCAATGAATGAACCTACGGAGAAATCATTTTTTGAAAAAAATGATGCCTGTCGTCTTGACTCTGATGGTTCTCGAATACTTCGCTTTGTTATAAGAGTTATTATTCTCATATTGACCACATGGTACAATTTAGCTCACAACATTACAAATTAAATCTAAACTATGAAATCTTACTTTGATCAGGTTCAAAAAATGGGATTTGTGTGGAAGCACAAGAAAAAATTTGCAGCATTATCTGTCTTGGCGCTACTATTACTAATTTTCCTTGCGGTATTTCTTGCCCAATGGACATCTACCTCTCTAAAAAACAATTCGTATGGAGGATCAGATTACGCTCTAGAAGAGAGCGTGGTGTCTTCGCGTGCATTCGGATTTGCACAAAAAGCTTCACCATCAGTATCTGAATTTGCAGAAGATATTGCGTATCCAGTTGAGCCGCCATTTCCGGGTAGGGAAGGAGCCTACGATGAATCGGTTGAAAGAAGAGTTATCCAAAACGGGTCACTTTCTTTAGTTGTTAAAAGTCTTGAGGAAGCACGAGTTGGAATTCAACAAAAAGCAGAATCTTTGGGAGGACATATTCAAGCTGCAAGCTTTTATGAAAATGACTATAGGCCGCACGACAATTACTATAGGGAAGATAGGGCACACACTGTGAGGTCTGGCTCGCTGACTATCAGAGTCCCGTCAGATAAATTCAATGAGGCAGTGGAGGTATTTAAAGGGTTCGCCTTAACAGTCCAAAACGAGAATGTGTACACAAATGATGTTACTGAGCAATACACAGACTTACAAACAAGAATAAAAAACAAAAAAGCTGAGGAGGATCAATACAGGTCACTCTTGTCACGAGCAACCAAGGTTGAAGATATTCTCAAGGTCACACAATACATCAATCAGACAAGAAATGAGGCCGAGAGACTAGAAGGGCAGTTCAACAGGCTCTCAAATCAAGTATCACTATCCACTATTAATGTCTCACTTACTGCAGAAGAAGACATTGAAGTTCTCGGTATCGTATGGAGTCCGTGGCAGGAAATAAAGGCTGGGTTCAGAAGCTTTATCCAAGACATTGTTGATTTTGTTAACTTGGTTATTAGATTCGTGTTTGCACTTCCTGGTATTATCTTGAATCTGTTAGCCTATGCACTACTCGTAGGAATATTAGTTCTTGTTTTTTACAAGATTGGATCAAAAATATTGACTAAATTAAGTAATAAAAAATCAAAGAGTCAATAAGTAATTCCGTCAATATTTGCTATGATTTATAGTATGAATCTAGTAATAGATTCTAAGTAAATGTATGATTGAAAATGATCAACAGTTCCTTGAATACGTTGTTAGGCAGTTAGTTAATAACCCCGATGACGTGGCCGTGGAACGGAAGGTTGATGAAATGGGAGTTTTGCTCACATTATCTGTTAATCCAGATGATATGGGACAAGTTATTGGTAAGATGGGTAACACCGCTAAATCAATCAGGACTCTTTTACGTGTTGTCGGTATGAAGCATGATGCACGGGTCAATCTTAAAATCAATGAACCACAAAAATAAAACTAATACATACTAAAGTTTACTTATCATTAATGCAGAACAAAAAAGACCTTCGGGTCTTTTTTGTTACAATGGTGAGATGAAAGTATCTGATACTGTAGATTCATTAGAATTATCACTCTTGCCAGCTGTATTAGCCTCTTCCTGCTGTCTAACGACCCCTGCGTTGGGCCTATTGGGTCTTTCTCTTTATGAACCATTTTTGTATGAGTACCGCTGGGTCTTTAGGTTTGTCGCACTGTTATTAATGGTACTATCATTACTCGTTTATTTCCGAATGAAGGGAATCAAGACCATGACACAAGCAAAAGAGAATCCGTCCAAAGTAATTTTCATTGTCATCCAGACGTTTTTCTTTGCTTTGGTAATGTATTCCTTTTTTCTTTATTTCATTACGCCTATGCTGTGTGACATTGTCGGAATAGGCTCGTGTAACTCATAAACTTATGCATTTTCATATAATTTCCTTATTTCCGGAATCAGTGAGACGATACTTGGATGAATCAATTTTGGGACGTGCACAGCAATCTGGTCATATTAAAATATCTTTTTATAATCCAATTGATTACATAACAGAGACATCTTCTAATAATTTAAAAAAGAGAGTTGACGACAAGCCGTATGGAGGTGGGCCCGGCATGGTCATCAAGGCCCAGCCAGTCCTAGCAGCTATTGCGAAAGCCGTAGGAAGAAAAAAAAATGTGGAAATCATTCACTTTGCTCCGCGCGCCAAAATGTTCACAACAAACGAAGCAAAGAAAATTGTTAACCAGTATAAAGCAAAGAAAGTAAAACATATGGTCTTTGTCTGTGGTCGATATGAAGGTATAGACAGTCGGGTAGAAAAAATTTACAAGGGAAGCCGGTATTCTATTGGAGAGTACGTATTGACAGGGGGTGAGCTGCCAGCCCTAGTCATGATTGATTCGATCTCCCGTCAAATCCCAGGCGTTTTGGGTGACCCTGATTCACTTGAGGAAGAACGTGTAGCGGCAGGAGAGTACTATACACGACCTGAGACTCTCACCTATAAAGGCAAGAAATATGGAGTACCCAGTGTGTTACTATCAGGTAATCACAAAGACATAGATGATTGGAGAGAAAAACATTAATCTGTTATAATTCAATAAAATATGAGTATGTCAAATAAAAAAAGACAAGGGAAGTCAGGGGGAATCATAAAGCTTATTCTTTTTGTTGTTGCTTTGGTATTAATTTTGTCCTATTTTGGTATCAATTGGTCTGATGTTAAAGAAAACGGCTTTGTTCAATTCATTCTGGGATTATTTTCTAGTTTTTGGAATTAGTTATGCATAAAACTTCACACAAAAAAGGATTAGTGAGGTCATTTATAGTAATTGTTTTTGGAATTCTATTTTTATCGTATATAGGTTTTGACTTACGAACAAAGGTGTCTGAGTTCCAAGAAGAACACTCTGAGAGCATTAATTTTGTAAAGCAAACCTTATTTGAGCTAATTGTGCCTACAGCTGAAGATTTATGGGGCCAAATTAACCAATTCGCAACTTCAGAGGATGGTGAGTTTGATCCTGATAAATTTAAGGAATTATATGATTTGTATTCTCAATTTGTACCAGAATTAAAGAAGTTTGTGCCAGAAGGCTTAGAGGTGCCAAAAAAGGAATAAACACGTTTTCTTAACTATATTGTCGCAAAAGGTATATTGTGCGACAAATAAAACAAAACAATGAACGCCTCCCTGGCGTTCATTTATGAAATGCCACAATTATCCTTTCATTCCAGCGCGCACGGCTGTCTTAAAAATTGAAAGAGACTTTCCATCATGATCATTATTTTTAGCTAACCAGCTGTTGTACCCTGAAATTTCCGGGACTTTACTCATCTTTTCTGCGTATATCAAGATTCACCACATCTGCGTCTTCGTTGGTCATTTTTTCTTTTTGTTCAAAGGAGACGATATCATTCTTGTATGCCTGAAGGATTTTACCCTTCCCTAGCATATTCTTTGGTGTGAAATAAAATGTCTCAGGTGCTTCTTCGATGAAATAGACTTCAAGTTCATATCTGCGCTCATCATACCTATCAAGGTACTTTATCTTGATTGGTTTTGTTGGATCAATACCCATGTTTTTGAAACGATGGAGAGTGCGTCGATACAGACTTTGTTTAAAGTTTTGGGACATACATATATCCTTTTTGTTCAACTAACATCATAATACACCACTCACTTTTGTGCGCAAGACGCCCTCTTGTCTTATTGCAATAAGATGCTAGAATACCAAACATCATAATCTAATTATAAGTATATGGCACATAGAAAAGCCGGTGGATCGGCAAAAAACCTAAAAGATTCAAATCCAAAGTACCTTGGTGTTAAGATGGCTGATGGCCAAACTGTTACTACTGGAAATGTAATCGTTAGACAGCGTGGAACAAAAATCATGGCTGGGAAAAATGTTGGTGTATCTAAGGATCACACACTATTTGCACTCGCTGATGGTGTTGTCGAATTTGGCACCAAAAGAAAAACTTCATTCAATAATAAAGTTGATGTCAAAAAGGTAGTACACGTTGTACCACAAGTATAGATACACACATAAGAAAAAGACCCATCTGTGGGTCTTTTTCTTATGCTTCTTCAACAGTAGCAATAATGAGTCCATTATTGTCACCAATTTGAATGGGCACCTCGTACTCACCAAGTTCTTTGATGCCATCCTTGAGGACGATATGGTTTTCTTCAACTATTACACCTAGTTCATTTTGAACCGAAATTGCAACAGATTTTGCATCAATAGCTGCAAACAGACCCCCTGCTCCATTAGATTTGGCCTTAATTGCGATATGTTTCTTGTTAATTTTTTTAAAAAGTTTTGATTCATCTTTTTTCTGTGCATCTGACGCCTCTTCTACTTTGTTTTGGGTATGCAGCAATTGTTTAACAGCGTCTGGAGTTGCAGGCTTAGCTAATCTTTTGGGAATAAGAAAACCGTTTGCGTAGCCGTCAGCTACTTCTTTTATCTCACCTTGCTTTCCAATTTTTTTTACATTGTGTAGAAGAATGACTTTCATGAATTATTCGATTACTATTTCTTGTAAGTTAGTAGGAATTGTATCAAAAAGTGTATCAAAGTCAGAACGATTTATAATTTTTAGGGCTTCATCTAATACAACATCTTCGTCCTCAAAGTTGGTGTCTTCAGGGTATTTAATAAGAATATCTGGTACTAGTCCATCGTTATCGATGTGCCTCCCTGAAGGCAGTCGCCATTTAGCAATAGTCACCTTTAGTGACGTGTCGGGGGTGATGTCCACAAGTTCTTGCACAGAACCTTTTCCAAAGGTATTTTCTCCTACCAACAGTGCTTTGTTGTAGTCACGAAGTGCTCCAGCCAAGATTTCAGATGCAGACGCAGATCCTGCATCTGTCAAAATAATCAACGGCAACTTATCTTTGAAGACATTGTAGCCGGCAGAGTAATGCTCCCTACCCTGTCGTTTACCCTCAAAGTCTTCGGAGACAATAATCTTATCTTCCGAGAGAAACCATGAAGCCATCGAAACTGCTGCATCAAGAAATCCACCAGGGTTACCACGTAAATCTAAGATCAACTTGCCAGAACCAGAGTCTGCAAACTTTTGAAGCTCGTCTCTAAATAACGATGCGGATTTGCCACTAAAAGAAAATAATTTGATAACAAAGACGTCTCCTTTTTTTTCTGACTCTATAATTGGTATTTGGATGGTATCTCGTGTAATGCTGATCTCTAATGGTTCAAATTGACCTTCACGCAAGACGGTAAGCACAACTGGTTCTCCTTTCGGACCTCGAATTAGCTGCACCGCAGCGTTTGTGCTCATGTTTGTCGAATCGACACCATCTATGGCAATAACTTTGTCTTTCGCCTTGATTCCTGCGCGCGAGGCAGGTGTTCCTGATAAGGGAGAGATGACGGTTAAAAGACCGTCTCGAATACCTATTTCGATACCCACACCAGTGAACTCGCCATCGATAACGTCTGATTCGAATAGCTCTTTGTCATCAGGTGGTAAAAAGACAGTGTACGGATCTTCATATGAGGCAGCAAGGCCTTGGATGGCTCCCCAGACTTTTTCTTGTGGGTCTACAATTTTGGTCGTCGTGTCAGTTGAGTGAACAAACCTCTGATTAAGTAGCTCCCAACTTTTCCAAAAGGGCGTGAAGTCTGCTCGTTCGTTTGAAGAAGTTTCAGGGAAATCACTGTTTATTATTGAGGCGATATTGCCTTCGACAAGGTCGGCAAATCTTTTTTCGCCAACGGCTTTACCAACATAGAAAGAACCCACAATTGCTACCGGGTACATTAGCAAAAAAAGGATTGCGTATATGATCTTGCCCCAGTGCTTTTTAAAGAAGGATTTTGACATTCCCCTATTATCGCAAAGCATCTTCAGTATTCAAAACTATTCGTGGTCACGAAATATTGACAGTATCTAAATCAGTGTTAAAATTTATACATGTATAGGAAGTATGTATATCACGATGTGAGTTGGTACGACTTCAAAAAACCTACACAAGAGGAGTTCTTGGAAGTGGCAAAGACATACAGTCTTGATCAGCAACTCATCAAAAGATTCTTGTCATTTTCCTCTAAATCAGAGACATTTATATCAGGTGATGCTATGTTCCTGAGTCTGTACTTTCCTTGCACCCTCAAAGAGCCGACTATTGAAAAGATAGAGAAGAAAGAGGTTAAATTCATTATCGGAAAAGATTTTATTATTACGGGCAGATCAGCAGATGTTCGTGGTTTTTACGATATTAAGAAAAAAATCAAAGCAATCGATGGAAAATCAGAGAATAGAGTTTCCGATTCGGTCCTTCCTCTTCAACAGTTGCTCGAGGAAATATATGAACACATTGGTGATGATTTAGAGCGCCTACACAAGTCGCTGTTGTTTACTGAAAAACACATCCTCTCATCCAAAGATATATCTAAGCAAACCATATATGGGCTCAATAAGGCTACCAGTGACTATCATCGAATTTTACAACGGCATGAAGAGACGTGGGTTGCTTTTGACTCCCTCTGCAAGGAGTTCTTTAAAGACTTTGATTCATCAAGTAGCCTTGAGAGGGTTATGGTTCCCTACGAGCTAGCATTAGACAAAAGTAAAGAGAACAAGCGCCGAGAAATAAACGAAGATTTAATAAGACAGCAAATCGAAACAAGAAAGCAAAATATTAAAAACTTACAGAGAACAACATTTTGGGTCATTGGTTTCTGTCTGCTTATTTTTGGTGTAAAAGCCTTCTAGGGATATAATTGGTGAATGGAAATTTTTGACACACTCACAAGAACCAAGCGCGCTTTTGAACCTTTGGTGCCAAATAAAGTAGGTTTCTACCACTGTGGACCTACAGTATATTGGAATCAACATATTGGAAATATGCGAGCGGTTGCGCTGGCTGATTTTATGAGAAGGTCGCTAGACTATCTTGGCTACGAGGTGACATTCGTGCGTAATTACACAGATGTAGGACACCTTAGCGGTGACAATGAAGGTGACGCAGACACCGGAGAAGACCGCATGGAAAAAGCTGCAAGACGTGAAAATAAATCGCCAGAAGAGATAGCGGAGCACTACATCAGTGTCTATGAGGAAGACATAACAAAAATCAACACTCTCTTCCCTACACATACCACTAAAGCCACTGACCACATTCAAGAAATGATTGATATGGTACAGGTTTTGCTTGATAAGGGATATGCATACCAAACTGACTTGGCTATCTATTTTGACATCTCTAAGAAGGATGACTACAGCAAGCTTTCTAAGCAAAACCTCGACGAGCTTCTTTCTGGTGCAGGCCATGGTGACATTGCTGACTCTGACAAGAAGAATGCAGGCGATTTCTCTCTGTGGTTTTTTAAAGCTGGAGCTCATGCGAATGCACTACAAACATGGTCTAATCCATTTTCTGAAACGAAAGGTTTCCCAGGTTGGCATATTGAGTGTTCTGCTATGTCAAAAAAGTATCTAGGAAACACTTTTGATATTCACATGGGTGGAATAGAGCACATCCCCATTCACCACACTAATGAGATTGCTCAGTCTGAGTGTGCAAATGGAAAACCATTTGTGAACTACTGGCTTCATAACGAGCACCTCTTGGTTGACAACAAAAAGATGTCAAAGTCTGAGGGCACAAGTTTTCTAATTGCAGATATAGAAGAGAAAGGGTTCTCCCCCCTTGATCTGCGTTACTTCTTCTTGCAAGCCCACTATCGATCAAAGCAAAACTTTACATGGGATGCACTAGAGGCTTCACAAAACGCACGCATTAAATTGTCTCAAAAAGTGGCTTCTTTTGATAATGGAGGATCTATTAGTGAAATGTACAAAGATGAGTTTAAGGCAGCCCTAGAAGACGATTTTGGGACTCCTGAGGCGCTTGCTGTTGTGCACAAGGTGCTCTCTTCTGATCTAAGTGACGCTGACAAAAAGGCGACCATTTTAGACCTTGATACTGTCTTGGGACTCAAGCTAGTGGAGACTCAAATTGAAGACGCATCAGTTGATGTAACTACTCTTCCGATCAACATTCAAGAGTTGTGGCAGGAGCGAGAACAAGCTCGTGCAAACAAAGATTGGACTACATCTGATGAGATTAGAGACAAGATCGCTGATCTTGGGTATGAGGTAAAGGATGAGTCAGCAGGACAGGTTTTGTACAAAAAGTAAAAGAGCAACCCGCTGGGGTTGCTCTCAATGCATTTTGGATATTCTCAACCGATTTCAGCAATACCCACGGTTGGTCTCAATGCAGACCGTGTCTTTTGGTGAGATCGAAGCCCTAGATGGCAATCCATCGGATTTCTGACTCTCTTCGCTCACCTAGTCTCTTTAGAAATTCATCTACCGAAACGAACTTGTGTGACACATTACACGTATACGGAGTAGAGCCAGATCTACACTTTACATGAAAAATTTCATCCTGTAAATGTTGTCCCCCTCCCCTATTTTCATTGTTTCCCAGTGCGTTTGCGCACCCCAGAGCGGCTCGCTGAATTCTTCGTAGATAATTCTTTCTTCCACTAGTAGTTCTTGTGTTTCTCGAAATAGTTCTTCTTGATCAGTTTGAAACACGAAAACTGTCTCGGTGCTTATCCATTTTTTTGTCTCTTGCAAGAAATTTCTGTTTATTACACGTCGTTTTTTGTGCCTCTCTTTAAACCATGGATCTGGGAAATTGATAAAGACATATTCAATTAGAACGCCTTTGTCCTGAGAAGGTTTAAGAATGGTCTTAAAATTTTTAGCTGTGTCACCGTCAAACACCATGACGTTGTCATGTTCAGTAAATAACTCTTCCAAAAATCTTGCATAGGGTTTTCTAATTTCTGCAGCAATGTAGTTCTTTGACGAACTAAACTTTTCCAGCAACTGTTCAACAAATTCACCCCTATACGATCCAATGTCTATAATAATAGGATTATTATTTGAAAATCCATCGAATGAGTGCTCAATTAAATCAGCAAGAGGGTTAACATGGTTTCGGACCCTCTTTGGTAGCTTAGGCTTCGTCAGTTTCATCTTCAATTTCTGTTTTAATGATCTCTTCAACAATATCTTCTAGCGTAATGAGACCAACGAATTCATTCTGGCTACTCAACACATACGCCATGTGAATCTTTTCTCTAATAAAAGTATTCAATAGGTCATCCAATGTCTCATCCGTTGTTGTTTTCAAAATAGCGTTTGGTCTGTACACTTCTGAGACTGGAACTGTTTGTCTTAATGTAATGAGATCTTTGGTGTACAGGACACCAATGATATTTCTTTTCCTGTCTTCAAAGACTGGAACACGCGTGTATCCCTCATCCTTAATATGTTTAAGGACTGATTCGGTTAATACCGTTTCAGAAGAAATAAGAAAGCAATCATCTCGATAAGTCATCACCTCCCCTGCCTTCTTGTCTGAATACTCTAGGGCACCCAGTATAATCTTCTGCTCGTCGGAGTCTAGCTCAGATAGATCAGATTCCTCATGGTCTTTGATAATTTCAGCCAACTCTTCTCGATCCCAGACCGTCTCAGTTTCTTTACCAACCGTTCTTTCCAAAACCCAAGAAATTGGATATGCAATTGGGTAAACAAACCACATGACCACCTGAACAATAGGAACAAATTTAGGTCCATATTTTAAAGCATGACGAGCAAAAAAGGCTTGGGGTAAAATTTCACCAAACAAAACAATTAGAAATGTCGATATAGCTACCGCCCAAAAACCAGACATGATAGAACCTAAAAACACAGATAGAACTGCGTTCACTAGTACGTTCCCTACCAAAAGTGTCACCAACAGGATTGAGCCATTCTTTCGTACTTCGTAGATCTTTGCTGCGTTTTTATCGCCAAGCTTGATTTTTCTTTCTAGCTCAGTTTTGTCCAAACTCAAAAGTCCAAGGGTTAATCCCGAAAATAGTGCTGAAAGTATCAGAAGAATAATAGAGATAATATATGTCATGTACTATACACGTGGAACGAATTCTTTTTTTTCCTTTTTAGGTTTCGTTTTTTGAGGCTTCTGGTATTTCTCAATTACCGTCAGGAGAGGTGATGCCAAAAATAGTGATGAATATGTACCAGCAATTACACCGATTCCTAAAACAAGAGCAAACGGCTTTGTTGCTTCCCCACCGACAAAGAACAGAAAAGCGAGAGGAATCAGCGTTGTGATGGATGTATTAAGGGATCTGCGAAATGTTTGCTGGAGCGATGTTCCAACAATCTTTTCAAAAGCTTGTCCTGTCACTTGTTTGTTTTTATCGAGAGCTTTTCTTAAGTT
Organism: Minisyncoccota bacterium; assembly: GCA_020628915.1. Taxonomy (GTDB): domain Bacteria; phylum Patescibacteriota; class Minisyncoccia; order Phycocordibacterales; genus JAHDEI01. The sequence continues at coordinate 5,024 of JAHDEI010000009.1, read as the reverse complement.
TTCACGGATTCTGTCAAAAACAACAATTGTGTCGTTAACTGAAAATCCAAGAATTGCGAGAAGAGCTGTAACAAACAGAACATCAATCTGGTAATCAACAAAAATTGATCCCAAGAAAGAAAAGACTGCAGTTGGAACAAGTATGTCGTGAACAAGTGCTACGATTGCAACTAAACCATATTTGAATGATGAAACAGGTCTTGAAACTTTTCTAAATGTGTATGCAATGAAAGCAACAATTGCCAAGACCACCAAGAGAATCGCGAATAGTGATTTATTTTTGAGCTCATCCGAAATTGTCGGGCCTAAGTTCTTATATCTATCTTCGGTAAACGAAAATGTTCCTCCAAACGTTAGTGCCTCGTCTAGTATTTCTTTTTGCTCATCAGAAAGTTCAGTAGTTTTGATGATCACACCATTTGTATCAACTTCTTGGATAGTACTTCCCACCAGACCTTCTGTCTCAAGAATAGATTTAATATCTTCTGTTGCCGGCTTGGTTTCTTTATATGTAACCTCAAGTAGTGATCCTCCCTGAAAATCAATACCTGGATTAAATCCAAAAACAGAAATAGTAACCACGGAAAGAAATCCTATGATTGATGCGATTATAAAAAAAATGTTTCTTTTGTTGATGATAAACATATGCCTATTTGTTATGGTGCTGAATTTTAGGTAAAGAACCAACTAGGTGCTTTCTCCATGTTTTGTTTTTTACAGCTAATGCAGAGAGGAAGGTTCTTGTTACCGTGATCGCAGTGAACATGGATGCGACCACACCGATCCCAAATGCTAAGGCAAATCCTTGTACAAGCGACGTAGTTAAGTAGAACAAAATAATCGCTGTGATAATTGAAGAAAGGTTGGAGTCACGAATTGATAGCCACGCACGAGCAAACCCATCTTTTACAGCGGCTGCGATTTGTTTTCCATTTGCTAACTCTTCCCTGATTCGTTCAAATATAAGGACATTTGCATCGACTGCCATACCAATTGAGATAATCACACCAGCGATCCCTGCCGCAGTGAATACAAAACCAAACAGTTTGAAAAGTGATAGCAAGATTACCACATAGATCATCAGCGCGATTGATGCAACGACACCACCTATTCTGTAGACTCCTATTAAAAAGATCATGACGCAAAGTAGTCCAAACATTGCTGCTTTAACGCTCGCGTTGAGTACGTCATTACCTAATGATGGGCTGATGCTTTGTGTTGAAATAGGTTCAATCGGAACAGGAAGTGCACCAAAGTTTAGATTACGTGCTAATTCTTGAGCTTCTTCTAGAATAAAGTCCCCAGAGATTTGTGCATTACCATCAAAAATTTCTTGCCTGATAACAGGAGTTGAAATCGGCTCGCCATCAAGGAAGATTGCTAAGACATTACCAACGTTATCTCTGGTTAATTCTGCAAATAGGTCTTTTCCTTCTCCGTTAAATCTTAGGTTAACAACTGTTTGTCCAGAGAGGTGGTCTGACCCTACCGTTGCCTTTTCAACGAAACGACCTGTCAGTGGAGTTTGTTTGTATACCTCGCCTGGCAACAAAGGATTAGTTGTTAGGTCACGACCCTCTGTGAGTTGATTGTACTCTTCATCTGAAATAGCAAGTCTAAATTCAAGTAATGGAATGAGGCCAATGAGTTCTTTGGCTTCATTTGGATCAGTTACTCCAGGAAGTTCAATTAATACTCTCTGTTCATTCTCTGAGTTTTCAGCGAACACGGATGCGCCCTCAATCCTAACTTGCACTTCACTTGTCCCGAATGGGTTTAATCGTCGCTCCAGCACAGCGCGGAGAGCTTGCATCGATTCTCCAACCTCAGTTTTTTCAAGTTCAGTAATATCTGCCTTGTAAACAAGATGTGACCCACCAACTAGATCAAGACCAAATTTAAACGGAAATTTTGATAACGAGTCTCCTTCTTGGTTTACTTTTTCAGGAGAAAAAACAAAAAAAGCCAAAGCTGTTGCAATAACTAGAATGATAAGAGAGATTATTCGTGGTTTCATTGCCACCCATTATACATGAGTATTATTTTTTTTCATGCTTTTCTGAAAGCTTTTTTGACAGATCAATAAGAGCATCAAAGTCGTCTGTCGACCTCAGGTGATCTCCGTTTACATAACCGCATGTGAGACACTTTTGTCGAAGAACATAACGGTCTCCTTTTTTGGTAATTGAGCTAACTGGCATCAATCCTCCACACGTCTCCTTTCTGTCTCCTGGAAAAATATCAACGTGTTTTGACGTTAGGCATTTGGAACAATGATTAGTGAATCCGTCACCCTTATTTTGTGCACCGCAGTGCTCACAGGTAAAGTCTTCAACTTTCTTTTGAAATTTTTTTATATCCATTATTTTTCGTGTTTCAAAGCTATTTCAAGTATTTCGTCAGCTATACGTGCAGCAGCGTCTGGACGTGAAAAGTCTCTGGCACCCTCAACCATGTCTTCCCTCACTTTGTCATTTGTGAGAATTCTCTCTACTTCAGAAATTAGCAAGTTTGCTGAAAGATTTGCCTGTTTCATGACAACGGTAGCGCCGTAGCGAGCATACGAAAATGCATTTTTTTCTTGATCACGAGAAATAGACTCTGGTATTGGAATAACTACCGAAGGTTTCTGCCATTGAGCTATTTCTGATATTGATCCAGCCCCGGCACGAGAAACAATTACGTCTGCAGCACCAGCAGACATTCGGATTGCAAGAACATCAAGGTATGCATAAGGTTTGTAACGTCCTTTAAATGGGTGATCATAGAGAACCACATCAGCTCGCCCTTTTGTTTCAGCGTAATTTTTCTTACCTATCTGATGAATGACATTGTATTTTAAAAGTAGTTTAGGTAGAGCATCAACGACAGCGTCGTTCATTACTTGGGCACCAGAAGATCCTCCGATAATAAAAATCGTAGGAATCTGGTATTCAAGCTCCAGAAACTCATGCGCCCCATTTGTGAGGGGTCTCATAATTTCATCACGAATAGGGTTTCCGATATGAGCAATTTTGTCTTTTGGAAGGTATTCTGCTGCATCTGGAAATGCGATTGAGATCTTTTTGGCTTTCTTGTGCGCAGTCAGAATTGCACGAGAAGGGATTGCGTCTGAAACATGGAGAAAAATTGGAATTCGCAGCAGCTTTGCAGCAAATAAAACTGGAACTGCAACATATGATCCATTGGTAAATACCACATCTGGATATAATTTGAACATTAAAAAGAATGTAGTGATTAAGCCATACAATGTCTTGAAGGCATCAAAAATATTCTTGATTGAGAAGTACCTTCGTAATTTTCCTGCGTGAATTTTTTCAAACTTAATCTCTTTTCTGTGTAGCAGTTGTGCATCGTACGGCTTGTCAGCTAGGTAATAAATTTCTGGCTTGAGTAGTTTTTGTTTTTCGGCACCATCAAAAATATGGTCAGCAACAGCAATAAGCGGGTAAAAATGCCCACCAGTTCCTCCTCCTGTCAAAACAATCTTCATGCATTTGATTATAGCTCAGCCTCTCTTCGTATCAAGTGTGGACTATTTGTTTATAGCACAAACGGCAGCAAGTAAGAGGGATCTATATTTTCTTTTTAGCGAAGCGAGAAACGTTTAAGATAATCCCAACAGATATGAGTGCACCTAACAATGCAGTTCCCCCTTGGGATACAAATATAAGAGGCATTCCTGAAAGAGGAAATAGTTTAAGCATCGCAGCAATGTTAATAAAAGATTGTGCGCCAATAAGTAGAATTAGTCCTGTCACCAAGTACTGCCCGAAGACATCTTTCGAACGTTTTGCAATATTGAACCCACGTATTACAAAGAAAAGAAATAGTAATATTAGAATCACCGACCCAAAAAAGCCCCACTCTTCAGCTGTAACAGCAAAAATGCTGTCCCCCAAAGGCTCAGGAAGGTAGGAAAACTTTTGCAATGATTGTCCAAAGCCTCTTCCGAATATTTCTCCGGAACCTATCGTCCAAAGTGATTGATCAATTTGAAAATCTGAACCAAGCGCATCCTCTGTGATATTAAAAAAACTAGTCAATCTGCCCCATGCGTATGGTCTAAAAAAGTAAACAGCACCTAATAATGTAGTTGCACCTAGTCCTGCAAGTCCAAAAAGGTGGAGGTTGGATGCCTTTGAGATAAAGAGGATCCCAAAACACGCAATTGAAATCACAAGAAATGTACCGATATCTTTTGCTAAAAACAATATAACGAAGACGACACCTAGTGTCAGCAAGATTGCAAAAAAAAGCGGTTTCAATTTTGAGAGCTTTTTTCCGTATTCTGCACATAGCGCAGATAAAAATATAACAACCCCTAGCTTAAGAAACTCTGAGGGTTGAATACTTGCTACCCCCAAATCAATCCATCTTCGCGCCCCCTTTATTTCCAGACCTATGCCAGGCAGGAACACAAGTAACTCGAGTACGATAACAGCCACAAATATAGCTAAAGATGCATATTTAAGCTTTCTGTAATCAAATTGTTTTGAATATGCGATGAATATCATGAGAGAAAGGCCGAGGCCAAGTGCAATGACTTGTTTGATGATAGTCCGCAAGAAACCAGATGTTGTTTCAAGGGTACCTAGAGAAACAGAAAAGAATAATAAAAAGCCAAGCCCACAAAGGAGCATTGAGATCACCAAAAATGGTTTGTCGACTTTTGCTTTTTTCACGTCACAAAATTATAGCAAACAAAATACCAGGCGATGAGCCCAGTATTTTGATATCTTCTGATTCGTAAGCCGGATTCTGTCACCTCCCAAAGGTGGTGTGATGATCATTTATCTTGGTTATATGTCGCCATACAACTCTTTGCGGCACGAACCCAATTCGCATACGCGACGGGAACTCGACTTTGCACATAGGTAAGGATTTAGCCGTTTCACTCCCACATTACTGTGGGCATACCCCTCAGGCGATAAATCGCCCGAGGGGTGCTCGGTTTTTCAACCTCACACGTCACTGCTCGCACCTCTAACCTCACGGTCGACAGGCGTTACCTGCTACCCTGC
>JAHDEI010000029.1 GCA_020628915.1 Minisyncoccota bacterium | reverse complement strand
CAACTGATTGATAGGTTGCCTGGTAAATCGTCGATTTATTTGACTCGTATTTTGCTTTGATTGACGGCAAACAGATGAAAAATGACCTTGCTTCTGGCAAGTATAACATTCTTTTCCCTTTGCAGGGCAATCACTGCTACCGTGAAGGTGTTTTGACGAACCACAACCGTAGCAGTACAGTGACTTATTAGTGCCTGACTTTAAAGATAACTTATTCACTTCTTCGATCGGCAGTTCTTGCGTTGATGGCTCTGACTTTATTTCCATGGCCGATGCTTGAAATTGTGATAGTTCTAACGATTGCGCCTGAGAGAGAAGATCAGATAAAGTGAGATTGCTCAGACGTAGCAGTTGACGTCGCAATGATTGAGAGGCAGTTTTCTCTATGAATTGATCGATTATGGCTGAATCAGAGGAATATTTGTCAAATTCACAGGTGAGAGCAAGCGAGCGAAGACGAGTAATAAAGGCTTGTGATGTTTCTCCTCCAAGTTGAGAGGCAGATCTGAATTTACTTCGTTCGAACGTCAAATTCTTTTTTGGTAAGAAATACACATCCAAGAGCTCTTTTGTTGCGCTAAATGTTGTTCCTTTATCTCCCAAAGTCGCATGAATCTCACGAAGTTCTTCCCCTCCAAGGTACAGAAGGAGAGCTTTTTGTCGAGTGTTATCGGATATACCGGCAGCGAGGAAATACAGTTCCAGAGATGAAATCCACTTAGTCCACAATTGACTTGATGATGAGTGATTTGCTGAGAAGGATAGAGGTGAGGGTGGGTTAAGATCCAGAGTCGCCATTTATGATAAGTCAAATACAGTTATATTGAAGATATAAAAGCCCACTGGTCTAAAAAGGGCATACAATGGTTAGTAAGAGTAACAAACAATAAGGATAGGAATAAATAGTATGAACACAAATAATACAGCATAATATGTACAGGTATGGGAAATGAGAATGATTAGTAAGTGCAATCACTATAACCGTCCCTTTCATCAAAGAGGTTTAGCGCGAGCACCATTTCTGTGGTGGGACTCCTTGTGTTGTTCTTCGGGACCGTCTCACGTCACTCATACTGGAAGGGCTGTTTCCACTTGCTTTACCAAATTTGCCTTCATTGAAATCCGTGAAGACGTTTCTCTCCTTGGTCTCATCAGAGTTTGTGTTGTTAGTGTCGGGATGATCATCTGGCAGTTCCTCTTCATCTGAGAGTATGACAATGTTGTCGATATTGGGATCTGTATAATTAGCTTCCAGTGGGCTCAACTGCTGATCCCTGGCATGCACCTTTTTCACAGCTGAAACGTGCCTCATCGTTACTTTTCCATTTTCACCTTGCAATATCAGCGAACCTCCTTTTCTCTGTGTCACTTTAAATATTTGTCGCCCAAATGTCGGCGTCAACTTGTTCAGCCTCATTTGCTTGACCAATACTTGATCTCCCTCTACGATGCTTGATACCTTGGCTTTTTTATCAGCATAAAACTTTATTTTGGCTTTCTTGACCGAGTCATGTTTTTGTGCGTCAGAGTAGATTTTGCGCGCTTTTGGTTTGATTGAAAAAACCTTATCCGAGAGCTGCCTACCAAATATAAGTTTTGCTGGAGATACACCCGTTGAGCAATGTGGAGTATTCCGATACGTTAGAAGAAATTTTCGCATTTGTGATTGATAATTTTCACCTTCGGCTTCAGCGGCTTTGATTGTTTTCATGATTGTCCGGAAAAATCTCTCAATTTCGGCGTTTGCTTGTGGATAATAGGGGGTGATTTTCCTATGCGTCACGCCCCAATCAGATAAAAACTTCGAAAATTCTTGGCTAGTAAATTGTCGCCCATTGTCGGTTGTGATTTGTTCTGGAACACCAAATACCGAGAAAAGATATTGCATGTGTTTGCATATTGTGGCAGTGGATACATCGCGTAAAACATAGACTTCTGGCCATCGTGAACCTGCATCCATGATTCCCAGCAAGTGATCACCATTTGGAAGAGGTCCACATAGATCAATATGTAGGTTTTCCCAGGGCAGAGGCATCCTTGTCATTTGTAGCGGTTCGAGGGGTTCACTTGTCTGTAGTTGTGTGCAGGAGAGACAGCTTTTGATTTTCTCTTCCACTTCATGATCGATTTTCGGCCACCATACCTTCGTTCTCAGTAATGCTTTTGTTTTTTCGATACCAAGGTGACTTTCGTGTACTATGTTTAAGACTCTCCCACGCAATGTTTTTGGTATCACAATTCGGCAACCGCGCATAACCAGATCATTTTTACACACGAGTTCGTCTTTAATGCGTATATATGACTTGTCGACCATACTCCAGGTGTTGTTTCGAATAGCATCTCTAAGCGTTAAGAGTTCGTTATCAGTTTCGGAAGCATGTAGTAGATCTGACAGGGTAATAGCTTTGGGAATTGTGTTAGCAACTACGTATTTGATGAAATGTTCAGCATCTTCATTCTTATCTATAGTAGGACATGGTGATCGCGAAAGAACGTCTACTGGATTTTCTTGTCCTTTAATATGACATAAGTTGAACTTGTATGGTAGTAGTCTTAAACTCCACCGAAGTATTCTTGGTGAGGGGTTACCTTGTTCAGAAAAGAGCTTTAACAACGGTTTGTGATCGGTGTAAGTTGTAAATTGTTTTCCAAAAAGATAGATGTGAAATTTTTCACTGCCCCACACAACGGCAAGAGCTTCTTTCTCAATTTGGCTGTATTTTTGCTCTGTCAGGGTTAATGATCTGGAAGCGTAGGCTACAACCCCCTGCTTATTTCCGTTTTGCTGTACCAACATGGCACCTAATCCTTTAGGTCCAGCGTCGACATAAAGATGACACTCACTAGATTGGTCAAAGTGTGCTAAGCTGCTTTGATGGGTAATTGACTCTTTGAGTTCTCCAAAACATTGCTGATGATTATTATTCCAAACCCATCGAGTGCCTTCCTTCAACAATGCACGTAAAGGTTCCGTTTTGCTGGCTAGATTTGGAATAAAACGCCCAAGGTAGGTAAGAAGTCCAAGAAAACTTCGTAGCTCAGATACGTTTTTTGGTGCTGTAAACACGCGAATTGCTTCCACTTTATCAGGTGAAGGTTTGATTCCATTCTGGGAAATTTTGTAGCCGAAGTATTCTACCTCTTTTAGACCGAACTGACATTTTTTTCCGTTAACCGTTAAGCCATTCTCTGACAGAATCTGCAAGCATCTGTTGAGTGTCTTATCATGTTCTTGAACATTTTCTCCCCACACGATTATGTCATCTGCAATACTTTGTATTCCTTGTTCATTTTGAAAAAGATCACTGACCATCTCGTGAAATTCTTCGAAGGCAGATGAAACCCCGAAAACCAGGCGCTTATAGCGGAACAATCCATTTGGAGTGGAGAATGTGGTTAATGCCCTTGATGACTCATCGAGTTCTATCTGATGATACCCCATGTTTAAGTCAATTTTCGAGAATACTTTTCCCGTACTGAGTTTCTCCAACATCTCATCAATGGTTGGTATCGGGTATTGTCGTCTACGAATTGCTTGATTGACCATTCTTAAGTCAACACATAGGCGTACTGAACCGTCCTTTTTTGGAACTGTCACCACCGGAGAAACCCATGACGTAGGTCCTTCTGCTCGCTCGATGACATCCAATTTGAGTAGTCTATTTAACTCTTCTTCTAGGTCTTTCCGTACATGGAATGGAACTCGACGTAGTGGTTGACGAACAGGCTGGACTTTTGGGTCTACTTCGAGCTTGACTTTCTTGTTTTTAAGAAGCCCTAAACCACTGAATAGCTTTGGATGTTTGTCTGTGATTAAGGAGTATTTAGAGGTTACTGTGTTAACAGTCTCGATATGAATGAGGCCCAGAACGGTTGAGGTGTTTTTCCCTAATAAACATCCTGAGGATTTGGCATCTGTGACAAAAATTCTAGCAATTTCTCGTTTGTTTTCTATGGCTGCGTCACAATAGATTAACCCGCGAAGAGGTAAGGGTGAATTAGCACCATAGGGGAAAATGCATGCTTGAGTTTCATGGAGACGTATTTGAGGTTTGTGCTTACTTAGCATGTCCCAAGTACTACTATCAATAATGTTGCACGAAGCTCCAGAATCTATAACGAAATTTATAGGAACACCTTCTATTCGTACGTCTGTCTGCTGCAGTTTTCCCTCGGCAGAAATGGCAAAAAGAAACTCATCTGGAGTGTTGTGTTTGGGTGGCTCTATTTCCAACTGATTGATAGGTTGCCTGGTAAATCGTCGATTTATTTGACTCGTATTTTGC
>JAHDEI010000028.1:2887-4708 GCA_020628915.1 Minisyncoccota bacterium | reverse complement strand
AATTTGATCCTGATTTTGAGTACATCAAGAAGTGGATACCCGAATATGGAACAGACCAGTACCCAACTGAAATAGTAGAGCATGACTTTGCACGGAAACGCTGCCTCGAGACATTTAAAAAAGCGCTCAATGCTGATCCTAAATATGAAAAATAGTCACACGAGAGTGTGACTATATTTTATGGGAGCCCATGTTCAAAAATTGCAACAATGAAAACTACAGACCAAGCAATGAGATTGAACACGAACATAAATTTACATTTAATATATTTTTCCATCAGATCCTCCAGACTGATAGCATTATGTTCTAAATTTGAATATATCGCAAACGACTGTGATAAAATAGTCGAATCATGACTGAGTATAAAGGCTACAAACCAACAATTGGGCTCGAGATCCACGCGGAGCTACACACAGAAACAAAGATGTTTTGTGAGTGTAAGAACGATCCGTTTGCAGGTGAGCCAAATATGCATATTTGTCCAGTTTGTACAGCGCAGCCAGGAACACTCCCAATGGTTAACAAGAAGGCAGTAGAACAAGTGCTGCGGGTTGGAGCAGCTGTTGACGGAGGGCTGGCTGACTTCACAGAGTTTGACCGAAAAAACTATTTTTATCCAGATATCCCAAAGGCGTATCAAATTTCACAATACAAATATCCACTTGTTTCAGGGGGGGTACTTTCTGGCGTTGAGTTAACACGCATCCACCTAGAAGAAGACACAGCAACATCACAACACGAAAGTGATCACTCACTGGTGAACTTTAACCGTGCAGGTGTTCCACTTATGGAACTTGTAACAGAGCCGGTAATTCATGATGCAGAATCTGCAATGAATTTTGGACGTGAGCTGCAGTTGTTGCTGAGAACGCTTGGTGTATCAGAAGCAAACCTTGAAAAAGGGGAGATGCGTGTAGAGGCAAACATCTCTGTCTCAAAAACAGACGAATTTGGCACCAAGGTCGAAGTAAAGAACCTCAACTCTTTTAAAATTGTAGGAGCAGCAATTGAGTACGAAATCAAGAGACAGGTAGAGGCAATTGAATCAGGGGAGACAATTATCCAAGAAACTCGAGGGTGGGACGAAGACGGACAAAAAACGTTCTCACAACGAACCAAAGAGTCTGCGGATGATTATCGATATTTTCCAGACCCTGATATTCCTAAATTCAAGCTCTCAGAAATTCAAGAATTTTCAAAAGATGTAATTAAAAAAACACTACCAGAATTACCATGGCAAAAAAGATCTAGATATATTGCCTTGGGTGTTTCAGAAGAAGCAACTGAAACATTTCTATACAACCAAACATTAGATGAACTATTTACTGGTGTACTGGAAGAGGCTGATAAAAACATTGATATCAGTAAAGCGGTCAACTACATTACTTCAGATGTGGCAGGGCTCATTAAAAACGAAGATGGGGATGTAACAAGAATTACTCCGGAAAATATGCTCGTTATGCTTTCAATGATTGCACGTAACGAGCTTTCTTCGCGTGGAGCTAAAGACATGCTTTCAATTATGTATAAAGAGGGAGGGGACGCAGAAGGTATTGCTGCAAAACATGATCTACTACAATCATCAAATACTGACGAACTCAAGCCTATCGTTGAAAAAATTCTTGCCGAGAATCCAGATGTCGTTGAGAAATTGAAAGCAGGAGACGGAAAGATGATGCAATTTTTCATCGGACAGGGAATGAAAGCAACCCAAGGTAAAGCCAATCCACAAATGCTGTCTCAGATCATTAAGGAATTAATTTAAAGATATGGCATACAATCAAGACGGGAAAAGAGGGAGAGTAAACAAGTATGTATTGC
>JAHDEI010000028.1:0-2877 GCA_020628915.1 Minisyncoccota bacterium | reverse complement strand
GTCAAGAGTATTTTTCTGTATACACAGAGGCAGGAAAATATAGGGCGGGTGAGATGCACCCACATAAAAAATATTTGGTGGTGTTGTTTGGGTCAATTGAGATGACCAGCAAGATAAATGGAGAAGATGTGTTACAGACTATTGGCAAAAATGAACTCATGATAATTAATGAAAATATTCCACATATGTTCTTTTTTCCTGAAGATACTGTATTGCTAGAGTGGTGGGATGGAGAATTTCAATATGAGCACTTTCCTGAATATAGGCGCATTGTGGAAGAAAATCGCTAATCTAAAAAAAAGCACCTTGAGAGGTGCTTTTATTATCCGAAACGCTCTTTGATGTATTTTTTTTGAGATTCTTCTGCAACATATGCATCAAATTGATCAGCTTCGCTGCCGGTGAGCCCAAATGACTCAGACAATTTTTTTGCATCTTGACCAAAAAGTCTTTTGAAAAAACTTCCAGATTTTTCCTTGAGCGTTTTATTAAATGATTTTTGAGCGTCTTTATATTTTTTTGAACCTGACATGTATTATTCTCCTGATTGTTCTGAAAACATTGTAAATTATCCCTTTCAAAATGTCTAGAAATTTACTTGCAAAAAATAATCGCACTGGTATACTACTGCGCATTACATTAAAAAACTATGGCAACAGTTAATCAATTAGTCCGAAAGGGACGAAAAAAGAGAACTAAAAAATCAAAAGCACCTATGCTTGGGCAAGGTTTTGATTTGCTAAAAAATAAACCTTCATACTATCCAGCTCCTTTCAAAAGAGGTGTATGTACTAAGGTGACCACAGCAAACCCTCGTAAACCTAACTCAGCGGTACGAAAAATTGCTCGTGTCAGGCTAACGAACGGAAAAGAGATCACTGCGTATATTCCTGGAGAAGGGCATAATTTGCAAGAACACTCTGTGGTAATGGTTAGGGGAGGTCGAGTAAAAGATATCAATGTACGATATACAGTTGTGCGAGGTAAGCTTGATGCACAAGGAGTAGATGGTCGAAAAGGAGCACGATCAAAGTATGGAGTTAAAAGACCAAAAGGTGGATCAGGTGAATAAATTTAAAATATAATATGCGACGACCACACAAAAAAATCAACAACGTAACTGAAGACAGAGTATATAACTCAAAGAAGATTTCCCAATTCATCAACTACATCATGCTTGATGGAAAGAAAAACACGGCTGAGAAGATCGTTTACGGAGCTTTGGAAATTATCAAAGACAAAGAGGGTACAAAGGAGCCGCTCATGATTTTTGAAGAGGCATTGCGACAAGCGGGACCAGAGATGGAAGTTAAATCAAGACGAGTTGGAGGTGCTAATTACCAGGTGCCAGTTCCAGTTAAAGTTGAGCGACAACTCTCACTAGCTATGCGTTGGATTATTGATGCGGCAAGATCAGGAAAGGGAACGTCTATGGCAGAACGATTAGCAGACGAACTAATCATTGCGTCAAGAGGGGAAGGGACAGCAGTAACGAAAAAAATTAATACCCACAAGATGGCAGAGGCCAATAAAGCATTTGCACACTTTGCATGGTAGTAGGAGAGCGTATAAGCGCTCTTTTTATTTACCACACGCAAAGAGGAGTACACGCTGGAGTCGGTTACGCTCGCTTCGTTTTGTGGGCAAAAGTTGCTTCAGTGCTTTTCCTTTTATTATTTTGTAAGATTGCTCATAACACTATTTTGCAAGCTCAGAAAGAATACAGGGGTGTTTATCTTTTTCACATTTGTTTCTGAGTTAAACTCATGTACAATATCGAGATACTAAGTAAATATATATGGAGAAAAAAGATAAAAAATCTATGAATCTTCCGTGGGTAAAACTGGTAAAACTCATTGTTTTACTCGCAGTATTGGCGGGAGCGTTCTGGTGGTTCTCATGGATCCCACGTCAACAAGCAGCATATCCATTACAAGTGAGAGCAGCTTGTCACGCACAAGCTAACCAAACTGTTGCGCAACAAGCTCAGAGTCTTACTGAAGAGCAACGAGCAGAGTTTAATGATATTGCAGTGTATGAACTACAATATACATTGTGTCGAAGGGCAAATGGTGTTGGCGAATAACATCCGCAATTAAAAAACACATAATATTATGTGTTTTTTAATTGCGAAAACTCTGAGATACGCTATAATACCAGCAATTTTATGTCCGCAGGGCTAAGATATTAATAAATAATAGATATATATGTCGAGAGATTATCCACTAAGTAAAGTGCGAAACTTTGGAATTGTTGCGCACGTTGATGCCGGTAAAACTACTACTACCGAGCGTATTTTGTATTACACAGGTCGGTCACACAAGATTGGGGAGGTGCACGATGGTGCAGCTACAATGGACTGGATGGAACAAGAGCAAGAGCGAGGTATTACAATTACTTCTGCTGCTACAACTTGTTTTTGGACACCGACAAAAGAAGTTGGCAATAAGGATCTGGAGCATCGATTTAATATTATTGATACACCAGGCCACGTTGACTTTACAGCGGAAGTAGAAAGATCACTAAAAGTACTTGATGGTGCTGTAGTGGTATTTGATGGTAACGCAGGTGTAGAGCCTCAATCAGAAACTGTTTGGAAACAAGCAAATAAATATGGTGTTCCACGAATGTGTTTCATCAATAAACTCGACAAAATTGGAGCTAACTTTGAAACTGCATTCCAATCTATTATTGATCGTCTAACTAAAGACGCAGTGATGGCTCAAATTCCAATTGGTTTCGAATCAACTCTCGAAGGAGTGGTTGATTTGATGACAATGAAGTCATACAGATTCCAAGGTGAAATGGGGAACGAAATCGTTGAGGGGGATATTCCTGCAGATATGGCTGATCTAGCAGAAGAAAAAAGAGCACTAT
>JAHDEI010000001.1 GCA_020628915.1 Minisyncoccota bacterium | reverse complement strand
CGACGTTCGTCTGCGGGAGTGATTAAACTACCTGATCGGTAAACAGCACTCGGAGGGTTCATCGCAGCGATTAAAATAAAATCTGCAGGAAATGTTTTTGATGCCTTTGAGCGAGAAATTCGAACCTGCTTGTCTTCGAGCGGCTCACGCAAAGATTCTAAAACTCGCTTATCAAATTCAGGAAATTCATCCAGAAACAAAACTCCGTTATGAGCAAGAGTTATTTCACCGGGTTTCGGATACGCACCACCTCCAATAACAGCTACATAAGATGATGTGTGATGCGGCGCACGCATCGGTGGTTCAGTTATTAGTCCGTTGATGTCTGAGCCATGGCACGAATGAATTACGGTGCTCTCAATTTGTTTATCAGGATTTAGATTAGGCAGGATCCCGCAAAATGCCTTCGCAAGCATGGTCTTTCCGGTCCCTGCCGGTCCGTACATTGCTATGTTATGTCGACCAGCAGCTGCAATGGTTAAGGCACGCTTAACGTGTTCTTGGCCAACAATATGTGAGAAATCGACAGTAGGCTCTGTTTGTCCTGGGGGTGCTACTTGTTTATGAGGTCTAATAATTTTTGATGAATTTTTTTCTTCTGCGTGTTCTTGGGCCAGATGTTCAATGAGCTGTTGCAATGTTTTAACTGGAAAGACACGCAGACCTTCAACGAGCGCTGCTTCATCAGCGTTTTCTGCAGGCACGTACAAAGAGGTGATTCCCGTCTGTTTCGCACATAACGCAATAGAGAGAGCGCCGCTAATTGGTTTCAGGATTCCGTCTAAAGAAAGTTCCCCAACAAACAACTTGTTTTCAGTAGAAAATTCTAGCTCAACTTCGTCGTCTGCCAGTAGAACTCCTAGGGCGATTGGGAGATCAAAGTATGAACCTTCTTTTCTTAGACTTGCAGGGGAAAGAGACACAACAGTTTTGTATTGTTTAGGTTCACGAAATCCAGAGTTTCTCAGCGCAGCGTTCACGCGTTCACGGGATTCATCAACCGCTTTATCACCAAGACCAACAATAGAAAAAGCCGGTATACCTCGCTTGGTAATATCGACTTCAATTTCAATAATTTGAGGAGCCGAAAAATCGGCCTGTGCAGTAAATAACTTTCCCAAGTTCATAGACGCACTATAACACAGTAATAAATTGACTTTACAGTATATATTTAGTATAATATTATTGCGAATTGTTTCAATTCGCTAACTCATAAGAGAGGAGTAAGTATTATGAGAAAAGACCACAAACCAAGAGCGGCATCCGCTGCGGATGAACTTATCGGATTCCAGATAAGGACACGCCGGAAAGAGCTCAAAATGTCTCAAGAAAAGCTGGGCCAGCGACTGGGAATTACTTTCCAGCAGGTCCAGAAATACGAGAGAGGCACAAACCGCGTTGCGGCAAGTCGCCTCTGGCAAATTTCAAAAATACTCAAAGTTCCAATCACTTACTTTTATGAGACGTTCGAGTAGGGCGTCCATATTAGCAACTTCAGGCCCATTAGTGGGCCTTTTTTATTGACAAATAATAAATATTTGATATACTTTATTATGCCGAAAAATGTTTTTCGGTGATCGTATGATCTTTTAAAAACGACATAAAGGAGAAATATTATGTCAGCTATGAATGCAAGAAACCAGGTAGCCCAGGCTGTATCAACAGGAACGGCAATGGGAGACGCCCTTAAAAAGGCGAGTAAAAAACGACCCACAAAAAAACCCAAAAAGAGAGAGAAAAAAAAGAATTCGGGTTTAAACGGGGCATCTGCAAAGCTCGCAAAACAGCTATCTCAAGCAGTTGATGATGGCCGCAAATATGCGGGGATCAAGCCTTTCCGTGGATCAAATGCAACTCGGGTTGCCTTGTTTAGTGGTTTGGTGGTGAAGATGAACCTACCTGTGGTTCAACGCAACAAAAAGGGTAAAAAAGAGCGAGAATTAATCGAAATTCCTGTTGCTGGCGGAGGCACCAAGCGGTATTATTCTGCAAAAGTCCCTGTTAAGGGCGGCGTCGTAAATCTTTGCATGTATGGCAAAGAATTTAAAAAAGCCGAAGGTGAGATGTTCGTCTCGGTTAACATTTGTCAAAAGGTGATGCCTGACGGCATCCGACATATTTTTCTGGATGTCTATCCAGTAAAAGATGGGCGCCGTACACAATACAGGATGGTTGTCACCGGAATGGTAGACCACCATCCGCGTGAAAATTGCTTGATTCGAGTTGATTGCACAGACGGGTACACCGGGTGCATTGCTGTGCGCAAGATCAAAAAAAAGCCTCAAAAGTCGAAAAAGAAAAAATCGACCAAGAGCCCTTCAGATCTGTCTCCAGTAAAAGCTGAGGCCGCCAGGCCAAAGCTTGTCCAGGTGAAACCAAAGGCTAAGAAAAACCCTGTGGTCAAACCTGTCGTAAAGGCAAAAAAATAAATATCGAGCCCGCCAACCAGGCGGGCTTTTTTTATAAAAAAATCGAGCAGTAATGCTCGATTTTTAATTACATGTGGTCTTTGCAGGTTGTTGCTGCGGGGTTTGCCTCGAGACGATCTTCTTCGATGGGGTGGTCTTCTCCTCCTTTGTTACATACACCGTAACGATGGTTTTCTAATGCATCCAATGCCTTATTGATGTTCACGAGACGCATTTCTAAATCATTGGTGATTGCTTGGTTTCTTGAAAACACTTCTTGCTCGTGTCCTTCTTCTAGGACATCAGCAGGGTTTTCATCGTTCATATCTGGCTCTTTACCAACGTATCCTCCTGGATTTTCCGAATCAGCTACAGCAACATCAGATAGCTCACGTTCCAGCAGAGCTTTTTCTTCTGTCAACTTTTGTTTAATCTCATCTGTATTCATATACTTATCAGTCTAAATCATTCATTTTGATTTTACAATCTCTGTTTTATAATGAGAGACATGTCAGCGTGGGCAAGAAATAGGCGAACGGTAATTATTTTGGGTTTTCTTACAATTGTAGGCCTTATTCTTTTTGGCGTGTATTCACTATTTATCTATCAAGCCCCAACTTGTTTTGATGGAGAACTCAACGGACTCGAAGAAGGAATTGACTGTGGCGGAGTCTGTGAATTGGTCTGTCCGTTTTCTGCAACTGAACCAAACGTACAGTGGGGTCGGGCATTTCAAATCTCTAATGGAGTATACAACCTTGCAGGACTTATCGAGAATCCGAATTTTGACGTCAAAGTAGACGCTACTTACAAGTTCGAGCTATTTAATCAAGACAATATTTTAATCGATGAAATTTTTGGTGAAGTCACAATTCTACCAACTGAAACCAAACCAGTCTTTGAACCCATTGTGAACACTGGTTTCCAGTCAGTCAGTAAAGTATTTCTAAAATTAGTGGGGGAATCCGTTTGGACTAAATCAGAGCCACCAAAACAAGAAGTATTTGTCTCCAGCAGGAAACTCCAAGACACCGAGACAGATCCAAAGCTTGAACTAGTTCTTTCGAACAAGGCCATTACGCCAGTACGAGATTTGGCAATTACCGCAATTTTGTACAACAAAGATGGAAATGTTTATCAATCATCAAAAACATTTTTGGAATATATGGATCGAGACAGTCAGGCGACAATCTTCTTCACTTGGCCCGAGCCATTTGACCAAGAGGTGACAAAAATTGACGTCTTTATCGAAGAGGTTTCGTTGTTCTAAACAAATCATGAGAATATTATCGTTTTATAAAAACATAGATTGGATGATCTTGGGGAGCGCACTACTGCTTGTCTTTTTTGGGTTGGTTTCAATTAACTCATACGGAGACAACAATGGACTTTTTTATAAACAACTTTTTTCATTAGGAGTTTCTTTGATTGCATTTTTTGTTGCATCAGCTTTTAATTTTCGTTTTTTGAAAAATTCAAAGGTGTTGACCATTTTGTATGCTGCCATAGCTGTTGTGCTGGGGCTTTTGTTTGTATTTGGTTCGGTGTTTGGGGGTGCGCGGTCATGGTTTTCTTTTGGAGCCCTGGCATTTCAGCCAGTAGATTTTGCAAAAATTATTATTCTATTGGTTTTGGCCAAGTACTTTACCAAGAGGCATATGCAGATTGCTGATTTTTCTCATATCATAATTTCTGGAATTTATGCGGCAATTATTTTTGGCCTTGTGTTGCTGCAACCAGACTTTGGATCAGCAATGATTATATTCTTCATTTGGTTTGGAATGGTCATGATTGCGGGCCTCAACTGGAAACATTTACTTGGGTTGTTTGTTTTAGGGGCAATCTCGTTTGCGCTACTTTGGAACTTTGGATTTGCAGAGTACCAAAAACAGCGAGTTTTGACGTTTTTGAACCCAACGGCTGATCTGCAGGGGACTGGATATAACGCAAACCAGGCTCGGATCGCTCTTGGTTCAGGGCAGTTTATTGGAAAAGGAGTAGGATATGGATCACAATCTCGCCTGCAGTTCTTGCCCGAACATGAAACAGACTTTATCTTCTCGTCGTTCGGAGAAGAGTGGGGGTTTGTTGGTCTGTTGATTGTATTTTTGCTTTTCGGGGTGATTATCTTTAGGTTAGTCAGTGGTGCAACTAGGGGGGAGTCAAATTTTGAAATGTTATTTACGGGGGGAGTAGCTATATATTTTTTCGCGCACTTTTTTGTGCACGTGGGCATTAATGTGGGATATCTACCTGTTACGGGAACCACATTACCGTTCATGTCGTATGGTGGGTCACACCTACTGGCTGAATTTATCGCACTTGGAATTGTTATGGGAATGCGCCGTCACGAACGAACTGCTCACAAGTCAGATACCAAACGAGAATTCCTCGGACTTGAGAGTATATAAAAGGCCAGAAGCGTTGCTTCTGGCCCAGTCCTATTGGTTACACAGGTGCGTATGTTACCGCAAAGGCATCACCTTCGATGAGATAGGGCTCTCCGCCCATATTTTCACCGTTTTCATCGCAGGTATCTGCCACGAGACAGTTTTCATCGCCCATTTGTGGTGTTCCCCATGAGGCCATGATTTCAATCGGTACACCCTCAGGATTTGGAATTGCCCGACAATAGCCGCGAGCGGCAAAGACACCATTTTCGTCAGTATCTTCGTATCTGTCAAAAAATTTTGAACCAGAGATGATATATTGTTCGCCCGTTGGATTGGTAACAATCCAGTCTCCAAGGACGGCCACGTTTTCTGTTTCAAAATCACCACTACCAAGGATAGTTTCGATTACCTCACCATCTTTGGCTGCTCGTGCACGCACAGTTCCTTGTTTTTTAAAAAGAGGCGCTGCAGCAAGAGCGGACATGATAGCAGGTGATTTGCGATCAATTTTTTTGTAAGTCATGTTTTCTCCTCTCAATAACTCACGTAAATCTTAAGATCTACTAATATATATTATACATTTTAAGTATAATAATGTCAAATTAGAATTGTAGATCCATTTTCTCTTTTGCTTGTTTGATCGCTAAGATTTGTGATGGATCCGAGGTGATGATCTGGTCCTCTGTGTACGAAGCAATAATTTTTACTGCCACGTGTTTGGTTCCCGCAAAGAAGATTCCTTCTCCGACTTGGGCCTCCATCAGTAGATATTTTTCCTCGTCAGTGAGGTTAAAGGTGTCTTGTACCAAATCAATGGTGGTGGGAGACTGTTTCAGTAGTAATTGCATCGACGAGTTAGTAATAATGGGGACTCCATACGGTGATTTCAAAAAGTCGTTCACGTCTTGGGTAATTGTTGCTAGACCTAGGTAATATTTTCGACCTCGTTTTGCCATACCAAACAAGAACGACGCTGCATCCTCTGATTTCATCATTGTCCACGCCTCGTCAATTACAAGTAGCCGTTTTTTCAAATTCCTCCTCACGCCGTTCCAGATGTATTGAGTAATCAAATACATTGCAACTGAACGCAACTCATCCTCCATGTCTCGAATTGAGAATACAACAACCTTTCGGTTGATATCAACGTTTGATGGTTTATTCAAAAATCCTGACCTTGTACCTGTTTTTTGAGAGACGCGAAACAAGCGACTCTGACCCTTCGAGGCCAGCCAGTACCAATTCAAAGTCAGATAGTAGCGGCGGTTCAATATTTTCAAAATTAGATTCAGGGGTAATGTCTTTTAGTGCGTAGGTTTCTGTAATTGCTTTATCAATAATCGCGTCTTCTTCTGGTGTGAGACCACCAAGCATAATTCGAATCAGGCCAACAAGTGATACGACGTGTGATCGCAACACGTTTGCACGTGATTCATCAGGACGTGGAGCAGGGAGGTCAAACGGGTTGATGTGGTGCTCTGACGAAAGAGCAATGTTAAAGTACCGACCACCAGTAGCCTCAGCAAGGTATTCGTATTCTCGTTCCGGGTCAATAATGATTACTTCTGTATCGAACATCAGCGTTCGCAACACTTCCAATTTAATAGCATATGATTTACCAGAACCAGATGCTGCAAACGTCACCGAGTTATAGTTCGGCAATGAGAATCGATCAAACAAAATAAGAGAGGAATTGTGACGGTTGATTCCATGCAAGATTCCTTGGTTAGACGTTAGGTTAAATGACACAAATGGGAACACAGATGCCAATGGCTCCGAATTTAATTTTGAATGCACCTGGAGCAAGTCTTTGTTGAGAGGCAAGTTTGATTTGAATCCTTGTTCTTGTTGGAACAGAGCAGGACGTACGTATACTAATTTAGATTCGAGAATAGATCTGATTTCTGTTTCAATCTTGTCTAGTTCTTTTTCAGAATCTCCGTACACAGAAATATAAATACCCACATCAAATAGTTTTTCGGTTGCTTGCTGTAGTTTGTCTCGCAATCCCTCGAGGTTGAGGTACGCCGAATCAAGAGCGGGATCACGCACCATTCCTTTGTTCTCTCGTTCGTAAATTTGTGATTGGACTTCAGCTACTTTCTTTTGGAATTTACGTAAAACCTGCTGAGTATCAACCGGATGGATAAAGATAGAAACATCAAATTCTTTGTCCAAGTTGATAATAGGCGAGAACCAATTGTCTGAGAGGAACTTTGGATACGAAATGATAAAAAACGTTCGCACAATTTTTTCACCTAGGTGAAGTTCTTTGGGCATAATCTCAAGGGCAGAGGGTGCAATCACGTCTTTGAGATCCAAAACAGCCGCTTGGTACATTTCCTTTGGTAGAATCGGCGCAATGTCGATTTCAGTATTTTTTTTCTTTTTTCCAAATCCTAATGCCATGATAATTATGTTAGTTGAATTGGTTTCTCTGATTCACCTGGGTTAAAAATTCTATAAAGAACCTCGATCGATTCTTCTGTTCCAAGAGGTACCAACCGCAGACCAGCCCGAGAAATACCTGCGGTTACAAGGTCAACGCGTTGTTCCAATTGAGATTTTGCTTCCTCGAACAACTGGTCATCAGTGGTATCAGCATCATCACCTCTGTTAAATAATTTTCCAAGTGGATTTGATGATCCAGTCCCAGACCCAAGTGTGGGAGGTGTGTATGAGATAACGATAAAGAACTTTTTGTCCATAATGTTTACTGAATCAGAAAAGTTCTGAATAAATTGCATATATTCATTGATCTGCATTTTAATCAGGTCGTTATCTTGGTCTCGCCTTTTTTCTTCTAGGGTCGCCATGTACGGTCTGACATCCAGCTTTCTTGATTGCGCACAAATTTGAATAGAAAATTCCAATGAGTTAAGAAAATTCTGAAATTGAGCAATAGTAGCCATCTGCTCTTCATATGATTTTAGAGCAAAGTTTAAAGATGCAACAAGCAAAATTGAATTTAAAGACCCATCTTCTAGAATGATGGTTCCTCCTCGTATTTCTTTAATAGGTACAAAATCTTGAGTGTTAGATTTAGCCATGAATCTATTGTAACAAACCTATATATTTTCGCGCCCACTAGATTTGTTAATAGAAAAAGCCCTCACAATGAAGGCGAAAGGCTGGTCGGACACTCAAGCTTGCTTCCGGGAGGGGGGGAGGAAGGGGGACGCGCTCGAGTGTCCGATAAAAGTACAACATTTTTAGTATAGCTGATTTTTGGAAATAAAAAAGACCCCGTGTGGGATCCGTACAAAGCAAAGAACAAAGTTTGTTAATAATATTGATTATCGGATGTCTCGAAAGCGAGGAATAGAGAGAGCCCTCACTCTCGAAACATCCAGTTTCGTATTGAAACATATCTACGTACCTGTGTGCTTCTACCTTTCGGGAGCATCCTGGGAAACCCATTTCCCCAGGCAGGAATAACAGAAAGTTCAGTACTTGTATTATTATAGTGATTTGACAGACTTTGTCAAATAAAAAAGCCCCACATCTAGTGTAGGACATCAAACAGGAAGACTGGTCAGTACACAGACCGAGAGAGGATTTATAAATCTATGCCCTCACCAAGTCTTCCTGGAGCGTTCGCTCAGCGTCGTCTCGAGTTTTTTATTTATTAAGACCAAAACTCGTCTACATATTATACTTATCAAAAACTGATTGTCAAGCGATGAGCGACAACCTAATATTTTCGTACGAAACATCTCCATCCAGATAATCAAATAGTGCACGCAATTTTACTTCGCCGCTTTCTAAAAAATCTTCTTTATCATTTTTTCTTTCGATATGATCACGTGCGTTTTGTACTTGTTTAATTGTTTCTTCATCAGGTAGGAGATAGCCCATATCAAGATTTTTTTCATATAACCGTAATACTTCAAGGTGTTTCAGGATTGTTGATTCAGTCAATTCTCGTACATGAGCCATTTCTTCAATCGAGTACTCTTGTTTGACGAGCTCTTTTGTTTTTTCATGTGTGGTTTGAATCCCAGTTTGTTTTTTTCGTCTCTTCCGTTTTAATTTTTTGGTGTTTTCAATGACCACTGCTTCATTAAACGTTGCTCCAATTGACGAGAGAAATGATTCGACCCGGTTTAGTTTTTCGTCTTCTGAAAATTCTTCGTAGATCTCTTGGTGTTCGGCAGCGAGCTCTAATAGGGTCGAATCTTGTTCTAAGACAACATTGCTCACCTCAAGTGCCTGTTTGTTGCAACCCATTAATTTGAGACCTTCGAGTGAGCGCAGTCGAGAGAGGGCAACATATCCCTGACCTGATTCAAATGCTTTTGACAAATCAATCTCAGCCGAATCGAGTGACATACCTTGTGATTTATGAATAGTGATCGCCCATGCCAAACGCAATGGGACTTGCATGACTGATGCGAGGACTTTTCCTCCTTCTTCGAGAGACCAAGTTTCAGGCTCTGCAATGATCTCAGCACCTGAGACTAGCTCGACAACTGGGTATCCTGCCTCAGAAAAGTCGGTGACAACACCAACCGATCCGTTCATATAGCCTTTTTCGTAGTTATTTTTTACGAATAAAACTTTTGCTTCAACTTTTACTCCGAGCCGTTCGGGAGCAAGGGTTCCTTTTTTCAAAGTCTCAACCAGCCTTTTATTTCCCTTGGACGACATGTCAAAAAAACGGGGGAGGGCAGGCAAGGCATCCAATGCCTCTTGATTAATACGATCAACATCTACGTTGTGCGTATACAATTTTGTTGCATCAGGAAATCCTTGAGGCTCTTTCATATATCGACCTCGCAAGAGATTCATAGAGTCTTCAGAAACAGCCCCGTCACGGATGTCATTAAGGATTCGATTCAATCTTGATTTCCCGCTTTGGCGGTGCTGTTCTTCGAGGTAACAAATTTTTAGATTTAAATGTTCCCATACACCTGACTGCCATGCGTACATTCGTTCAGGGTTTTTGTTGCGTGCGTTAACGGGGGGTAGTTGAAAAAAGTCTCCAGAAAAAATAACTTGCATACCCCCAAATGGTTCCGCAGAAAATTTGAAAGCACGCAAAATACGATCAATTGAGTCGAGCAAGTCAGGCGAGATCATTGAAATCTCATCTAAAATAAGTACCTTTGCGTGTTCAAATCGTTTCCATAAATATTGTTTTTCTTGGAGAATTTCAATATCGTAGTCAGTAATATTTTCTTTGATACCAACTCCTGACCATGAATGAATCGTTGATCCCCCCAGATGAGTTGCAGCAATTCCAGTAGAGGCACACACAACGGGATCAATTTCGTGTGCACGCAAAAAATCAATATACCTATTTAAGATATACGTTTTACCAGATCCCGCTTGTCCGGTTAAAAAAACATTCTTTCCCGACTGCATTATGCCTAATGCGACTCCCTGTTTCATATTCATTGATAGTACCACGGCGGCAGCCGTAGGCTGCCGCCACCTTTCCCACACATCTATCCACATTTTGTCCTTTTGTTTCCACAAGATGTTCACGGTATTATCAATAAGTATCTGAACTAAGGTTTGGGGAAGATTAATTGAAGTTAAAGGCGCTAAGGCGCCTCTTTTCTTTGTATATATCTAAATGGTAGTATTTCAT
Source organism: Minisyncoccota bacterium (assembly GCA_020628915.1). Classification (GTDB taxonomy): domain Bacteria; phylum Patescibacteriota; class Minisyncoccia; order Phycocordibacterales; genus JAHDEI01. The sequence goes on along the minus strand of JAHDEI010000001.1, from coordinate 105,725 downwards.
GGAAGGAAGAGTATATATTGACTAATATTAATATTTTATATATAATATATCTATGATAGACAAACCTCCAAAACCAAATCCACAAGAGTTGCAGCCTCCTTTTGCGAACCCAGAACCTGAAGAAGAGACTCCGCTGAGGCGTACTCTTGAGGGTGGAAGTGCTTTGACTAATAACGACTATCGGCCTGGTGGGATAGATTACACGCGCAAATTAGAAGATTCAGAAGAATTTGCCAGCAATAAAGAGGCTGCACTGATGGACACAATCGATGACATTGATCAGACACTTGCAGCAGGAGTCTCCGATCCAGAGAAACGGCAGAGAATGGAAGAGGCAAAAGAAAGAAAAATTAATCAATTAGACAGATCAGTTGATCAAAGAATGGCTGCACGTGCACAAGAAGCAGCAGATAGGGTAAAACAAATCGAAGATGAGATTTTTGCTGACCCAGTAGTTAGGGCAGAGATGCAAGAGAACGCGCAGGCCGAAGTCAATGAAACGCTGCGCCCTGTGCTCAACGGTCGAGACGAGCACGGCGAACGAGTGACATTCCCACAACAGAGAAATGCGTTAGAAGAGCAAATATTAAAGCTACGAGATTTTGATTTAGACTCAGGACAATTAGAAGGGGTGTATGACGCTCTTGGGGAAGCTGAAGCAGCGCAGGGTGTTTGGAATAAGACAAAAGAAGAATACAAATCGAAGAGCGGCTGGGGAAAAATCAAAGGATTTCCAAAACAGGCATTTGAATTTCTGCTAGGTGACGGACGTAATGCAAGAGTAGCTTTTGATAAATATTATGATAAGACACTATTATACAAGGTTGATGCAGCAGAAAAATTCCCAGGAGGAAAGGTAGGGAGAGTACTTGCAAAAAGAGGAATTAAGGGAATAAGCGGATTGGGGGCAATTTTACCAGCGGTTGCACTTGTTGGGTTATTTGCATTTTCTTGGTTACTTGATAAAGCGATGAATATGACTATGGATAAAATTGCAAGCCACTATAAAACTGATATTAGAAAATGGGGAAACAAAAAGAAAAGTGGTGGAGGAGGTGACAAGAAAAAAGGAAAGTAATGAACAAAGGTCAGCGCAGAGCGCTGACCTTTGTGTTAAAATTTTTTTAATGAAAGAATTCTTAAAAAAGTTTCTTAAAGCAATTCGATATGAACTAGTAATTGTGATTGTAGTGGTAATTTTGTTTGTCGTTTATACGTTATTGGGTAGTGCCGGAGTGGCATTTGGAGAGGGGTATGCGCCACTCTCTGACTTACCTGGGCTTGGAGGAGAAGATTCTCCGCAAAGCATTGGAGAATTTATCAACATTATTTTTCGTCTCTCAATAGGGCTAGGGTCGGTATTGGCAGTATTAATGATTGTGATTGGTGGCGCACAGTATATGTCTACAGATGCTTTTTCAGGTAAGTCGCAGGGTCGAGAGCGTATTACTTATGCTCTTATGGGGTTAGGACTTTTACTTATTTCTTTTCTGGTTCTAAGGACAATTAATCCGGAACTGGTTGATTTGAATGTGACTGTGCAAAACGTGCACACAAATGAGAGGCTTGCGAACCTTTCAAACTTTCGTGATTGGTTGCGGGAAAATTATCCAGACATGAAGGAGTATGAAGAAAATATAATTGCAACTTCGTTACCTTCATTTGAGGGCTTTAGGGTAATGGATATCCCAAACGGTCAAAATTGTGGTGATGTACTTGGTGCAGGATGGACGACTACGCATTATGAGATGTGTAGGTATATTGGCTTGGAGGGGAGTGGGCATTGTTGCGGGAAAGATAAAAGATACCGTCCAGATCCTGAGCTAGCCATTTCAAAGTCTGGATGGTTTTATGGACTCGCAATTAAATATAATGATAAAAAAACATATATCGCTGAAGCCGGCTGGCAGTATTCTAGCCACGGCCCTCATCGTGACTTAAGTGACTGTGAAGCAGCTCTGCAAACCGCGATGTCTGGATATATTGAAAAAGAAGAAATTGACGTGGTTGAGGTAGATCTTCCATGTCACGAAAAAAATCCTCAATAATAAAGCAAAGAGAAAGAAAAAATCGCACAAAATTCATTGCGCGATTATTAATTTTATCTATAGAAGCTCTTTGGCAATAGCTGGATGCAACGAAGACGAGATTTTCTCAACTTCAGTAGCACAACCGTTTCTGCTCAATTTATTAAATTGTGCTTGCCAGTAGTTCACCATAATTGGCTTACTTTCTTCAAAACTCATGCGCGGTGTATATCCAAGGGCGGCCGCACCATCAACAAGACCACGTTGGGCACTCCTGCGAAGATCAAGGCAGGAGGCCTGATCAAGTTTTTCTTCGATATTGTGGTAAACAGAAGCTTGGTCGTTTGCCTCGAGTGCCGGCATTATAACCAAAATTCGAGAGCTTGAAATGTCGCCTTCGTTTACTCCGCGTATAAAGAATCCAAGACATTCATTACGAATACGTTCGGGGGCTTTTTTGAATAAATATGTAAGATTATCTTGATTTTTCCATCTTACAACAGCATCTTTGCAACCACCTAATGCAGCAGAATACTCTACTGGCCCGTTCTCGGAATTCTCCATATATTTGTCAATTGCTTGATAAATATCTGCATGTGCTTGCGTGGAGAACAAAAAAGTCACCAGCAAACAAAAGATCATTTTAAGTTGACTCATTTGACATTCTCCTTTTTAATGAGTTAATTTCTATAGTCAATTTTATCAAAAAAAAGATGAGATTACCTCTCCATTGTTAATATTATGTTGATAACTTATTTATATAGAATTTTGAGCATAATTCATGTATTATGTGTCTAACATGACCATGTTAAAAGTCTTGAGAGCAAAGTCCATTCTTTTTTTCGTGCTGTTTTTTGTGGTTTTTTCTACATTGGCTCCATCGGTAGTGCTTAATGATGTACATATATCTCTTCATTCAAATATTGTTAATGCGCAAGAAGAAGTAGGAGACGAAGAATTCCGACCTGGGGTGCCCTCGGGTGAGAGTTCTGCCACAAACGAGGGGAGTGCTTTCGCTGGTACTGCCTATGAGGCATTCCAACGAACTGGAGTAGGTTGTAACCTGTCTTGGGCAAACCTGAACCCGGTTAGAGCCGCAATTATTTGTTATTCAGAACTCTGGTTGTTTGTTTCCGGGTGGCTTTTGATTATTAGCGGATACGTCTTCGACATCCTTTTGGTATTTACGTTAGAGTCAAAATTTTTAAAGCTGGATGTAATTGAAAATGTCTGGTCAACCGTGAAAGATTTTGCTAATTTGGCATTTATTTTGGGGCTTATCTACATTTCATTTTCACTCATTCTTAATTTTAATAGACCCGGGAGTCAGAGACTTTTCGTGCGCCTCATCATTATTGCTTTGTTATTAAATTTCTCCCTTTTTGCCTCAAGAGTAATTATTGATGCAGGTAATCTCACTGCCCTCTCTTTTTATAACCAAATAGATGCACCTCAGCTTGAAAAAAAGGAATATTTAGTTGACGCTCTTGTCCCTAAAGCTGCCGAGAACTTTAGAGACAATGCAAAGAGGAGTACTATTTCGGGTGCAATAGTAGCTGCAGTCAATCCAGCACGCCTGTTGGGTCAAGATGTATTCGATAACTTTATCCAACGTTTGGATGGAGATGGTTGGATTGATTTCCAGGTCGCTTTCACAATGATCTCTTTCGCAGTTATCTCAATCTTGATGTCTTTTGAGTTATTAGTAGGGGGGTTCTTCTTCATAGGTAGGACCGTTTGGTTAATGCTATTAATGGTGTTGTCACCGCTAGCTTTTGTTGCGTGGTTCTTGCCAGATACGGAAAAGTACACGAAACAATGGTTTACCCTAATAGTAGATCGTGCGTTTTGTATAGTTCCATATATTTTTGCTATCTGGTTCATTTTAATGATTTCTGGGGCTACAAAATCTGACGCTGCACAGGCAATTAAAAATCAAGATAACCTAGACATATACATATTTGTCGGGCTGCAATTCCTTGTTATGTATATGGTTATGAAGTTAGCCCGGAAACAATCACAAAAAATGTGTGAAGGAGGGATGGGTATTGGAAGCAAAGTGTTGGATATGGCAAATACAGCAAAAGGAGCCGCCTTTGGCGCGATGGTGGGTGGTCCAGGAATGGTACTCCGTGGTACAGTTGGGAGAGGTGCATTTAGCGCAGTGAGTGGTCAAAATAGATTAGGCCGGTATATTAACCAGAAAGCACAGGAGGGTAAAGTGGGCGGAGTAGTAGCAAGACGTGCACTGCAATTAGTATCAGATCAAAAATTTGGTACATCTGCGGGATACAAAGAAAGACGAGACCGTGACGCTGACAAAAGATTTAAGGAAGCGAATGAATTGGAAAACCTAAACAAGAAGCGATTTGAAGATCAGTTTAGAACGAACAATGCAGGACAAATTGGAGAAGGAAAACGATTTAAAAATCAAGCTGAATTTGACGCAGCCGCAAAAGAGTATGGAGCTCGTGAATCAAGAAAAGCATCAACTGATACGTTGCGTCAGCGTGCAGGTATTAGACCAACAGATGGTCGTCCTGACGACAGAACTGGAATTTTAGGACGTATGTATGAGTCCGGTAGTGCTGGGCTTACCGATGCAACTGCAGAGGCATACCGTCGACGTGAATCTTCAGAAAAGAAAGATGAAGAAAAAAGAGCTGAGCAGCGACGTATTAAAGACGAACGTGAAGAGCGCGCATACGATAATAATCGCCTTGATCGAGACAATAAGCGAGCAGCAGCAGCGTCAGCCCAAGAAAACAAGGATGCTATATCAAATAATTCAGTTCAAGATGTTGAACTTTCAGACACTATGCTTGAAAAATTAACTGCGAGCTATGGTAAAGAAACCGTTGGTGAGAATGGAGAAAAGAAATACCCAATGGATGCTCAGACCCAAGAACGATTTAACAAAGTTGTTGAACAAGCCAATGATGAGTTGAAAGCTATTGCAGAAGATGCTGCTGGTCAACAAAAAGTTGCTCAAGAATCTCTTCGAGATAATCTCAAATCCCTAGAGGATCAAAATGAGATTATTAAGACAGAAGGAGAGCAGCTCGGCCTTCTTCAGGACATTCTTCGTGATATGGAAAACAACAACGATCAGGCTGAGTTGAGCCCTGCAAGGAGAGAAGCGCTTGCAGCAGCAGGAATTGATGTTCCTGTAGACCAAGCATTTACAGATCCATCTCAAGCTGTCGCGCTCAAAGATATCGTTCGAGAGAAAACAACATCAGTTGAGAACGCAGTTTCAAGCGTTGAGTCGCTTGAATCGACTATTGCACAAGACAGAGAAAACTTGGCAGCGATCCAAGAGGATACAGCTAAAAAGGTTGACGATGTATATAGCTATGTGACCAAGACAGCTAAAGATCGATTGGCGGCTCGGGCAGATGCTCAGAACTCTATCGACATTTCAAGGATGGCTCGTGCAGAAGGTGCGACACTTGAATTCCAAAAACAAGCAGGTGATATCGAGTCATTTGAACAAGATGCTCGTGTTACTGACATCGGTAAAGGATCATAGTATCCTTTCTATAAAGACGGACTGTCGAGGTCCGTCTTTTTTTATTGTTCGGCTGGTATATAATATTTGTATATGCAAATTACTCAGGACATGATTAATCAGAGATATGCTGAATTACCCGCAGACATCCAACGCGTGATTACTTCTGATTTAGTCTCAAACAATTTAGAGGTGCTCGGGCAAAAATATAAATTACGAGTTGATAAGGTGGGGGATCTGATTGATGAAGTAGGAATGGTTATGCTTGGGTTTAAAAAGTCTTCGGATTTTATAGGTAACCTGTCTCGAAGACTTGAGATTGATCGAGAAACGGCAGAATCAATGGCGGTTGATATTGATAACGAAGTCTTTAAAAAAATTCGTGAATCATTACGGACAGTTCAGTTCGGTTCGGGGCACCCAGATACTCCAGAGGCGCATGAAGACCCAGATTACGGGCATTCACCAACAAGGGACTCATTAATTCAAGATATTGAACGACATGGAAATAACGAAGTTTTAGAACCAACTCCATACGAACGACGTTCTGCAACACCAGCACCATCTGTCGACCCGTACAAAGAGCCCGTAGCCGCAGCAGAAAGTGCACAAGCAATCAAGCAAGCTCCTAGTTTTGCTGCGACCGCTGATTATTCTGCTGATGCGTTTAATCAAGCAACTGCACAAAGCACGCAGCCTGTAGTTCAAGATACATACAGAGAACCTGTTTTAGATATCTCTGACCAACCAGAGTCTACAGTTCGACCGACAGAACCTGAGATTAGTTTTGCTTCAGAGCAAACTATACAAATGCCTCGACAAAAGGTTGTGACCGATACAGTAAAACCCACAGTAGCGCCAACTATAAAACCAACAGTCGAGTCGGCTGTCCCAACATACCAAGAGCCAGCACCAGCAGCTAGTGGGGTTCTAGTTGGCATGGAAGACCGAATTGATCCATCAAAATCTTTCCAAGATCATCTACAAAACAAGGTTGATGAAAATAGGCCAGTGGTAAATTCTGATCCATATCGCGAAGCAATTTAATATATAATAAAACCATGAGATTTGAGGTTCCACAATTTATTGATATTGAAGACAAAATTTTTGGTCCTTTTACCTTGAAACAATTTATTTACCTAACAGGTACTGCTGGGATTTGTTTCATGATATTTACTGCACTACCAAAGATTTTGGCGTACATCCTGATCGCTCCAATTGCGGTATTGGGTGTTGCTCTTGCATTTTACAAACACAATAATAGACCATTTGTTGTACTTCTTGAATCAGCGTTTAATTACTATATAAAAGGGAAATTATATATCTGGAAAAAGCGCGAGAAGCCGGTTGAACAAGAAGCACAAGAGTTAGCTGCGCCTCAGATACCTACCTATGTGCCAAAGATGTCTGATTCAAAATTAAAGGATTTGTCATGGTCGCTCGACGTTGAAGAACGAAGAAGGAGTGGCGAGGTGTTGTAGAAAAAAGCGGCCCGAAGGGCCTTTTTTCTATTTTTAACCTGCTATAATCAGCACATGGCGTTATTTGAAGCAGAAAAACCTATTTCAAATAAGATTACCTATTTTGGTGAAACTGATGCTCGTGGAAAGCGAGTTCGTTTTGGGATTCGCGATGAAGATAGGACAAGGCACATCTATGTGATCGGACAAACAGGTATGGGGAAATCGGTACTGCTTGAGAACATGGCTGTTCAGGATATTCAAAATGGAAATGGTATGTGTTTTGTTGATCCTCATGGGTCAGCAATTGATACACTATTAGACTATATCCCTGAAGATCGAGTAGAAGACGTAATCTATTTTGCTCCATTTGACCTAGAACACCCAATTTCCTTTAACGTGATGGAAGACGTTGGTCCAGACAAACGACATTTGGTGGCACAAGGGTTACTTTCAGCATTCAAAAAAATCTGGGGAGAAGAAACATTCTCCGCACGTATGGAGCATATTGTTAACAACACCCTTCTTGCTCTTTTAGAATATCCAGACACAACCATTCTTTCTATGACACGAATGCTCACCGAACGTGCGTATCGAGACAAGGTGGTAGAAAATATTAAAGAGCCGTCAGTAAAAGCATTTTGGATTAATGAATTTGGCGCATGGGACGAGAGATATCAAAAAGAAGCTGCGGCAGGTGTGTTAAACAAGGTATCTCAGTTTGTTTCCAATCCTTTGATTAGAAATATCGTAGGACAACCAAAATCCTCTTTTGATTTTAGAAAAGCAATGGACGAAAAGAAGATCGTTCTTGTGAACCTCTCAAAAGGGCAGGTAGGGGAAGAGAACTCGAAACTGTTGGGAGCGATGATTACAACTAAAATTTATCTTGCAGCCATGTCACGGGCTGACGTGCCAAAGTCGGTGATGAAAACACTACCGTATTTTTATTTATATGTTGATGAATTCCAGACGGTGGTTAATGATTCTTTTGAATCTATTTTATCTGAGGCACGTAAGTATAGATTGTCTCTTATTATTGCCCACCAATACATCGAACAAATGCCTGAGATCGTGCGTGCTGCCGTTTTTGGAAACGTAGGAACCCGAATTAATTTTCGAGTAGGAGCAACAGATGCAGAATTTTTAGAGAAAGGGTTTGGAGAAAAATTTTTAGCCAGCGATATCGTAGCGTTATCTCGTTTTCAAATTTATCTTATTTTAATGATCGACGGAGTTGGCTCACAACCGTTTTCTGCACGTACACTGCCGCCGATACCGCTACCTGATATTTCTAACAGGGAGCGAGTTATCGAATCATCTCGTCGCTTGTACGCGGGTAATCGGCAAAAAATCGAAGCAGATATTGTTGCATGGATGTTTGATTCTTCTGAAGAAACACAAAAGAAACGTGAAAAAAATAGACGTAAAAAAGCAAACAAAAAACAGCGTGAATGGGAAGAGAGGACAGGAAAAACATCCAACAGCAGGCGAGACCATGGGAGCCAAAACAGGAATTCAAGCCAAAACAATACTCGAAATTCCAGCAGGGGGCCTGTTGTAACAGATGAGATGAAACAAGATTTGCCTGGCGAAAACAATTTTAAAGATGCGCTAGCAACCGTTATTGGAAAAGCAACTACTGAGCCGATCGAAATCTCAGAACCCAAAAAAGAAAATACTCAAATTAAGCAAAATACGAAACAAAATAATCGACAACAAAAAACGGCGATGAAGTTGCCATACAAAAAAAACAACATTCAACCTAAACAGGCTGCAGCAACCGATGATCTTCCGGGAGAAAACAGTTTTAAAGACGCATTTGCAAAAGCTGCGAATGACGATCCTGACAATAAATTTGCCTTTAAATTAGATGAAAAAAAGTTAGACAAGCCTGCATCAAAAAAACCACCCCAAAACAAAAAACAGAGCAAAGGAGAAACTCTAGAGGATCTGCTTAAGGGGCTTGGATAGAGAGGCGAATATTTATATAATATTCATATATGGAAACAATTATTTCGAAATTGAAATATGTTTTTTTGTTAATCCTGTGTGTAGGAGTAGTATTTTCTAGTGGTGTGGTATTTGCCGAAGATACCGTTGAAGGTTTGTCATCTCAGATCGACAACCAAGAAAAAGATATTAAAAGCCTCGACGCTCAAATCGCAGCAGACAAAAGAAAGCTGCAGCAACTAGAGGGTCAGAAAAATTCATTAAGTAAGACAATTACAAATCTTGATTATTCGCGTCGTACTCTTGAGCGAGATATATATTCGACTTCTGACCAGATCGACAGAACAGACAAGGAGATCACATCTATTTCTGAGCAGATTATTGATCTTCAAGAAAACATTGAGACAAACAAGAAATTCATTTCTGAAACGATTCAGGAACTTTCTCGTGAACAAGAAAAAACATTTTGGGAAGTAATTTTATTTTACGACACGTTTTCGAAATATCTTGATCGAATTGCACATTTTGAATCAACAGGAAAGATCTTGCAGCAAAAGGTTGTCTCACTTGGTAAAACTAAAAGTATTTTAGAAAACAAAAACGAAGAAAAAGAAGAGAAGAAAGAACAGCTAGTTGATCTAACTGAACAATTGTCTGACAAGAAGAAAGTAGTCGAATACACCAAGCAAGAAAAACAAAAAGTTTTAGCTCAAACAAAAAATACCGAGCAAAGGTACCAGCAAACGCTTTCGGAGAAATTAGAATTGAAAAAACAATTTGAACAAACATTGCTTGAACTAGAATCACGATTACAAATCGCGATTGATAAGTCGCTGTTCGCTGGACGATCACAAGGATTATTCTCATGGCCGGTTTCAAATTTCCGAATCACCCAATTTTTTGGAAATACTAGTTTTGCAAAATCAGGAGCATACAATGGGCGCGGACACTCGGGAACAGACTTTGCGGTCCCAACGGGAACACCGGTTCGTGCAGTTATGGATGGAACGGTTTGGTCTGCGTTTAATACAGATGGCGTGGGGGGTAGAGGTGCGGATGGTGTATACAGACAATGTGTTTCATACGGTAAATACGTACTGATCAAACATGACAATGGACTCTCAACGTTATACGCACACAACTCACTCCTCAAAGTTTCAAATGGGCAACGAGTCAAGAGAGGTCAAATTATTGCTTATTCTGGGTCAACTGGATATTCAACAGGGCCACACCTGCATTTTTCAACATATGCAACACAAGGAGTGCAGGTAAAACGACTTGGTGATGTTTCATCAAGAAGTTTCTACTGTCGAGATTCTGTCATCCCAATTATTTCATTAAACGCATACTTGGATCCATATGATTATCTTCCACGTCCAAAATTTAGCGTGAAAACGGCATCTTACGGACAGTCAGGATCACATGTTCGAAGTCTGCAGATGATGATGAAGCACGAGAGAATTTTCCCAATTGAAGTTTCTGCAAATGGATATTATGGGGACATCACAGCAAAGGCGGTTAAAGAGTGGCAAAAGAAATACGGTTTAGGGAATACAGATGGCAAAAGCTTTGGCTCTAAATCGGTCTCTCGTTACAACTTATTATTCAAGTAGACTAAAAAAATAGTACTCAACCTTGAGTACTATTTTTTTAGTCGTTTTCTTAGCATGTAGAGTTTGTACCAGAAGGGCTGGAGCACGACATCATAGAGCGAACCATGTTTTAGCTCTGATCCACCAAAACCTTTTTTAAATGTTGTCACTCCCGCCAGATATTCGTCATGCATTCCTACAGAAATACCTCCCCAATTAAATTGTTTTACACCCATTTCTTTCATGTGCAAAATAGCATGCCACTTGATGTGGTAGTACGCACCAAGCTTTTTCCCTTTTGTTGTCGAGGCACCGAATGGACAGAAGACTTCGCGTTCTGAGTGCACAAAAAGGTTAATTGCCAGAATGCTGCCCTCCTGCGCAGTTACGGCGATAAAATTATTCGTGTTCTTGGAAAGCAATTCAAAGAGTGAATTAAAGTATGAATTAGGGTGTGTTGTTGTCTGGTGAGATTGGGTATTTATCTTGTTTATTTCAATAAACGCAGGTGTCCACGGCAGAATGTCACTGCCTGAGTAGATTTTTGTCTGAAGATCTGTTTTGAGCGCTTTTCTGAGGTTGTATCGAGTTTTTTTATGCATCTCAGAGAGAAGCACGTCTGGCGCGGGTGTGATATCAAGGATCCATTCACCTCGCGGTTGATGATAAGCCGTATGATATGAGAATTGAGGAATTGGCACAAAAGGTTCAGGCAAGATACTTTGCGGCGGAGTGAAATCGGATCGCACAAAAACAGCATCATGTGATTCTCCGATATCTCTCAGAAAACTACCTAGTTCCTTGAGTAATTCCGCAGAGGTGTCGTGCAACATTGGTCCGTATGGTAAATAGATGCTAGTTTTGCCTTTGAAAAGGGGATAGATAATCGCTTGAAAATAGCCAGTACATTTTTTGTTTTTTGTTATTTCAAATTTTTTTACTAAAAAATTTCTACCCAGTTGGAGTTCACCAAAAAAAGTGGTTTGGGGGTAGGGCGCATCTTTTGTTATGCGCTCCCAGTGTTCTGCTTCAGTAATTTCTTTGAACGTGTACATTATCTGTAGTATACGATATTTGTACTAAGAAGACATTCGTTCTTTGAGAGCATCGTGACAAATTTCTGTGTCTGACCAAGGAATTTTTGTTCCATTTGGCCCCATGATAAATGCATCAGTTCCTTTCCCTGTTACCAGCACCACATCACCTGTATCTGCACGTTTCACCGCTGCGTGAATAGCATTACGTCTGTCAAAGATAACCTCATATTCTGTATCAGTAATTGCTTCTCTCATCTGTTCTAAAATTGCAAGAGGATCTTCGTCATAAGGGTCTTCATTGGTAAGAATGATTTGGTCACAGTAGTTGTCAGCAATCTTTGCCATCACAGGACGCTTCCATTGGTCGCGACCTCCTCCGGTGTTCCCAAGAATACAAATACGATTGTTTGCGTGTGAAAAAGCTTTATAAATATTTTCTAAAGAGTCAGGAGTATGTGCGTAGTCAACTACTACTTCGAAATCTTGTCCCTCGTCAATACGTTGCACACGACCAGGAATATTTCCAAATTGGGAGAGGGACTTTTGCATATTTTCTAATTCCACACCAATTGACTCTCCAAACTTAATAACCGCCAGAAGATTGTAGATATTAAATTCTCCAGAAAGAGGGGATACGAAACGAACATCTTTATAGGTGAACTCTAAGCCTTGTTCTTTGACAGCAATATCCTTCAGATCATCAAGAGAATACGGAATTTTATTTTCAATATCAAAATTAATAAAGTCAGCGCCTTCTTTATCATCCATGTTCACCACAAGAGAGCGATTTTTTTTCACTGACTTTTCGAGAGAGTGCTTGATAATACCAAGTTTTGCTTGTTTGTAATTTTCATATCCACCGTGTGATTCAATGTGTTCCGGCGCAAGGTTGGTGTAGATGAGAGCATCAAAATGAATAAAGCGATTACGGTACTGCTTTGCTCCCTCAGAAGTCGCCTCAATAACCATCCAGTCAACCTTTTTATCTAATGCTTTTTTAAAAAAGTTTTGCAAGAAGAACCGCCCTGGCATTGTCTGTTTAAATTTGTTTGCCTCTGACCAATCGCCGATTTTGAATTGAACAGTCCCTGAGACTCCTGTTGTAAAGCCAGCGCCTTCTAACATTGCATTTGTGATTTCGACGACAGATGATTTACCTTTTGTTCCAGTTACTGCAACAATTTTGAGTTGCTTTGATGGATGCCCATTATTCACCGCTCCAAGCCATGCGAGAGCAAAATGATACGGCAATACCAACTTTCCAAAGAGAGACTCTGGGATGACTGATTTGATTATTTTTTTCATGATATTTTTGAAAAGAAAGGGGAGGCGCACGAATGCTGCTCCCCAATGCCTCCCATGTGGCGGCGGACCCCAACGCGAGGGGCCCTTGTCAGGGTCCGCCTTGCCCGGAACATCTATCAGCTCGTCGCGTGTTATTTGGGAGGCCGCGCCAAACCTACGAACCGGACTGTTAATTCCAGTATAGCTGATTGATATTATCAGACAACATGAATTGTAGATTAATCTAAAGAGCGCACCGAAGGCGCGCTCTTTTTATTAATTAACTATTTTCCATTTTGGTACATTTTTACCGAATCTTCGAATGCTTGTTTTGCCTCGGCTACACCATTGAACCCGGTGACCGCAACTTCTTTTTCTTGGATTTTTTTGTACGTTGAGAAAAAGTGCTCCATCTCTTTGAGAAAGTGAGGGTTGATGTCCTCGAGATCTTTGATGTTATTAAATCGTGGATCATCTGTTGGGACAGCAATTACCTTGTCATCTTGTTCTCCTGAGTCCAGCATTCCCATAATTGCAACAGGTCTACATCGCACCAAAATCCCAGGGGCCAGAGGGTATGTGGTCATGACTACTACATCAAGTGCATCCCCATCATCAAATAATGTTTGTGGTACAAAACCATAATCAAAAGGGTAGTCTTGTGCAGTATGCATAACTCGGTCCAGCGCAATCATGCCCGTTTCTTTGTCAATTTCGTATTTGTTTTTCGAATTTCGAGGGATCTCAATGATCACGTTCATTTCGTCTGCAGACCCGGCAGGGATATCGTGTAATAAGTTCATATATTAATAAGTATTAGGTTCAAAGATTATAACAAAAAGGTTTATACGAAAAAATCTTGTAAATGAAAATGGACCCGCCTCGGCAATGCGTACTGGCTGGGTCCCTTTTTTTCATGTATCACAAATTTTTTAGTTGGCTGCCCCGGTAGGTCTATCGAAGATCGAGCGGCAAGCGGCTCTCTGGCAGGTCAACGAAAATTGTTGCGACAATATAATGGGGCAAAATATTGGGCCCCTATTTTCGGCTAGATGTTGCTAGATAAGGTTGCGACTATATGTTGGTCGACTTTTGGGTTGAATCATATGCCCCGAAGGGCTAAGTCCAGATCATACGTCCTCCTCTTGACGGCCTGGCTGGGTTGATTCTCACACTTGTAACATCGTTGTGCGAGAATTTTGTATCCTTTTTTATTGGATTCCTCACACTAACCTATGAAAGATCAATGTCGTATCATACCTTCCGGCGATACTTCAAATTTGGGTGCAAGCTCGCATGTTCGAGCGAAATGTATCCGCGCACCTAAAAGTGATAATATCATTATACACATTATATATATAATGTCAAGTCTTATAAAAAAGAAAAAGGCTCACCGTCCGCAAATGGGCAGGTGAGCCGTGGTTGAATTTTGTTCTACAGGTTTTAGTCATTGAGTCCTGCAACTCTTGAATAACGTACATACCCCGAAGGGTTAGATCCATTTCATAAGCCGTTTTCCCCGAATCTTTTGGTTATAGCGTTTATGGTGCTTACTCCATTACACTACAATCATAGGCGTCTCTCCTGTGTGACCTAATCGAGTATTTTACAGACATGTATATATTTGTCAATCAACACAAAAAGCGCCTTGGCGCTTTTTGTGTTGTATTTGGTTTCTATTCTTTTTCTTCTGGAGATTCTTCATCCGCCTTGGGTGCTTCTTCGTCGGTTTCTTCCGATACATCCTCTGGTGCGTTAGTTGTTTCTGTAGCTTCTTCCGGAGTCTCTTCTGTATTTTCCTCAGGCGTTTGTTCTTCGTTCGTTCCTACTGCTTCTGCCTCTTTGGATTCTGCTGCAGCGGCACGTTCTTCTTCTAGTCTCTTCTTCCGCTCTTCTGGATCAATAACGTTACCTTCAGCGTCTAGTTGTTCAATGTCGATCTTGAATCCAGTAAGTCTTGCTGCGAGACGAACATTTTGTCCACCACGTCCAATTGCAAGAGAGAATTGGTCTTCAGCAACTTGTACTTTTGCGATTCGCTCTTCGTCAGTTTCTGTAATTTCCACATTCAAAATCTCAGCAGGGGAAAGTGCTTGCCTGATAAAGTCATCTGTGTCTTCTGACCATTCGATAATATCAATTCGTTCTCCTGACAATTCTGAGGTTACAGTCTGTACGCGGGATCCATTTTGTCCTACCAAGGCTCCAATCGGGTCTACTTCTTCGTTGTGAGACACAACGGCAACTTTAGATCTGAATCCTGGTTCACGCGCGATTCCTTTGATTTCAATAGCTCCGTCAGTTAGTTCCGGAACCTCTCGTTCGAATAGACGACGCAAAAATTCTGGATGAGTCCGAGACAGCCGCAGAAATACACCACGCCCTCCATCATCTACAGAATAGAGGTATCCTGAGATTCGGTCTCCAGTCTTGTATCTTTCTGAACGAATTTGTTCTCCAAAAGGAATTGTTCCTTCTGCTTTTCCTAGGTCAACAAAAATATTTCCTCGCTCAACGCGCTGGACAGTTCCTTGGACAATTTCTCCTTGGCGTCCTCCAAATTTTTCTGAAAGGAACCCTTTTTCTGCTTCACGAATTTTTTGAATGATTACTTGTTTTGCTGTCATTGCTGCAATTCGCCCAAAATCGGTCTTGTTTTCAAGAGGGAAGACAAGTTCGTCTCCGACTTGTGCGTCTGCTTTAATCAGGCGTGCTTGCTCAGGGAACATGTGTTGTTCCGGGTTGTGTCGTACTTTTCGTTCTTCTTCTGCGATATCATCTTGATTTGGCATAGGCTCGTCTTCTTCGAGCATAAGGACCATTTCTGGGTCTACCACAGTCTTAATTTGAAAGAATTCTGTTGCCCCAGAATCCAGACTGAACCTTGATGTGATCATCTGTCCTTTCTTTCCAAACTCTTTTTTGTACGCAGAAGCAAGCGCGAACTCAATTGCTTCGATAATTTGCTCTTTTTTAACCCCTTTTTCTTCTTCTAGTTGAGCAAGAACTAGGTTTATTTGTTTTAAATCAAACATACTATATTTAATTGTTATGTAGTCAGGTTCCCAAGAGAACGAGACGTTTTGATAAAGAGAAACGCCCGCCATATGGCGAACGTATCATCAAGAGGAGTATATCAAATCCATAATTGAATTCAAGGGTGCGCCTACGGCGCACCCTACCCAAAAACAATCTACATATTAAATTGCAAAAGGCTCCGAAACGTCGTATGATGAAGACAAATTACACACGTAATGCTTTGTTTATTATGATTACTTTGTTACAACGAACCATTAAGGCTCTCTTGGGCTCTCTAGCTATTGTTTCTTTTGCACTATTTTCAGGATTTTCTATTGTTTCTGCACAATGGTCAAACCCAACTGGGGCTCCTCCAACTAACAACGTTGCGCCCCCAATCAACGACTCGGCAACCTCTCAGGTAAAGGCAGGGGGTCTTTCTTTGGGTTCACTGGTGGTCAATGGGGGTACTATTTTAGATGGATTTCTGTCAATTGGGGGTGGAACACCAGCATACGATATTGATATTGAGGCACAGGATAACATTGCTGTCGTGAGGCTAGCCAATACAGCTACTGGATATACTGCTCAAGATGGCTCTTGGCTACAATTGGGACAAAATACTCTTTATTTAAGAAACAGGGAAGCGGCAGGTATACAATTTTGGACTTCGGACACGGCGCGTGCCGTTTTAAACTCAGCGGGGAATTTGATTATTGGTGGCACAAATCCAACCGCAGGATTGATGTTGGATGTTGAAGGTAATGTAGGAGCACAACTATATTGTGACGAAACAGCAGCGAACTGTTTTGATCCTGCAGATGTGGTTACATCTAGTACGACTCCTCCAGCAAACGTTGGATTCTGGCTAGAAAATGCAGGGAATGTATATCGAGAGACAGGAAGTGTAGGTATTGGATCAGCTGCAATTCCAAAAGCTCAATTGGATCTTTCTGCAACAACCGTGCGATCTGACACACCAGGAACTAATCAAAAACTTCAATTCTCGAGCGGAAATACTGGGCTCTTTGGTTTCAGACTAAGTAATGACAATACAACGCTTCATCTCGACAGATACTGGGGCTCATGGGGTACGCCTGCAATTTCTATTGTTCGGGGTAATGGAAGGGTGGGGATAGGCGAGACTGCACCTAATTCTGATTTGAGGCTTGATGTGGGTGGAAAAGTAGGTGCAACAGAGTATTGTGACGGCGACGGTGCAAATTGTATAGCAGCAGGCTCTTTAGGTAGCCAGTTATGGACGGTAAATGGTGCAGACGTATATAGACCAGCAGGCGAGGTTGGTATTGGAATCTCAAATCCATCAGCGTCTCTTGATACAGTGGGCGATATTCGAATTGGAGGAGGAGATCTATTTGCTGGAGCAGGACAAAGAATTAATTGGGGATCTGCTGCATATACGAGATTTGATTCAAATAACGCTACGGTTTCAGGTTTGCGACTTTTTAATAACGCTGGGGATGAATACGGTCGAGTATATGGATCAACAGGAGATAATATTGGGTTCTTGGATGGAGATGCTCAATGGGCCTTCCAACACACAAAAGACGTGGCAAACTACTTTAAAATCAACAACGTAACCAAACTTGATCAACGTGTAAATTATGCAAACTTTAATCAAGGATTGTATATTTACACAGACGTGACCGATGCTGATTTTAATGTCCGTGATTCTGACAAAGGGACGGTTTCAAACGTTATATGGTATGACTATTCAGCTGGACGAGTGTATCTTGGTAATACTGGAGGCTCTGGGACCAACCCAGAGGTAACAGTACGGGGAGATCTTACTGTGGATCAGGCAATACAGGCGAATGGAGGTCTTACGATTGACGGGAAGCAAGTATTAGATGCTTTTGGAGGACGAACTCATACGGCAGAATGGAATGACAACACTCGTTACGGGTATTTCCAAGGACGTAAAGGGGATGGTACTCGAGGATTTTATTTAGGATATGGGTCACCCGGAAACTACATTAACATGGCTCTAGAAGACGGAAATGATCTGTTTTACGTCTCAGGTGGAGGTATTGGTATTGGAGACTCTACGCTTGATGGCGGATCGCTTTTGGATGTTAACGGTAAGATCGCAGCGATTGAGTACTGTGACGAGGCCGGAGCAAACTGTCTAGACGCAACAAATATTAATAATGCTGGATTATGGACAGACCATAGTTCATATATTAGACACGCAGGTAATGTTGCAGTTGAGGGTTGGATTGGGGCAGGTTGCGAAGGGGGCTGTGACACGGATGGTAATTATCAAATAACTTATCCAACTGGAACAACGGTAGCAAGGCATACGGGACCTTCTGCGGTAATTGATGCAGGAACAACAGGTACGTCTTATGGAGTATATGGGCACGCGTCTCAAAACTATGGAATTGTTGGTCGAACGTTTTCTGCTCCGCATGGAGGTGTATTGGGGTACAATCATAATGCTGCAGTTTACGGTATTTTAGGCCATGGTAATGGATGGACACTATATGGTAATGGTCCAGTATATGCCTCTGGATATATTAGATCTGGTGGATCTATCGTTACTGGTTCTCGGCATATTTATTTTAATACGTCAGAAACAGGCCAGAATCTTTACGGAGACGGTTCTGATGAACTTTACTTTGATTCAAACCATGCTCGGTATTCTGGTATCGTGCTTCGTCGATCAGATAATACGGAGCTTGGAACAGTATGGGGTGATAAAAACGGTACAGGCTCACCTAACTTTGGACTTCTTGATGGTAACGGACACTGGGCATTTAGAACTAGTCCTGGCGCGACGACACCATTAACAAGGATTTATGCGAATAACGAGGAGCTCTTGAGGGTTGAAAAGGGTACGGGCTCAAACTCAGCAACGATCTGGGGTAATGGGAAAAACTCACGTTTACAAATCAGTACTAGTGCTGGGGACAATTTAGATGCCTATACGTACTATAGAACAAACCAGACAGGTGGGGTGCTGACTTACTGGGCATCGGGTGTAGACGGATCTCAAACGGGACATCCTTTCAAGATTCGTCCAGCAGCTTCATCAGACGGGGGGTCACCAGCCTTTACTATTGAGCGTGATGGATCGGTTGGTATTAACGACACAACACCAGATGCCTCACTAACTTTGGATGTTGAAGGGGCTGTCGGGGCATCGCAATATTGTGACCAAAACGGAGCAAACTGTGTAGCAGCAGGCGGGCTAGGTGGGCTGTGGACGCTAAGCGGAACGACAGCAATTTACAACGGAGGAAATGTTGCTATAGGTAACCAAACAACAGGACGAGATCTTAATCTGTGGGGGACAACAGCGGGCGCATATTCGCGATTGCGAACAACAAATGGAAATCTACATATTGATTCATCTCTTGGAACGGGAGGAAATAACGACCATATTTATCTTAACTATTATTCAGGAAAAGATGTCCTTTTTGGTAATGGAGCTACGGGTGTATCTGCACGAGTGTACGGAGCAACAGGAGATGCAACATTCAATGGTAGTGTAAATGCGGGTTACGTTTCAATTGACCCTCAAGACGGAACAAACGAAGGAGGGGAGGTACGTCTGCTGGGTTCAGGTTCATATGGAAATATTCAGCTTGATAATTACCAAGGAAATTTACGTGTACACACGCTCGCATCCGGAAAACTATTTGATATTCTCGGAGGAAACGGTATTCGGATTCAAGGAGGTAGAAATATTTTCTTTGGTGTTTCACAACAAAGAATCTATGGAGATGCGGGTTCTGCTATTTATTTTGATTCAAACAGCTCAGGCATTTCACAATTAATATTTCGTGACCTAGAAGATGACACATATGGTCGTGTATATGCATCGCAGGGAGATAATATTGGTTTTCTTGACGGTGATGGGCAGTGGGCGATCCAACACGTTAAAGATTCTCGGACAGAATTTAGAACAAACAACGGACTTCGTTTGACAGTAGGTCCTACACAAACAATCACAGACCGTTACGGTATCGCAGGAACTTACAGTTCCTCACAAGTCCAGGGTATTTGGTCAATTGGAGACGCCTATGACATTGACCCTGCTGCTGATACATTTGGTAATCAGTACGGTCTAGTATATTCATATCAAGGAAACGGAGGGTCAGTATCTGGCCAATTGCATCAAATCAGTTTTGTGGATAACGGTAACCGAACGGGAGGTATCTCAGTGTCAACGGGAGATATTATGGTTCGCAATCTTTGTTCAGCAAACGGAACAAACTGTATAACTCCAGCAACAATTGCTTCGGGTGTTTCAGACAATCTCGGAAACCACACCGCAACCCAAGCGCTGACAATGGGCACACATGGAATTAACTCTGCTGCAGGAACTATCAGAGATGGTAATGGTGGGTGGGTGCGAATGTACGGAAATACCGGTTGGTATAATGGTACGCACGGAGGGGGTATGTATATGATTGATTCTACGTGGGTGAGAACATACCAAAATAAAAACCTTTATTCTGGGACTGGTCTTATTCGCGCGGATGGAGGCTTTCAAGTTGATGCCAAGAGTGTGATTTCTAATAATGGTTCAGTGCACTCGGCGCAATACCCAAGCAATACTCGGTATGGATATTTTGAGGGGAGAAATAACGCTGGAACACGAGGGTACTACTTAGGATATGGTAACGGAAGCTCGCGAGTAGATCTGGTTCTAGATGCTGCTTCAGATCTGTACATTTCAGGAGGACAGGTTGGTATTGGTGTGTCAGCACCAAATGATGCTTTAGATGTCTCTGGGGATGGTCAATTTACTGGAACCGTAACGGCTAATGCATTTGTTTATTCATCAGACGAGCGGCTTAAGAAAAACCTAGGCTCATTTAAAGACAAAGCTCGTGACATTTTGAAATTAAATACGTATACATACGAGTGGAATGAAAAAGATGGACAAGATTTTGGTGTAATAGCGCAAGAGGTTGAAGAGTTATTCCCAGAGCTGGTGCTCGAAGACAGCGTTGGATATAAAGCAGTCGATTATGCCCAGTTGGTCGTACCACTTCTTGAAGTCACCAAACAACAACAAGCAGAAATTGATGAGTTACGGAAGATGATTGAAGATTTGCAATAAAGTAAAAAACGGACGAGATGTCCGTTTTTGTCTAGATCAATTAATATCCAGATGGTACAATCAGTTTAATAATTAATAGTTATCTGCTTTGGCTATGAATATGAATTTGTATAAACTCTTTATTAAAGTATTTGTGTTGGTTTTGTTTAGTATTCCAACAGGTGCATTTGCAATTGACACCGTTGCTACAGGGTTTAGGGTTGATGGAATTACTCCTTATGAAATTGACGCATGGAGCGCTTGCCGGGTTGTGATTAGTGAAAACTCAAATACGTATTTTGTGCCAACAAAAACATCTTCAGAATGGTCTTCTTTTAGGAGCGTTCATGAGCCAAATGGTACAGACCTAAAGGTCTATAACTGCTCTTTGCCGGCATCACAATGTCGTGTTAAATATCAATACAAAATTGACAAAGGATCAGCCGCAGAGAAATATACACCATATACAAACAATACTACTACTTATCAGACAGGACCATATTCTGTATACAAAACAGGTAAAGATGACCATTGTAACTCTAGTCCAGGGTGTGGTATCAGATCTGGGGTACAGTGTCAGGCAGGAGGTGATTATGCAATACGAGTACAGTATGAAATGCAATTTGAGGGGATTTCTGGGGGTGCATATTGGACACCATGGTCAAATTCATCTACCGCATATGGTAGTTGGTCTGACAGGATTTATGAAACGGGGGATTCCGAATGTTCGTCTCCAAGCGGATGTAAAATCAGAATGCAAATTGAAGATAATCACCCAGAGGTTACTTGCAGTATTGGGTACCAACACAGAGACCAAAACTCTGTCTCAGGTTGGGCGTACGATTGGAATTGGGCGACTATATATTCACAGGGGTCTGAAGGAGAAAACTGCGAGGGGGCCGGATGTGGTTTTCAAGTGAGGGTATACTGTGAGGGTCCCCCAGAAGGTATCGTACCAAGTAGTGGAAGCTCTGGATCTTCGGGGAGTGGTGTGCCAGGAGGGACTATTGGCCAGTGCGGTTCAGCAAATGGTGTTACATATGCGTCACCTTTTTCGCCAATTAACCCCACAGACAACAGGTGTTCAGTGGGTACAGTTTCCGGATATACGCACAATACTACTGTAGGTATTTGGACATGGGATTGTGTTGGGACCTGGACTACAGAGAGCTGTTTTGCTTTTGACGGCAACATTGACTGGGGAGACTTTGGTGAGACAGGCTGCTTTGTTAAAGATACCCAAGTTGTTATGCATGACGGAACAAAGAAGAACATCCAAGACGTTGTTGTTGGGGACAGACTCGCTGATGGTGTAGGGGGGGTAAATACGGTGCAGGAACTGTTCCATATTCCGTACAAAGGAAATATTCATTCATTCAATGACCAAGACGAAGCATTCTTTACTACAACTCATCCATTCTTTACAACAGAGGGCTGGAAGTCACTCGATCCAGCACAATCTATGGTTGAAAGCCCAGAACTTGAAGTAAGCCTTCTTGAGGTTGGCGATACAATCATAATGCAGGATGGAAGTTTCGTGACAATTAAAAAAATTAATACGGAATTCACAAAAGAGTGGGTGTATAATTTTAGACTAGATGGGAGCAAGCAATACGTTGCGGATGGCTATATTGTTCATAATACTGAACTAAAGCCTTAAGTATTCAAAATACACACATTGAGGTGTGTATTTTGTTATAATGGATTAAACTATTATTAATGAAATTTTAATTATGATTAAAGAACACAAAAGAAATATTTGGATGCTGGCAATCCTTTTTATTCTGATTTTGATTGCAATGTGGTTTATGTGGATGTTTGCAAAAAAGAACAATGCAGTTAACCCAAACGTACAAAATAATGTAGTAACTACACCAGCAGGTGATACTACAGCGCAGCCATCAAATACAGATGTGGATGCAGAAATCGCGCGGCTGCAGGAAGAAGAACAACGGCTGCAGGAAGAACTACAAAAAGAACTACAAAAACTAGAAGAGCAGATCCAGGCAGATACGGCAGCGACTGAGGCAGGAACCCAAGCACCAACACCTGAGCAGGCAGCTCAAGAACAACAAAATGAAGAAGAATATCCAGACCTGCCAGTTCCAGAAGATTCATTTACCCCTGAGGAGCCAGATCCAGCT
Source organism: Minisyncoccota bacterium (assembly GCA_020628915.1). GTDB lineage: Bacteria > Patescibacteriota > Minisyncoccia > Phycocordibacterales > JAHDEI01. Next base: position 82,625 of record JAHDEI010000001.1, on the reverse strand, counting down.
GACCAGGATCAATCATAAGAATCATGAGACAAATCTATATTGCATTTTTTGGGTTCATTATTTTGGTAATTTTAGCCCTTTTGTGGTATTTCTTTGGAACGAGCCTCCTTTCTTTTTTCGAGAGACCAACCGCTCCAATTCAGAATCCGGTAGTACAAGAATTAGAACTAGCGAAACCAACGGTACGCACTAAAGAGCAGGAACGGGAACTTCTCAACGATTTATTGCCAACTGAGGTGGTGGATACTCCAGAAGAAATTGCGCAAGAAATTAATCGGTTAGACGCTTTGCAGCAAGGGTCAGCAAGCCAAAGTGCACTTGATCAACTAAATGCTCTGACTGGAGACAATAGTGTGAGGGAGCAAGAGTTGCTACTTGATGAGCTAGCACAATAATAAGAACAAAAATGCCCGTGAGGGCGTTTTTTGTTCTGTCGGAAGATTTTGATACTATATATACGTACAAACTTAGATAAATTATTTTGAAACCGATCGAAAGATCACACTTGATACAAAAGTATTAAGGGACTTGTACACATTTACTAGTCCGTAATTACAAATACATATGGCAATATTTGCATTTTTTGCAACACTCTTTTTTGTGGGATTGCTTGGAGTACTACTAGGGTACTTTTTGAAGTCTTTTTTAGTTACTAGAAATCGAGAAAGTATCGAAGGAAGATTGGCCAAGATGCAGTCTGATGCTGAAAAGAGGGCATCTGAAACACTACAAAAAGCGGAAAAGAAGTCACAAGAAGTACTTACACGCACACAGAAAGAGGTACAAGAAGAAAAACAAGACATCAAGCAATCACAAAAACGATTAATTGAAAAGGAGCAATATTTAGACGGAAGAGAAAAGGAATTAGATAAACAAAAACAAAAACAAGAACAAGCGAGTCTTGACATAGAAAATAGTAAGATAGAACAAGAAAAGCAATTACAAAAACTATCTGGGATGTCTACCAAGCAGGCCAAAGAGCTGCTCTTTGCAGACCTTGAGGCTCAGTATAGAGACGATTTATTTACTCGATCACGAAAGTTGGAGCAAGCCAACCAGGCGGATTTGGATGAAAAAGCTAAGAATATTTTAGTTTCTGCGATTCATCGATACGGAAATGCAGTAGAGAATGACATTATGTCTACGTCTGTGACACTTCCTGATAACGATACAAAGGGTAAAATTATCGGTAAAGAGGGGAGGAACATTAAAGCATTTGAAAAAATGGCAGGAGTCCAGCTGATTATTGATGAGACACCAGGGGTTATTACAATTTCTTGTTTTGATCCGATCAGACGAGCAATCGCAAAAAAAGCTCTCGATGCATTGATTGAGGATGGTCGTATTCAGCCAGCACGTATTGAGAATTTCGTGGAAGATGCAAAAGAGAATGTAATCAGGCTGATAACTGAAAAAGGAAAAGAGGCGGCGTCAGATGCAGGAATTAATGATCTGCACCCAGAGCTGTTAGAAATCTTAGGAAGACTATATTTCCGTTATTCATATGGGCAAAATGTACTACAGCATTCAGTTGAGATGGCTCATATTGCAGGTATGCTGGCCGAGCAGGTCGGCGCAGATCCATATGTTGCGAAAGCTGGAGCCCTCCTCCATGATATTGGAAAAGCAACAGACCATGAAGTTGAGGGGTCACACGTAGACATTGGTAGAAGAATTCTTCAGAAGTATGGAATCTCTGAGGAAGTGATCAAGGCCATGCAAGCACATCATGAAGAGTATCCATATGAAAACCTCGAATCAATATTGGTTCAAGTGGCAGATGCAATTTCAGGTGGACGTCCAGGTGCACGATCAGACATGGCAAACATGTATATCAAAAAACTTGAAGGCCTGGAGCGAATTTCTCAAACCATCGAGGGGGTAGAAAACGCGTATGCAATCTCAGCAGGACGAGAAATAAGAATTTTCGTAAACCCAGAAAAAGTTGATGACTATGGCGCAAAGAAGATTGCGCGCGATGTTGCAAAAAGGGTAGAACAAGAACTGAAGTATCCTGGAGAAATCAAAGTACATGTAATACGTGAGACGCGAGTTGTCGATTATGCACGATAAAGAAAAACCGCCAATAGTATTGGCGGTTTTTAGTGTCGGTTCCTTCTTAATTTTTAACGAGTACCCTTTCTACTAGCGTCCATTTTTTGGGTTCTACTTCACACCAGGTATGCTCATATAAACCATAAGGAAGAGACAAGCTAGAATAGTGTGCAGCAAAGGCAATACACTTTTCGAACGAGGTTTGGTTGTTTGACCACTGCTTGTCAACACTAAAAACGGTTAGACGCACATTTTGTTGATTGGCGGGGATATTAAATTGATCTTTTAGTGTTGAAATATTAGCTCCGATTGTTCCGCCCAGAATGATATGTCCGTCAGAGTAGCTATTTCTCTGTGGGAATTCGTATGATTTGCCTTCCGTAAGTTCCATCTCACCAAAGAGCCCAGTAATATATGGAGATAGAATTATGTGAAACCCTCCTGGAGAGATTGAGTATTCTTTGATTACTTGCAGCTCGTTTCCTTCCGAGTCAGTCTCTACAAAAACCATATTACAGAACGTTCCTTCTTCTGTATATGACGAAGTCCATGCAATATTAGCCTGAAGATCTTCTAGCGTGGTCCCAAAACAATCAAGCACGTCGGTTGATGCGGTAGTTGATGCAGTTAAAAGAAAGTCGTAAGAGACATGTGGGATCTTGTCTGGCCCAATGGTAATAGGGTTGGGCATTGAGTCCGGGGACTTTGTGATTGTTGAGATAATAGAACTTTTGCCTGAGAGAGAACCCTTTTTTATATTTTTGAACGTAAAAGCAAACGCTAAGACGGCAAGCGTCAAAAGAAGGATGGCAATAATTTGTTGATTTTTCATAAATAAAAAACTACTAATAAGATGTACTTATTGTAGCAGATGGGTTGACGGCACTAGATCTTTTATTTCCCAAGCAGTTTGATAGCTTGTTTGATTTTTGCAGAGGTTTCAAGATCGCCCAGGGAAGGGTTTTTAAGAGTTTCTTGAATCGAGCGTGTGTCGTATCCAAGCGCTTCGAGAGCTTCGAATACTTCGAGATCGATACCAGACTGCTCTTCGTTAAACGATCCTGCGAATTGGTCAATTTTATTTTGCAGTTCAAGAACAATTTTTTCTGCGTTCTTTTTTCCAATACCTGAAACTTTGGTTAACACAGAAGTATCTTTATTTTTTATAGCTGTATATAAATCTTGAGGAGTAGTAGCATTTAAGATTGAGAGTCCAACTTTTGGACCGATACCACTGATAGTTATCAGTAATTGAAAAAACTCTAATTCTTCTTTTGTTTCAAATCCATAAAGGTCCAGAGCGTTCTCTCGAACAGCAAGGTGTGTAAAAAGGGAAATATGGTCGTCTACAAGCGTTTTTGTCACCAAAGTGTCTTTACATGAGACTTCATAGCCAACCCCCATCGTGGAAACGATGAGGGCGTTGCCGGTGATATCAACTATAGTGCCGTGGAGGTGACCAATCATATTTATTTTTTACCGTCAAAAATATCAATAATGTCTTGAGCAGAGTGTTCTCCCAAAAATGACTCAAATAGATCAAGAGTATCTAGCTTCCTGAGCATTAACATTGTTGCAATTATTGAGGTGGTAAAAGATGCTTTTAGCAAAGATTCGATCATTTGTCCGTATGACGAAACAGACGAGATCGTAATAATAAGCATGACCGCCAAAAAGAACATAACAAACCACTGGAATCGTGGAATTCGCTCCGCATGCAGCGCGATCATGTCTTTTCTATTTTTTTGCATGTCAGAGAGCTGCCGTTTGATTTCGCTGACAGATGAGTGTTCGATATTTGCGATACGTTGATCTTCGAGTGCTTCTCGCACTAACGCGTACGAATCTTTCAGGGTCGAGGATTTGTTTTGAATATTGTAATCCCATTTGTGTTCTCGGATAACGGGTTCGTAGTGCCGCAGAGCAATTTTTCTGAATCGTTCTTGATAGTCGTGACCAAAGTGTGAGAATTCACGATACATGGTTGAGACACCACCATCAAACGATGTGATCTCTTCGATAATTTGCCGATAGCGATTGTTTTGTCGAGATACAGTGAAACCCGTAATAACAGTAAAGAGAAAGATAGACATTTCTACATATATGTCATGTAGAGGCACCTCTTTGACGTCAGGAATAATGAGGTAAATAAGACAAGCAGCTATAAAAATTCCAATTACAGCAAACATTAGAAGATCGTTAATATTGCGTCTATTTCCCTGGTTATATTCGCGGATTTCTTCTAAATGCATCATACAAAGTTTATTTTCATTATCGATAGTCTCACGTATTGCATTTTTAGCCATATTCTTATATTATACCGGAACTATGGCTATTACGAAATCAGCAAAGAAACGAATTAAGAGCTCTGAGAACAAACGCGTGTTCAATATGCGACGATCTCGGGCAATGAAAGACGTAGTTAAAAAATTCCGAAAGGCGGTAGCCGCAGGGGATGAAAAAACTGCAAAAGAAATGGAGCCAACGCTACACAAAGCGATTGATAAAGCAGCAAAAAGGGGAGTGATTAAAGAAAATACTGCTGCTCGAAAAAAATCTCGATTATCAAAAACTCTAGCTTCACTTTCAAAATAAAAAGAACGCCGCTACGCGGCGTTCTTTTTATTTTTCTTCTTTTTGCGTTGTTCAATATGATAACTGCGATGATCCTTGTTTAGTCGGTACGCTTTGTAAACTTTTAAAATTCGAATGAATCTTAGGACGGCAAGATTTCCAATAAATTGAGGTGCCAACAGGGAAATGATCACAAGCATATTAATAATGGAGTAGGTTGAAAAGAATTTTTTGTCTGGAATATAAACAAACACTGCACGTAATGTAAACTCAATGAGAAAAATAATACCGAATAATAACTCTACATTACGGATAAGGGCATGGAATGATTCGTTGAGGTAGATGTAATGGTAATATTCTAAAGCATCAAATACTAAAATGCCCACAAGCAAGAGGTTGGCAACAAGTAGCCAAGTGTTGAGCTTGTGGTTTTGTTTTGTTCCAAAGTCAAATGCACGATCAATCGCTTGGAGTGTATCTAATTTATTTTCAGCAAAAGGCATATTATTTTTTAATGGTGATGGTGCCCATGGGAATGCCCATGATTCGAATCTGATGGTGGGAATTTAGAGAAAAGATAAACAGCAATCGCAGTAACAATCGGAATAGTGATAACCAAGCCGAAGCTTCCTACAATTGAACGCACAAGTTCAACAACAAACAGCTCGTTTGAAACCTGCATACCAAACGGTAGTGGGATGCTGCCAGCTTGATTAACAGGTGCTAGAACAATTAAGAAGAGCGGGAGGGCCACAGCAACGTATGCGAGAACGAGGGTGTTAACCAGGGCCGCAGCGTGTTCCTGACCCACTCTCATTGCTTTCCAGAAGACTTCTTTGATAGATCCTGTTTTTTCGTACATAAATTCTCGCACCATTGCTGCCTGCATAACAGCGATGTCATCTAAAACACCAAGGATACCAATAATCATCGCAGCAAGCAGGACGCCCTGGAGGTCCAAAATAGACCCGTATAAAACAGAAAGAGTAGAACTCTCATCTCCAGCCAAACCACTAATATGAGCAACTTTTACCGCAATGTTTGCAAACAAGATAGTGAGGGCAATAGCAATAAGACTCCCGATGTATGATGCAAATGAAACAATCGAAACGCCGTGGGTAACAAATATCGCTATACCAAGAATAACGATACTAATACCCACCCCAATCAGGAGAGGGTTGTAGCCAGCAGCCATCATGGGAACCAGCACGAACCACACAGCAGCAATGGAAAGCGCCAGGGCTAAAAGCGATCGGAGTCCTTTTATTCCGGTTATTCCAACATAAACAAGACAGAAAAACACAAACAACCCAACAAGTGACCAAATTCGATTAATCTCACGCACAAAGAATCCTTCTTGTCCTGTATCGGGATTGTAGCCTTCTGAGAGATACACCGTCGTTCCGACTGATACAGGGGTGTAATCATTAAAGACAGAATCTAATAGTTCGCCATCTTCTGTTTGCACGCGTAGTTTTTGAAATTCTATTTCGTTTCCAAAAACAATCGGGTATGTAGTTTCTGTGATTTCAATAACCGTACCTTTTGTGTAGGTAATTTCATCTTGTTGAGCACTCACCAAGAAGGGGGAAGCACAGAGGAGTAATATAAAAAATAGTAGTTGTCTCATATCTCTATTATAAATGATTCAAAATAAACCGTAAGGAGCTAGGACGTGAATACAAATTTCTTTACAAGTGTTTGGAAAATGAAAAGTAGAATTGCCATACCAACAATAAGGCTGCTTGGAGGGATGTCTATAAAGAGAGCCACGAGCAGTCCAAGAATCATGGACAATAATGAAACAATCACTGATCCAAAAACAAGTGTTTTAAATGAGGAGGTCCAGTTGCAAACAGTTAGAACAGGTATCACCAAGAGGGCGCCAATCAGTAAACCTCCAATCGTTTTGATTCCGATCCACACAACAAGGGCCAAAACCCAAAAGTAAACAAGTAAGACTATTTTTGAAGTATTGTTATGGGGTGTAATGTGAATTGGTTCTCTTGTTGCACCAATCAATTGGTACCAAAAGTACCAAACAAGCGCGATAACGATGACTGCAGAGATATAAATAGCAACAATATCAGTCTTGGTGAGCGTCAGAATGCTCCCAAAGAGGTAATTTTCAAAAGAAAACGTGGTGTTTTTAGCGACGTGCACAAATGCTAAGGCTAGTGCCAGACCTCCACTCAGAAAGAACATGGCAAGCGAATCAGGGCTATATGAATGTGAATCTTGTAGCCACCACATCAGCGAACTGACGATCAGTAGAGCGGGGAGTGCGCCCCACCAAGGAGCGAATCCAAGGACCAAAGCACCTCCAATTCCCGCTAGGGCAACGTGTGCAAACATGTCAGATGCTACCGATTGTTTGCTTTGCACAACAAAAGGACCAAGCACGCCAGCCAAGATTGCCATGGCTGTGCCACCAAAGAATGCATATTGGACAAATGTGTAAGTAAATAATTCCATAAATTAGCAGTGGTGGTGAACGCCTTGGTGTGATTCGTATTTCCCAGCAATAAACGCCAGTGGGTGACATCCTCCGTGGATAGTTTGGTTGAGGCACAGTATCTCATCACTGATTGGGATGATGCTTTGTACATCATGAGAAATCAATAGAGTAGTGATTGAATGGTCTTGTTGCAGATGTCGAATTAGTTTGTAAAGCCCGTCACGCGCGCCAAAGTCAACTGCAGCAAGAGGTTCGTCCAAGACGAGAATCGTAGGCTCAATCATAAGAGCTCTTGCAATAGCAACACGCTGGCGTTCTCCTCCGGACAAGGTCCCAAAAGACTGGGAAAGAATTTTTGAGGGAAGTTCAACGTGCTTCAGTGATGCGATCATGTCCTCCTTTTTAATTTTTCTTTTTCGCAGTTGTGTTGCTACACCCACTTGTAAATATTCTTCAACAGAAATAGGCAATGCAAATCGATCATGTGATTCTTGTTGGGATATGTATGCAATGGTTTCATTTTGGTCTATGGAAAAACTACCTTCGTATTTTTTGTCTAATCCAAGTAGTATCTTAACGAGCGTTGATTTTCCCGCCCCATTTGGCCCAATCAGCGCAACCAGAGAACCCTTTTTTATAGAGAAAGAAACCTCGGAGAGAATGAATCTGTCTCCGAGTTTCTTTGAAATATTTTGTGCTGTGATAGCTTTTTTATTCATTGCATTGTAAAGCAGTTGCAAATGTATCAAGGTTAGATCTCATAAGGGTAAAGTAGTCTTCTGATGATCCTTCTACAAACGCAATCGGGTGTACATTAAGCGTATCAAGCCCAGTTTCTCGCGCAAGTGTCTCTCCATAGGCTGAGATACTATTTTTTTCAAGTAAAATCGCTGAGATCCCAACTTCTGCTTCTTTTTTGAGTTCAGCGAGTACTGTTGCAGATGGTGTGTCTTGTGTAGAGAGCCCACCAATTGAGTGAATTTCAAAACCATAACGATTTGCTACGTATTGGAACGCATCGTGTGATGTGATTACCTGATCCAGCTGACACTTTGAGAGCCTCTGGGTGTAATCTTTGTGCAGATTGTCCATTCGGCTACGTAGATTATCTGCATTTGCTTGGTATTGATTAGCGTTTTCTGGATCAATCGCCGAGATTTGTTCAGCAAGTTTTTCTACAACACCCCCAAAGAGAACAAGATCATGCCATACGTGAGGATCAAACTCTCCATGGTCATGATGGTGTTTGTCACCGTGTTCATCGTGCTTGTTAGGGTTTTCTTCCTTGTGGCTGTCATGATCATCATGTCCGTGCCCGTCTTTGTGTTCATCGTGATGGCTGTCACGATCGTCATGTACATCCTCATCATGTTCGTCTCCATGGTCATTATGGTCATCCTCGAACTCTAAAAGCTCAAGGTTGTTTGTTGCTATAAACAAAGGAATGTTTACGCTATGTAGTTGTTGTGGGATTCCGCTAGCCCACGGTTCAAAGTCTGAGCCCTGTAGAACAACAAGATCAGAACCAAGCATTGTTTTGATATCGTTTGCATCAGGTCTAAAATCGTGAGGATCTTGACCTTTTCCAATATTATTAACTGTTGCCAAATCTCCTACAATTTCTCGCGAGATGAATTCTAGGGGGTAAAACGATGTTGTGATTACAATTTTTTCTTCTAGTGTTCCCGTTGACACTGCAGATTGTGAATAGTTCCCAGCGCTTTGATTATTGGTAAATAGGTACCACCCTCCAGCCAAAACTAGTAGGGCAGCAAGTACTCCGATTGCGTATTTCATATATAGTATTTATGCGAATAATTTGCATTTGTGATAATATCACAGGGAATATATAATGCAAATAATTCGCAGGTATGAAATTAACAGTAAAACGACAGACTATTTTGGACAAACTAAAAAAACATCACGGTGTGATTTCTGCACGTGATCTTTCTTCTCAACTGAAAAATATTGACCAAGCAACGGTGTATAGGAATTTAGATCTTTTTGTAAAAGAAGGGCTGGTTAAAAAGTTTGTCTTTGAGGGAGCAGAATCAATGTACGAATACGCAATGGCTGACCATCACCACGCAGTCTGCTCTAGCTGTGAAAAAGTAATCCATTTTTCGGTTTCAGACAAGGAGATCCTAAAAAAATTAGACATCAAGGACTTTGATATTAATTCGGTTGAACTAGTGGTTCGCGGAAAGTGTCGGGATTAGGAGATGCTGTGATAAAATTGTCTCAATGTCACAGTCACGTAGATTCAATATTGCGGGCCATATTAATAGAGAATGGGCCAAAGATGCGGTAGATATTATTTTAAAAGATGCACCAGAGGGTGTGGTAACTACTGCTGCCGGGATTAGCCCGTCAGGAACAGTTCATTTTGGAAATTTTAGGGATGTGATGACCGCACACATGATTCGCAACGAGCTGATTTCGAGAGGGAGGGAAGCGCGACTTGTTTTCTCGTGGGATAACTTTGATCGATTTAGAAAAGTGCCGGTAGGAGTGCCAGAATCTTTCGAAGAGCATATCGGTAAGCCACTTTCGGCCGTGCCTGATCCACAAGGGGAGTTTGATTCATATGCCGCACGTTATCAGTCAGAATTCGTTGAAGCAATGGAAAAACTTGGGATTCATATTGAATATCGTGATCAAACCGAGATGTATCGGAGCGGAGTCTACGATGAGGCAATTGTGCATGCACTACAACACAGAGACAAGATCGCTGAAATCGTAGTTTCTTTTATGACGGACAAGGCGATCGCAGCAAAAGGTATTGATGTAGAACAATATAAAGAAGAATATTACCCAATTTCTGTGTATTCAAAATTTACAGATAAAGATGCAACAAAGATTCTGTCATACGATGGAGACTCAACAATCACGTATCTGTGTAAAATCACAAAACAGGAAGATACAATTAATATCCGAGAGGACCGTCGAGTGAAGCTTAATTGGAAGCCAGATTGGGCAATGAGATGGAAGCATGAGGGGGTAGTTTTTGAGCCAGGTGGACCAGACCACGCCTCAACAGGCGGCAGTTACGACGCTGGTTCTGTTATGGCTCGGGAGGTTTTTGATTATACACCGCCAGTGTTTGTCGCGTACAGTTTTGTTGGAATCCAAGGCTTGGGAGCAAAGATGTCTGGATCAAAAGGGAATGCGGTTTCACCACTGCAACTGTTGTCTATTTATGAACCCGAACTTCTTAAGTGGCTGTACGAACGAAAAGCGCCAAACCAGCAGTTTGAGCTAGCTTTTAATAGTGAAATCTATAGACAATACGACGAATTTGATCGAGAGCATGACATGATAGGGCCATCATTTAGGCAATGCGTTGGATTCGGGCAAATTGTTGGTTGGGATGCGGATAAATTTACGGAGATTCTAGATCAGTCAGAATTACCATACGACAAAGCTGTTGTGGAAAGACGCTTACCTCTCGCGCGAAACTGGCTTGAAAAATATAATGCAGAAGAGATGATCTCTTTTAATCAATCAGTTAATACTGAGTACCTTTCGGAATTGCCAGAGTACAGAAAAGATCAATTGGCTGCATTCCGATCAGAATTTGAATCAATGGATAATCCTACGATTACAGATCTTGAAACACTCTCATACAAAGTAGCCAAGAGGGAAGAGTACGATGAAAAGCAGCTAAAAACGGAGCAAAGAACCTTCTTTAAAGATATTTACAATATGCTAATCAGCAAAGACCGCGGTCCACGCTTGGGTACTTTCTTGTGGGCATCTGATCGAGAGGTGATTATAGATCTTCTTACTTTTTAAAAACCAGCATTTGACTCAAGCCACGAGATTTCTTCAGGAGTAGAGGTGCGACCTAAGACCGCGTTTCTGTGGGGGTACCTACCAAAATTTTCTATGATTTCTTTATGAAGTAACTCATATTTAAGTGGCTGAGGAAGAGAGAGTGATTCGAAATAAGGCAGAATGAATATGTGATCTGTAATATTTTCTGAATGCATAAATGGCATGTAAAAAAATTGTTTCTTTAGATCGTCGAATTGTTCGTCGATTTTTTTATCGAGAACATCTCGAGCCAGTGTGCGTGCTAGTTTGTCATATAAAAAGGCCTCATCCGTTCCTCGGAACATGTTTCTAGAAAATTGATCAAGAACGATGCTGGCAGCCAGATAGTCGCTGGGAAGAGAAGGCACTTTTTGTTTGGTAGCAAGAGCCTTGTGTAAACCAGAAAATCTCTCGACTATCGTGGCATCGAGATTGTCGTCCTTTGCAAACCAGTCAGTTGGCTCTAGTTCATCGAACCAAAAATGTAGCACTTCTTCATACATAGTGTATAATATACATTATATGACAGATCATGACAAGAAAATTAATCTATTATTAGATTGGATCAAAAAGACTACGCCGGAGAACGCAGATATTCTGATTCCGATTAGCGGAGGGACAGATAGTGCTCTTTGTTTTTGGTTATATAACCAGGTATATCCAGATAGAACATTAGGAGTGTATTTTGGCGAGTCTTTACGGTGTCATGATTGGTTTGCTTCACAGGGAAAGGTAAGAATAATGAAGCTTTCCGAAGACGTGTTTGAAGACATGGAACTTTTTCGTTGGGCGAAGTGTATTGAAATTGGGTTATTAGAAAATAGAATTTTAATTGGGAACAGAAACAAGACAGAGCACATTATGGGATCTTTTAGTCTAGCTAGTCGTGTATCAAGTTTTTTGCCATTGATGGACCTTTGGAAGTATGAAATTTTAGAATTGTGCCAGCATATTGGCGTTGCACCTGAAGTAATAGAATCCAGTTCACAGGCTGACCCACGTTGTGGGCGACCAGAAGAGTTAGCACAAATTCCTTTTTTGGAAGTTGATCGTTTTTTAATGGAAAAAATTGGAATAAATGACGAGGTAGCAAGCATCAGTTCGGAACAGAAAGAGTACCTTGAGGATCTCTACAGGCAGGGAAGCTTTAAGCGTTATTTACCAATAAAGCCCGCGTAATTATTTCCACTTAATAGAGCATCCCTGACTAGGTACTTGTACAGCAGAGGTCTGTCCGTGCTCTTTGAGCTCTAGCATGGTATTTTCTAGTCCATCAATAGATCCTCGATATTGCATTTTTCCGTCCGCACCGAAACTAAAAAAATCAGGCGTACAAACAGCACCGTAGTAGCGTGCTTCTAACTGGTCTTCATCAATAAGGTAGGGGAATCCGAATTTGTATTTCTCAGCAAAAACCTTCATATTTTCTGGATTGTCAGCAGAATAGAGAGCATAGTTATTAGACATAACAGCATACGTTTCAATACCATGCTCCTTGAGGGAGTCCGCTATTTTTACAAATTTATCAATGAGGGCAATAACATATGGACAATGATTGCAGATAAATGCAATCACAAATGGTTCGTTGCTTTTTGCTGGATCAAAATCCAATTTTTCTCCCGAGACAACGTCAACGAGAGAAAAGCTTCGTGCTGTAAAATTCGGATCAAATGGTGGGGTAGAAAGTAACATGACTTCATCTTATCAGATTCGTGCTCTCGGTATGATCCATCTAGATGTTCTTTTTGTGTGTAAACTTCAATTCCATCCAAATACTCACAAAACAAAATACCCATAAGGGGTAGTTGTTTCATTAGTGCTCCCGGCAGGAATCGAACCTGCAGTTTAGCTTCCGCAAAGCCATGTTTTATCCATTAAACTACGGGAGCGAGTATAATATTTTCATTTAAATTTTTACCAGCGCATATTTATTTGCGGAAGCTGCTTCCGCCCAAATAGTTACCGAACCCGCATGTTTATCCATTAAACTACGGGAGCAGTTCGCCTAGTGCGAACGATTTTATCACAGGTTTTGCTTTTTCTGGAAGAAATCTTTTACGTAGGGAAGGAGAATCCATCCAACAAGAAACACGAAACCAAAATAGGCAACTTTTTGATCCCGCAAGTCAATTGGAGCGTACAAAATAATAAAACACGCCGCAGCAAACCAAATTGCGTAAATAGGAATGGCCATTTGCATGTACCTCTTCCATGAATAATTTTCTATCCCGCTTTCGAATGCAGTTAATGCAGCAAATTGTGGGCTTGAAAATGTTAGTACCAACGTAAGAAGAGAAGGGTAGTGCTTGTTAAGTTCTTTCTTTGTTGCTTTTTTTCCAATCCAGAATGAGAGAAAATGAGCAGATATTGAAATAAGGAAACCTATAAAAATATAGGCATACAATCCTTGGCTCAGTATGTATTGCGCTGAGAGAACAGAGAATGCCCCAAAGGGAGAGAGCGCACTAGAGACAACAAAGCTTTCTGTAAACAAAGACAAAAGCAATGAGATGGGGCTTTCAGTTAGAATCAGAACTTCATCAAAAAAAAGAACGACCATCAAGCCAAAGAAGAGGGTTGCAATCTTAGAGAGCTGGGGGAGGTCAAGTTTCATCTTTTGTTTGAAACATTAAAAACCAAGGCGTTCCATGAATAGCTCAATGAAAGGTTCAGATAGTTCATCGTCTTCTTGCCACTCAACCATTTCAAGATACGTTCTTAATTTTCCTTCGGGCGGTCTATCGCCAAGGGGGACCGAGACAAGTGGTACAAATTGTTTTTTACTTTTGAGTAACAGACGTTCATCTTCTACTAAAAAATTGTAGGCCTCAAATGAATCAACCCTGTATTTTTTTTCTTGGATAACGACATGGGTGTCATCCAGAGTCATTGTTAGTTCTTGTGGACGTTTTGATGCGAGTAGGGAGAAGACGAATGCCGAAAGCCCAATTAAGACAGCAAATGTGTAGTTGCCCAGCATGAATGACGCTGCTGCAATGGCAAGACATACAATCCAGAGAACCCAGTACCAATCTTTGGTTTTTTCAACGTATCGAAATTCAGGAGCAATCCAAGAGACTTCTGGGAGCACTGGCTTTTCTTCTTTTTTCATAATCTCATTTTAACAAAACATTGAAAAAAGAAATAATTTATTTATAATGTGGCCTACATGGAAGTGTGGCAGAGCGGTTGAATGCACCGGTCTTGAAAACCGGAGTGTCAGAAATGGCACCGGGGGTTCGAATCCCTCCACTTCCGCAAAAAAACAGTGCGCGTAGGTGCGCTGTTTTTGTTACAATATTTATATGAAAACATTCTTTTTACAGAAGGTGCCTATGTGGTTTTTTTTGGTAGTTACGTGTGTAGTGATTCTTACGGCATACTGGTACATAGAAAAGAGAAGTGCTGAAGTGCACGAAGAGCTACTTGAAATTGTCCATGAAATGGGAGACTTTAAATTAAAACAATAATGAAATATCTCGGAGTCGACTACGGTAAAAAGAGAATAGGGCTGGCAATTTCAGATTCAGGAGGGCAGTTTGCTGCTGCTTACGGAATTGTAGACAACATTGCTGGGGCATTTAATTCTATTGGTGATATATGTAAAAAAGAGGGGGTACAGGCAGTTGTCTTGGGACATTCGGTTAATTTGGATGGTCAAGATAATACTATTCAAGAACATATTAACAAGTTCGCTGAACTTATTAAGCTGGAATGGGGATTGCAGGTATTTTTTTGCACAGAAGTGTTTTCATCAATGCAGGCAAAGTGGGGGACAACAAAGCCAGTCAGGCGCAGCAGAAAATCAGATCGTACGTCAAACAAAGTTAACATGAATGATCCGATTGATCATGGGGCAGCAGCCATCATCCTACAATCTTTTTTAGACAGACAAAACAGCTAGGCTGTTTTTTTCTTTACGATATAATAAGTTCACTATGAAAAACATCATCAATAAATTTAAAAAAATCTTAACTTCAGAAGAAGCAGTTGAATTTGCACAAGAAGTAAAAGAGACAGCCGAAAATCTAAAAAATGAAGCATCTGATTTAGTTAAGGAGGGAGCCGAAAAAACAAAAGAAGCAGCATCAGCTGTAAAACAAAGAACAGACGCAGTAGTGAAGGCAGCAAAAGAGCCAACAAAAAAAGACGGGATGATCACATACGATCAATTCCAGAATGTAGAAGTGCGTGTTGGAACGATTCTATCAGCAGAAAAGATCGAAAAGTCAGACAAACTATTACTACTGAAAGTAGACGTGGGAGAGTCAGAATCAAGACAAATTGTCTCAGGAATTGCTACATACTTTGATGATGTACAGTCTCTCGTAGACAGACAAGCAATGTTTGTTACCAACCTTGAACCAAGAACCATTTTTGGTCACGAATCAAATGGGATGATATTTGCTGTAAATGATGATGATAATTTTTCAATTCTGGAACCTGATATGGCCATTGTTCCAGGCACTAAAGCATCGTAATGACCGAAATTGTAAAGAAAACAATTCTCGAAGAATCATTTGATGAATTAAAAGAGACAAGGATGTATCGTTTTTTTGAACGAGCGATTGATTCACAGTACGCATTATACGCACTTTGTTTGTTTGTGATTCTTGATGCTTTCTTGCTTTTTATTCCGATGGAAATCTTTTTGGCTGCTTATGCGGCAAAAAACAGAAAATTGCCACTTTGGCTTTTGACGCTGCTAATTACAACCGTTAGTTTGCTTGGATACGCGATTACGTTTGGTATTGGTGTTGCAATCAGTGGTGGGACATTGGGAATTATCGGGAATGTATTTGGAGCAGACACAATTGCGTCTGTTGAAGGGTTGCTCAGCAGGGGGGCATTTGTCCTTGCTTTTACCTCAGCAGCTGGTTCGCTACCAATGCCTTTGACGCCACTCTCGATTGGACTTGGAGTCTTCGGAGCATCCATTGTGATGTACTTGCTTGGCGCTTTCTTTGGTCGCATTATCAGGTACGGTGTTTCTTTGTGGGTAGGGAGGAAATTTGGTGTTGCTGCGCTTGAAGCAGTTTTAAAAAACGTCATGCTTTTTTCAGGAGTTCTACTTTTGGCTCTTGTTGTTATTGCCATTAAACTTTTCTAAAATTTCGTGTACCATTAGGAAACGAACGCGTTATGTTATTGCCACATATACAAGAAAAAATACAAAGCTCGCCTCGGTATACGGCTGGTATATCTTTTTCAGATAGAACTATTCGGTACGTTGAGGTAGAAAATAAGAAGGGTGTTCTCAGTCTCTCTGCTTTTGGGCACATCACCATCCCGTTTGATGTGGTAAAGAACGGAGAAATCAAAAAAAGAGTTGAGTTCATCGCCGTACTGAAAGAGCTACGAAGATTTGTTCATCCAAAAGCCCGCGTTGTTATTCGTGCCGCGGAACAACGAAAACAAGAAACTCTTTCTGTAGTAGGTTTTACTGATGTTGTATTCAAACCAACTCATGACCTTTTTAGGTACATTTTTGTACCGTTTGATATAAACACCAGGCGTTTGTGTATTTTTGCAAACGGCGACACTTCCTATTTATTTTACGTTACTGGGCAGGAGACACAGTTCTTGCAAACTATGTCAGAGCTCGACCTATTTTCTCTTTCTGGTCAGGAACAACTACGTACGTACCTTGCACAATTAGAAAACAAACAAGTGCTCATCGCAGGTGTCTATGATTCAGAAGCAGCATTGCTCGAGCTCACCGAGTTAGGCTTTGATTTAAAAAAGACAAACATTTGGCAAAATTTGTTCGACTTCAATCGTTATATTCCAGAAATTCCATTTGATGAGTCGTTTGAATATTCGGTTCCAACAGGGTTACTTGCGGCAGGTATTTTTGAAAAACTTGATAGCAAAGTGACCGAAGATCAATTTGATTTGGAGGAAGCGGGAGGGAACTTGGCTGAACTCTTTGGAGAGCACAAACCGCTCACAAAAACAAAAGAAGATTTTGAATAAAGATAAAACCCAGCGAGATGCTGGGTTTATTTTTAAGAGTGATCAGGCTCGAGTCCGAGCCTGCGCTCTTTTTCAAGTAGCGCAGTACTACTTTTTATGATGGCATCCGTGCGTTTTCGTTCAGCTTCAGCCACGTCCTCCTTTGTGAGAATCGGGATTTTAGAAACATCTCGAATTTCTCCGGGAGTTTGTTCACGGAAAATTTCTTGCATCCTTTTCTGCGCAGTTTCTAAGTCCAAACAAAGTAGATTATCACGTGGCTTGACGCTTCGGCTACCGAAGGTCCGGTATGATACTTTTGTGCCTTGTTGTGTTAGTGAAGCACTCTCGATTACTGTATCTAATATAAAATACAAGGTATCAGGGAAAATTCTTGGCGTTGTCATGAAATGTGTACGAGGAGTTACAATTCCCCAAACGCGAGTCCCAGGATAGAAATATTCTGTCGGAACAGTAGACATATCATAGCGAGTAATATTATTTCTTGAGACAACCAAGGGAATACTTTTTTTAATAACCGTTTTTACCTCCAGCAGTTCAGAAACAACAGCGCCCTGAGAATTCTCATAGCGCTCAAGGCGCAACCGAAGATCTTCTTCTAATTTTTTTGAGTCCAGACCTCTTTGTAAGATTTTTCTTAATATCTTGGTCGCCTCGGCAATTGCCTCCGTTGGTTCGGTAAAGTGATTGGGTCCATGCTTGCCATATATTTTGTAGGTAATATCGTGGTCGGTTTCGTATGGATTTGAAAATAAAAGCGAAGTTTTGCTCACATTACGCTTTAATGATATTTCTCCAACCATGCCGACGGTGACCAAGCCTTTGTCGTCAACTGAGTAGAACTTATCACCAAGATTAATTTTAGTCATCGATGACTCCTTTTAAATTTCAACTAGTTGCAAGTATACAGTATATTGCAAGAAACAGGAATTCATTGTATATTGGAGTAATCACTTTAAGTTTGTCTTAAAGAAACTACTTTAATTTGTTGTTCTTTGAAAGGAGGGTCACGTGACCACAAAACAAAAACCACTACCTCAGAATATTTTTGAACGCGGCATTTCTACCGATGGTGAAATGGCCGGACCTGAAATATTAACGTACTCTTTGCTGTCTATCGGAGCATGTCTTATTTCAGACGTACAAGAGAAATTTTATGTCGAGCTTAAGCCTGATATAGATCATTATTGCCCAAACGCAATGAGCGTTAATAAGCTTGGCTTCGAACGCCTCAAAGATGAGGGCGTTGATCCAAAGCAGGCGATAACCATGTTTGCTGAATGGAGCAGGGAAGTAATTGATTCTCAATACGATCCGCTGTTTGTGGCGTATAACGTGGGGTTTGATTGGATGTTTATCCAACTGTGTGCTTCAAAGTATGGCGTGCGTTTACCGTTTGGTCATAAGGGGTTTTGTTCTTGGTCCAGATTTGGGAAAATGAATCCTCTGATATACGTGTTACCACACCATGCTCTTGATGATGCAATTATTCAACGACATTTTTTTGTTGATACAGCTAAGGAGTGTGGTTTGCTCTAGCCATCTAAGCGACGGAATGCCGTCGCTTTTTTATGTGTATAATTAAAACATTAATCATTAATTCTTGGCTTATGTTTAAAAAAGTAGGACTTTTGGGAGTACTAATATATTTTGGATCGTTTTCTGTTGCATATGGGTTTTGCACGTGGGGAATCGTTCCGCAAGAGAGGTTATTTGAACCATTAAATGCAACGGAAATTTTGGTTACATATAATGATGGAATCCAAACTAATATCTTGCGACCTGAATTTCGTGGAGACGCCAAAGAGTTTGCAATTGTTTTTCCAACTCCATCAAAGCCAGAAATTAACCAAGCGCCAGAAAGAATTTTCGAAGAGCTCAATAATGCAACAAACCCTTGGCAGCCTGTGCCATTAGCAGCTGAAAGTGCAGATGCATTTGTTGCCACAACAAAAAATCAGTCAGTAACGGTGGTTGAAGAAAAACAAGTGGGGGATTTTGATGTTACTGTTTTGACAGCAACTGATTCCGGAGACTTGATTGACTGGCTTGAAGAGAATGATTTTGCATTCGGAGACGCTGATGAAGAAAAAATGGAATATTATGTTTCAAAGCCTGGGTTCCACTTTATTGCACTCAAGGTAGATATGTCACAAATTCCTATCTTTCTAAAAGCAGCAGAAGAGAATGTTGATCTCCGGATCGCTCCACCGATTTTCTTTGGCGAACTCTCACCAATTGAGATCTCTTTTGCGACAGACAAACCACAATTACCCATGAGGACTCTCAAGAGTGCAATGCCTACCATGACGTTTGATTTGTATATGTTGGGAGACAGGGCTTGGTATATCCCCGGGGTGGACACAATATACGCAGACATCGTTGATCAAGACTTCTTAAAACAAACACCTTCTCTTGTATCATATGATGCAGCAGGGAAATGGATTGTCCGACAAGAGGTAATTTTTGAACCAAAGAATAGTGACAACGATGTGTATCTAACGAGTAGAGATTCGTTCAAACTGGTAAGGCCAAATTCTCGAAAAATATTCGATTTGGTAGACCTGGATCCAACGACCGGAATCTTACCTGGAGTGAGAGGAATACTTGATACAACTGGGCCAAAATTTAATTTTACTCGCAGCCTGACTATTGGATCAAGAGGTGAAGATGTACGAGAGCTACAAAAACTTCTTAATGCATATGGATTCACTGTTTCAGAAGAGGGGGCAGGCTCTGTCGGGAATGAGACTACATATTTTGGAACACGGACAAAACAAGCTTTAGTACGTTTACAGAATTTTTATCGATCAGATATCCTTGTGCCTGTTGGATTGTCTAGTGGGACAGGGTACTTTGGTCCTTCGACGAGAAAATTTATAAATAGATAAGTTTGTGAGCACACCAGAAGAAGTCACATACGTATATATCGCGCGATGCGCTGATAAGACACTGTATACAGGGTTGACAAAAGATATCCCCCGCAGAATAGGGGAACATAACGGGTTGGGGCCAAACAAGGGTGCTAAATATACCGAAAGCAGGAGGCCAGTGACTTTGGTTTACTCAGAAGAGTATGATAGTTATGGAGATGCACACAGAAGGGAGCGAAAAATAAAGAAACTTGGCAGGCGGGCAAAACTAAATCTAATAAAGCGCGGGGTGTGATAGGATGATATATATGAAGGCAATTATTGCATCATTAATAGTGATTGGCGTTTTGTATGGCGCCTGGTATTACATGGCAGGAGAAGACCCTGTTGATTCGTATGTAAATACAGATGCGGTTCAACAAATAGAGACAGCAAGAGAGGTGACTGATTTATACGGCTCAGCGACCGACAAGCGACTGGAGGCAGAGTTTGGGCAATAAAAAACACCGCAGGGCGGTGTTTTTTATTAAATTAACATTTATTATTTTTTGTCTATCTATGGATAACTTGCTGGAAAATTTTAAATAAACATTCCATAATAATTATATCTTGTAGTATGCACGTTCTTTGTGGTTTGAGGAACTCTGCAGGTTTTATTAAATCATTGTAGTTTTATTTATGAGCGCTTTTAGAATACCTTTATTAAGACAAGTGGTAATTTCCTTATTTATTTTACTATTTGCACTTTTTCCATATGGATTTTATGGATTAGCTGACCTACTGCCGTCATATGCGCACGCAGCCCCAAGTACAGATTATATCGTCCCTTTTGATATTGAGATGAACGAAGACAATGGTGCGTCATTTGACCTTAAAGATCTGTTGGGCGCGGCCTACACTGACGGAGGTTTGTTGCCGGATTATCTGTCTTCAGACATTGGTTATTGTGAAGCCACAGACAACACCGCTGAAAACGAGTGTACTGTTGCAGAGACTTTTACTATTCCTGCAGATACCACAGCAATTCGTATTACAGCTTACGGTACGAATTCTGACGCAACAAATGATGACGATGACGATGACTTTATCTTAATCAACACTACCGTTGACCTTGATCCAAAATCTACCACGTATGAAACATACAGTGGATCATTATCATTCCCATTCTTTACTACTTCGCATCGAGCGTATGCATGGGCAGGAGTTGCATTGGGTGCAGCTTCAAACTCGGACTCACCGGTTGGTGCAAATACAGCAGGAGACTCATTAACAGTAGATGTCTCAGGCTCAACGCTCTCTATTACTCAAACTCAGACACTAGTTAACACAGCGTACTTAGTTGAGTACCTCTCAAGCGTTGACAACTCAACACTGTTGCGAGGAATTGAGTCTATTGTGCTTGATGGGGGAGCTGCATCAGGAACAGGAGTAACTATTGACTCTGTAGATATTCCTGATGGAACTGACTATATTGTTATCACTGAATCTGGAGGGCGCCCATCAGGTTCTTTCCGGGTTGAGTCAAAAATTTTGTCTCGAATGATTATGGAGTTCCAGCCATCACGGGATGATTACAGTAAGGTAACTGGGCTTGTTGCAAACCTGCGAGGACGTGGGCCAGCTCAAACCGTAACGTACGGATTTGAAGACCTTGATGTGTTTGGACCAACTACCGGAGGTGTGCTTGCTGTCGGATCAGAGGCTACAACAACTGGAGACATTGTGGCAAACGCAAATGTATCGCATTCTCCTGACGTTTATGTGTCTGGAGGTAAATTATTTATCGAAAGAACATTTGATGTTGCAGACTCAGCAGGATCAAACTTTATCTCTCAGTACGCAGTTGAGTTTTATGAACGGGCAGAACAGGCTTCAGCAGCCATGTTCTTGGGGTCAAGTATTGATACTATTGATTTAAATAGTCCAGAGGACTCGCGTGACACTTGTGACCCAGTAGCTGCACCCGAAAATTGTCTTGATTTGGACATTCCATCAGGGGCCTCACTTGGTCTCATCAATATTGTTGCATTTAACCGCACAGGAGGGAGTGCAGATAATGAAAACTGGGGAACCATGAGTGCTATTGTCGAGATTGATAAAGAAGTCTCTCCTGGAGTATATGAAGACAAATCAAGCGGTAACTGGGTAAACACTCGTGCGTCAACACCAGATACTGTTTCTTGGTCTGATCTTGATTTGGGTACCAGGCTGTTTAATGAAGATACGGATCTTCCAGAGTCAGGAGTGGTGAGTAATAAAGCCGACTTTAATGCACTCACTGATGGTTTCCCAGGCTCTACGAATCTGACTCGAATTAATGTTGATGGGCAAGATACTTTACGAATTGATCTTGAGCAAAAAAATGTCAGCGGAGCAAACTCATACGGAGCAAACTTGTTTATAGCGTCAATTCAGTGGTTTGGACCTGAGCCAATTATTTTCTCTAATGTACCAGATGAATTTGGCTTTACTCCACCAGCACTAAATCTTGGAGGAGGAGAATGGCAGTTGGGAGCAAATGCAATTATTAATAATACTATTGAGATTGATCCACCGGCGGGATATAACAACGATGGGTCAGCATCATACGGTCTTGGGGTTGCACGAGCTACAGACCCTACCAATACAGCTACTATTAATGTGGTAGTGAACCCGGTAACTGACATCATGGAACTTGACGACGTCGATCCAAATGATATGAATCCAGCTGGGAACACAGTTGCAGAGATCCTTGGTACATCTAACACAAGTCCCACAGCCAATGATAGCGGTATTGCAGTTACTGGTTTCTCGGTTGATACTGGAGTTGGTACCTGGCAGTACTCATTAGATGGAGGAGGAACGTGGAACAACCTAGGAGGAGTTTCGCCGTTTAATGCACTACTACTTGGTCCAACAGATATGCTACGTGTACTCCCAGCTGGGGAAAATATGACTGGAGAAGTTGATTTTGTTTCCTGGGATATGTCAAATTATTCTGCTGGAGACTTTCAGAACCCAACAGTTGGACCAGCTGATGATTTTACTCTCTTTGGTTTGACTTCTGATACTGCAACCATTATGACTCTAAGCGCTCCAGGAGCAACAGAGGCGAGCTTGTTAGTCTGGTATAAAGCAGATGATGGACCAAATACAGTCACAAATGGTGGAGCAATTAGTAGATGGGTAGATACCGGCGCAGGAGGCAATGATGGATTTGGAAACACCGGGGCCCAGCCTACATATGTTGAATATTCAAAAGATAATAACTTCCAACCAAGCGCAGATTTTACTTTTGCAGGCATGGAGACACTCACAGCAGATTTGCTTGGAGACAGTAATCCATATACAAAAGTTGCGGTTGTAAAGCAAAACTCAAATGCTGGCCAACAGACAATTATTGGTGGTGGGTCGGGAGCAACGCATGGGATGTACCTTACATCTGGCGCTGCTGCTCTAACTCTAGATCATGACGGAAATACTATTACCGGAGGATCAGTGACTGCAGGTGAGACTGCTCTGGTCGTAATAAGAAACGGAACCACAACACCAGATAATGTTATTAGAGTAGATGGCGTTGGTGTAGTAGATAACACGATTCATTCGTATGTTGATGGCGCAACACTTGCCGTGGGAGCACAAGATGGCACAAATAGCTTTAACGGGTTTATCCCAGAGTCAATTGTTTATGACGCTGAGGTCGCAGATATTAATCTACAGCGTATTGAATCTTATCTCGGTATTAAATATGGTCTGACTCTACCAAACGACTATCTTGATTCAACAGGATCAACGACAGTATATGCAGCCTCAACAAGTGCGTACAATCAAGGAATTGTTGGGTTGGCACGAGATGATGCTACAGCGCTTAGGCAGAATGTGGCGCACTCACAAGAAACGGATTCGGTTTTGTACCTCTCAACCGACAGTGATTTTACATCTGCAAATAATGATCCACTAAGAACGGTATTACCAAATGGAACATACTTGGTGGCAGGACATGATGGGGCTGCGACAACATTTACTGGAACATACAATGGTGTTTCAGGGGATGCACTAGCAAGAACTTGGCAGTTTAGCGAAACACTAGATGCCGGAACGGTACATCTTGCTGTCCCGAGCACTATTATTTTTCCAGCAGGAATTCCCGTGGTTGTTCAAAGTACTGATACAACATTTGACGGAGCAGACACAGGAGCGCAGTTGGTTGATGATGGATCATTCTTTAGTGCTGCACTTGACATTGCTGATGATTCATACGTAACTTTTGCTGTTGAGCAAAAGCCAGAAGTAGTTGACATCACAAGATCAAATCCAACAACCGCAACCACAAGTGACACATTGGTTAGCTTTGAAGTTACATTCAACGAAGATGTAAGCGACGTAACAACTGATGATTTTGTAGTTGACTTGACTGGAAGTGTTACTGGTACAGTTCAGAGTATTACAGAAGTAGATGCGCAAACATATTTGGTGACTGTAAATAATGTAACAGGAAATGGATTCTTGGGGATCGCTATAGATCCAGGACATGATATCAACGATAATTTTGGTTTATTACTTGATTCAAATCTTCCGTCTGGCGCTGATGAAGAGTATGAGGTTGACACAACAGCACCATCCGGGCCTACAGTAATTACTCCAAGTGCTGGTGACTCAGTGAACAGTCCAACCGAAGTAACAGGGGTATGTAGCGGAGCAGAAAATGGAACGGTTTCAGTTACAACTGCACCAGGGGGAGGAATCATTCCTGACCCAACCATTAGTTCAATTGATGCGTCTGGAAATTTTGCGGTAGACGTATTCTGGTCAGGTGTTGCAAATGGAAACACGTATGATCTTCTAGTTACCTGTATTGATGCGGCAGGGAATACATCTGTTACGACAACAGTATCTGGCATTTCCCCAGATCTGGTTGCACCACAAGTGCAACTAGAGCAATCAGGAGTTCAATCTGACCCTACGTATTTACAAGCAGCGCAATTCATCGTAACTTTTTCAGAAGAAGTTGATGGATCAACTGTCGAAGTAACAGACTTTGATCTATCTGCGTCAACTGCTGCTGGAGTTGCAGTTTCGTCTGTATCAGAAATCTCTCCATTTGATGGAACAACATACAAGCTAACAATTACAAGCACAGGAGATGGAGACATTCAGGTATCATTGCCTGCTGGCACAGTACAAGATCTAGCTGGTAACCTTAATGCTGGGTCTCTATCAATTGATAATGTGGTAACTGTAGATACAAATCCGCCTGCTGCCCCAACAGTAAACGAACCGGTATCAGGGGCAACAGTTAATAGTCCAACAAACGTTGAAATTGTTTGTAATGAACCTGATGAAATCATTACCATTTCAAATTCAAATATCATCCCTAATCCAACAACATATACGTGTACTGCCGCAGGACCACAAGATGTCTCAGTTGATTGGGCTGACGGAACGAGTGGATCAACAACCCTTTCTGTTACTTTAACGGATCCTGCAGGAAATGTTTCTCCGATGACTGATGTGGCAGTTAGTGTTGATCTCGATGATCCGGGAGTTGCAGTTGAACAAAAAGTCGACCAGACTGACCCCACAAATGTGAATTCTCTTACATGGACCATCACATTCTCAGAACCAATTAATGAAACAACATTTGATGTCTCTGACCTTGTCTTGTCAGCGTTCCCTTCGGGATCAATAGCAGGTCTTACTGTTAACGGGCCAACCGAAGTTGCTCCAAATGATGACACAACATATGAAGTAGAAGTGACAGGGGTTACAGATGGAGATGCTGTCACTCTATCTATCCCTGTCGGGGTCGTCGAGGATCTTTCCGGAAATCTCAATACAACCTCTGTTTCAACAGACAATCAGATTTCATATGACGGCACTGCACCATCTGCAATCACTGTGGATTCTCCAACAACTGGTTCAGCTATCGGAAATCCAACGGAGGTTTTTGGCGCATGTGAACCAGGATCAACAGTAGTCATTGCAAACTCAGATATTCAAGGTAGCCCTATTGAGGTCGTTTGTGATGCCTCAGGAATGTATTCAGTAGATATTTTATGGGAGTCGGGGACATCTGGATCTACCACTATTGATGTGTATGAAGAAGACGCAGCAGGGAATCAATCATCTACTATTTCTGTTCCGGTAACTGTTGACTTAGATCCACCAACCACGCCAACTATTACATTCCCGTCAAATGGAGGAACAACTGATGGAACCGTAGAGGGAGTCGGAACACCAGGTGATACTATCGACGTTCTTATTTCACCAGGGGGACAAGTGTGCCAGACAACCGTGCAGCCAGACGGAACATGGAGCTGTGACGTAGCACCTCCTTTGGTTTCTCCAGGCGATGAAGGACCACTATTTATAACTGCAACAGCCACGGATAATGCAGGGAATATGTCTGGACCTGACACGGTATTTGCAACGGGGGACGTGACATCACCATCAGAC
This sequence comes from Minisyncoccota bacterium, assembly GCA_020628915.1. Taxonomy (GTDB): domain Bacteria; phylum Patescibacteriota; class Minisyncoccia; order Phycocordibacterales; genus JAHDEI01. Next base: position 56,438 of record JAHDEI010000001.1, on the reverse strand, counting down.
CCAACAATCTCAGACCCAGACGGATCAACAAATGTGAGCAACCCAACTACGGTAAGTGGAACATGTGAATCGAATGGGACGGTGACTATTTCAAACCCAAATATTATTCCTGACCCTACTGAAGTAGCTTGTACCGCGAGCGGAACATACACCACAGATGTTTTGTGGGACGCTGCGGCGGATGGTGCAACTTCCACGCTAGATGTTTCTGTAACAGATGAGGCGGGGAATACCTCGGGGACCACTTCAGTTGATGTATTTGTTGACTTAACTGGGCCTGCCGCACCTACGGGAATTTCTCCATCTACAGCAACAAATAATACATCACTACCAATAACAGGTGTATGTGAGCCAGGCAGCCTTGTAACCATATACGGACCAGGAATTATTCCAGATCCAAAGACAGAATCCTGTACTGCTTCAAGTACGTTTGCTGCATATGTACAATTTACTGATGTTGGGACAACAACCGTATCAGTGATTCAAACCGATGAGGCAGGGAATAGTTCTCCTGCAACATCTCATGACGTTGTGGTTTCTCCTCGTATCTCGTCAGGAGGAGGTTCTTCTGTGAGATTTGTCTGTAAAGACCCAGCTGCGATTAATTACAAAACTTATGGACGACACAAGCAAAGTCGGTGTGAGTATCCGGAAGATTCTAGTCTCGAGTCGGTAGAGAATACAGAAACAATTATTCCCACACTAACACAATCAACTCTTTCTGTTTGTGAGCCATACTTAACAGAAACAATTGCTCTCGGTCGTTCCAATAACCCGGTGGAGGTTAATAAGTTAATTACGTTCTTAAACAACCACGAAGGAGAAGCCTTAGCACTTGATGGGACCTATGATCAAGATGACTTCGAAGCCGTAAAACGGTTCCAGTCAAAATACTCGAGCTCAGTACTAGAGGTGTGGGGACTAACTCAGCCAACTGGGTATGTGTACCTGACAACACGAATGAAAATTAATTCGTTTAACTGTAATAAGTCTCTAGAATGTCCGGTCTTTAGAGAGTTCAATGGTAGAACTCAGAATACTAATTCAGTAGAGGTCCAGAGAACAAAAGTATTCATGACGGAATTAGGATTCTATAACGGCCCAATTAATACTATCTGGGACGATGAAATTTATCGATCAATGATTGATTTCCAAGAAACATTTTCGGCAACCATGCTTAAACCGTGGGGATTGACGAAAGGAACTGGATATAAATATAAAACAACCAATAAATTTATGAATGAAATGGTTGGGTGTCCAATTGGAGAGATTCTCCTGGAAAACGGAGTATCAGTGTCATATTAATAAATATCAAAAATTAAAAAACACCGCAGGGCGGTGTTTTTTAATTTATTCTTCTAGTGAAGGAATAATAAGCATTTGGCCTGGATAAATTTTATCTGGGTCAGAAAGCATAGGTTTGTTTGCTTCAAAAATAACAGGGTACTTCATAGCATCTCCATATACTTCTTTTGCGATGCCAGAAAGAGAGTCTCCGGACTGAACAGTATAAAATTCTTGTGATAAGTCTTCTTCGGTAGCTGTTGGAGCTTCAGACGTTTCTCCTTCATTCATCTCTGCCATTGCGTATGTCATTTGGTCGTCAACTGACGCAACTCCACTCACGTTTCCAGCAATAATGATTGCTTTTCGTTTAACAATCTTGTTCTCAACTTCACCAGCAAGTGTTACTGCTGCGTCATCAACAGCAACTGATACACCGTCAATTCCAAATTCAGCTAGTTTGCCTCGAATCATTCCCGCTCGATCTTCTGCTGCTTCTGCATCGTTTCCGAATAGGTTAGAACCAGCGTCTTTAATAAATGAAAATAGTCCCATAAAAGAGTAATTAGTAAATAATATATAACCGGAGTTACCATATCATTGTATCAGCCACAAGTGGTGTTTTTATTTGACTTGTGTAGAATATTTTTATGTTGATACTACTGTCTCCATCAAAGACTCAAGATGTCGAGTCCTTAGCTCCAACAGAACTCTTCACAGAGCCATTATTTGAAGACGAGCGGTGGCATCTCATCAGGAAACTCCGCGAGCTGACAGGGGACGAATTACAAAAACTTCTTAAAACAAATGATTCTATAACGGCAGTAAATATCGCCCGAATAGACACATGGAAAAAAAGGCATACTCAAAAAAATGCAAAACAAGCCATCCATACATTTACAGGAGCTGTTTATAAAACCTTCGATACAACATTTGCCCGTAAACAATACGTTTATATGCAGCAGCATCTGCGGGTACTGTCTGGCTTGTATGGAATACTTCGTCCTCTGGACTTAATGCAGCCTTATCGACTAGAGATGGGAACCAAATTTGGCTTTACATTAAAGGGTGTCACATATAAAAACCTCTACGAATACTGGGGTCCTCGGATATCAAAAGAATTATTAGGCAAAAAGGAATCAAAAGTAATTATCAATCTTGCCTCAGAAGAATATACAAAAGTAATTAATACTTCTGCCTGGAAGGGCCGTTGGATAAATGTCTCTTTTTATCAAAAGAAGGGAAGAAAGCTCACTCAAGCGACCGTCTATACGAAACAGCAGCGCGGGTCTCTCGCAGGGTGGATGTGTGAAAACATGATTGTTGAACCAAAGGGTATTAAAAAGTATGACAGAGATGGCTACGTGTATTCCAAGCTTCGTTCTAAAAAAGATCATTTTGTTTTTGTAAAAAAATAGGAAATCAGTACAATAATCAGCATGAAAAAAGAGGACAGACTTAAATCAAAAGAGCAGCTACTTGCAGAGCTCGAAGCGGAAGATTTTTCTCGTATTACGCTTTCATTTTATAAATATGTGGCGATTTCTAACCCACAGAAAATGAGAGAGAAATTACATGAAAAGTTTTTTGCTCTTGGGTGTAAGGGTCGTATTTATATTGCGCAAGAGGGGATTAATGCTCAGATGAATGTGCCAGAACATAATTGGGAAGCTTTTGATCAGTTCATTAAATCAATACCAGAGTTTAACGATATTCCATATAAGATTGCTGTAGAAGAAGATTCTAAATCATTCATTAAATTGATAGTGCGCGTCAAAGATAAGATTGTTGCAGACGGACTTAATGATTCTTCTTTTGACCCGTCAAATACTGGCGAATACCTAACAGCAGCAGAAATAAATGACTATGTAACTAATCCAGAAGCGATAGTGGTTGATATGAGAAATGCATATGAATCGGAAGTTGGACATTTTGAAGGTGCTGTTACACCAAACGTCGATACGTTTAGGGAAGAGCTTGCTGTTATTACAGACGAGCTTTCTGATAAAAAGGACGCACCGATTGCATTATATTGTACTGGCGGGATTCGATGTGAAAAAGCTTCAGCCTGGATGAAGCATAATGGTTTTGAAAATGTGAAACATCTCAAGGGAGGAATCATTGATTATGCGCATCAGGTAAAAGAGCAAAAGCTTGAAAATAAGTTCAAAGGTAAGAATTTTGTTTTTGATGAACGAATGGGAGAGCGAATCTCTGATGAAATTATTGCAACATGTCATGTTTGTACAAAACACAAAGCAGACACACACTACCATTGTAAAAACCAGGCTTGCCACATTCTCTTTATTGGTTGTGAAGAGTGTATTGAACAAAAAGGTGGGTATTGTAGCTACAAATGTAAGGGCTTTGATAAATTGCCTGCTAAATTTAAAAAATGGACAACAAGAAACGATTACAAAAAGAATTTAACTCATTATAAAAAAAAGCGAATGACTATTTCATCGTAATCAACAAAAAAGTGCCGGAGGCATTTTTTTATTGATATAATTATTTTATGAAAAAAATAGTTTTTGCTCTGTCGTGCTTCTTCATTTTTGTGCCGGGGGTTTCGGCACAAGCTGAAGGTGATCAAGTTTTAAAGGTCGCAACAATTGAAAGGCACCCTTTTGTTATCCAAACAGAGCAGGGATTAGATGGATTCAGTATTGAGCTATGGGAAAAAATTGCTCAGTATAATGACTGGCAATACGAATTCATTGTTAAAGAAAAATTCGTTAATCTCCTTGCGGCGCCTCGAATTGGTGAAGCGGATGCCGCGATTGCAAATATTTCTATTACTGCTGATCGGGAAGAGGTGATGGACTTTTCATCACCAATCTACAATGGCGGGATGCTTATTATGAGCTCAACACAATCCCAAGCAAAGAATTTGTTCAAGGCGATTTCGAATGCCGAATTTTGGTGGATTATGTTGTGGATTCTTTTGTTGTTTGTGGTTCTAGGAGGATTACTTTATGCATTTGTGTACAAAGGCCAATTACAGAATAAGAAACTATTTTCCATTTATTGGAAACTCGCAACTCTTGGTTCATTTGGCGAAGAGCTGCCAATCAAGCCAGCAGGTCGAGTCATCTTCCTTTTGTGGATCGCGGTATTATTCTTTGGGTTCATTGCCGCAACGGCTGAGTTAACATCGTCGCTAGTAATTCTTGAACAAAAAGCAAAAATTAGTACAGTTGAGGACTTGCGTGGTAAAAAAGTTGGTGTCATCGGAGGGTCAACATCCGAGGCATTCTTGCGCAAACAAAATCTTGCAACAATTACGTATTCAAGTATTGATAACTTATTTGATGGAGTTGCCAACGGTCAGTTAGATGCTGTTGTGCATGATGCTCCTATCATTAAATTTTACGCTAGTAATAAGGGAGCAGGAAAAGTTCAGGTAATGGGCGAACTCTTCAATCCAGAGAATTACGGAGTGGCTTTGCCGAGTGGCAGTCTACTACTTGAAGACATTAATCAAGCTCTTCTCCGAGTCCGAGAGAACGGTGAGTACGATGCTCTTCACAAAAAATGGTTTAGATAATTTCATGTTTGAAAAAAATCAACAAAATGTTCGAAAGATAAGCCAGCTTGTCCTGGGTTTCTGTACCGTTGTCTTTTTTGTATGGTTTTTGTCGGGTCAATTTGCAAAAGCTGCGCAAGACGGTAGAGATGCATCCAAGAAACTTGAGATGAGACAAATAGAGCAGGCAATTATTTTGTCAGAACTTTTATATGGAGAATACCCAGTTAACAGGAACAATCCAGACTGGTGTGAAATCGGCGTGAGATACGGAGATAGGGTATGTTTATATGAATTAACTCGAGATGGTTTTATGGGAGCATTGCCGGTTTCACCTGATGATCACCCTTATTTGTATATTGATGGAGGTGGAGCAGCAGTTATCGCGACAGTCTTTGATGACCCAGACCAAATTCCTCAAGATCAAGGATGTTCAATTAATGGCTTTGATGCTTGGTGTCTCAAGATCAGAAAATAATCTTTGCCTTTTTGTATTTTTTTGTTAAGATTCTTCAATCATTTGCCTAGGTGGTGGAATTGGTAGACACGCTAGCCTTAGGAGCTAGTGCCTTCGGGCGTGGAGGTTCGACCCCTCTCCTAGGTACAAATACAAAAACAGCAAGTAAAATCACTTGCTGTTTTTGTGTTAAAATTTATTTATTACAAAATAGCAAATATTTATGGAAGTATTAAGTACACTCGGTATTGCGTTAGCAGTGCTTCTGGGATGGGTATTCCTTACCTACAATGGATTTATTTCAGGCAAAAACCGTGTTGAAGAAGCATGGGCTGACATTGACGTGCAACTAAAGCGTCGATACGATCTGATCCCAAACCTTGTTGAAACGGTTAAGGGATACGCAGCACACGAGAAAGAAACACTCGAGGCAGTAATCAAAGCACGATCTGCAGCAACAGCAATTAATATTGATGCAGGAAATGTAACCGCAGAAACAATGAAAATGTTTCAAGGAGCACAAGCGGGACTTGGAGGTGCACTCTCAAAACTGATGGCAGTTGCAGAGCGGTACCCAGAGCTAAAGGCAAATGAAAATTTCCTTGAGCTTCAGCGAGAATTAACAGACACAGAAGACAAAATCCAAGCATCGAGACGATTTTACAACGGTACGGTCCGAGACTTCAATACAAAAGTTGAGTCAGTTCCTTCTAATATCATCGCAAATGTCTTTGGATTTAGTATGAGAGAATTCTTTGAAATTGCGAAAGATTCTCCAGCACGCGAAAACGTTAAAGTAGAATTCTAATATGACTCCACATCTGCAAGCACGATCAAACATCAGAAAAACATGGATGCTCATGGGAGGTTTCTTTGTATTTATTATTGGAATAGGGTGGGCACTTTCGTTTACCTACAATGATCCTTCTATTCTCTATGCAGCAGTAGGTTTTTCTATGTTTGGAAACTTTATGTCTTACTTTTTTTCTGATAAGGCAGCACTTGCCGCGTCAGGAGCAAAACCAATGGATCCAAAAAATCCAAAACATAAAGTGGCATTACGAATCGTGGAAAACCTTGCTATTTCACAAGGAATGCCAACGCCACGAGTCTACATCATTGATGACACCGCAATGAATGCATTCGCAACCGGACGGAACCCTAAAAACGCTGCAATGGCCTTCACAACAGGGATCATTGATGGTCTTGAGAAAAAAGAATTAGAAGGAGTCGCAGCACACGAGCTGGCACATATCAAAAACAGAGACATCCTAGTAATGACCATTGTTGTAACATTGATAGGATTTATTTCGATCATGGCTGATCTGTTTATGCGCGGCGCGTTCAAGTCTGGGAGGGCGTCTGGCGGAGACGATCGGGCACGCTTAGTGATCCTCATTATCGGAGCAGCATTTGCTATTTTGTCTCCAATCATTGCTAAACTCATCCAGCTTGCTATTTCACGAAAGAGAGAGTATTTAGCAGATGCTAGTGGGGTAGAGATGACTCGATATCCTGACGGACTTGCCTCAGCTCTCGAAAAAATTGGTGGCCAAAATAAACCAGTGAAACGAGCAGGGACAGCAACTGCACACCTCTACATCTCGTCACCGTTTTTGGATCGAGATAAGACGTCAGTAGATTTCCTTGAAAGAATTTTCTCGACACACCCTCCAATACAGCAAAGAGTTGCAAACCTTAAAGGAATGAATAAATAGAAAAATGGCACTTGGTGCCATTTTTTGTATAATCGGTGCAGTTAGAGCTTTAAGGAGAAAAAAGATGGGGTTAAGTTTTGGTAATCTAGATAGGTTATTTCTATATCCGGAAGAACACCACGATGAAGTAAACGATATCACGTCATACCATGCCACAGAGCCAGTGGCTACAAAAGGACCATTTAAGATCTATAATGCATATCTACCAGCCACCAGAGAAAAAATCCTGCTCTTAATGAGTGGGGATGGTTGGTCATACCATGCTCGCTATGATGAAGATTGTGGGGACGTATTCAGAACAGCTATTGCTGCGCTTAAAAAACAGCGTGCTTACAAACAGGATTATCGTATTAAACAACTGCCAGCAATCATATGGTTTCTGGTCTCAGAGCGTCCCGACGCTACACGCCTCGATGCTGTTGCGGCAGGGAATTGCACTGCGGGTACAGACAAATGGTTTCGTGATCACGGGTATGCTGAGAGGCAGTCAGTTCGGTGGTACCACCAACTCAAACATCTCTTCGGCGATAAATCTCGTATGGTTGCATGGCATCTATGGAGACAGGCTCGCGGATAGACAAAAGCCGCCATATTGGCGGCTTTTTATTTTCAATTATCAGGATACATCTTTTGCATGTCTTTGGTAGATTTTTTCACAATTCTCTCGAGAACCTTGAGGTTAACGTCTTCTAATCTTTTTATATACAAACACGATCCCTTGCTCACTTTGTGTTTACTAAGCTTTTCCAGGTCTTTACTGTATTTGGATACGCCAGGCATGAGGTAGATAGAAATGTTAGCCTTTCGTGGCGAGAAAGCGGTTAGCGGCCAGTCACCTTCTTGAGAAGATCGATTCGATTTGTAATGGTATGACCCAAAACCAATGATAGATGAACCCCACATTTTAGGCTTCATATCTGTTGCAGATTTAAAAATCTTAACCAACTCTTTGGCGTCTTTGCGTTTTTGTTCGTCTTCAATTGTTTTAAGAAAAGCAGGAACTGACACATTATTCTTTTTTGTTTTTAATTCAGACATAAAAATATCTCTCTTAGTATATAAGAGAGATAATAAAGAATATTTTTTTATTCCGCAATAGATGCACTTTTCGGATAGGCTTTCTTGGTGATACGCCCTATAGTGTAGGTTACTCTAATTTGATCACCCACCTCGACGCGGTAGTACAATGAAGAAGATACAACTAAAGAGTGTTTCTTCTTGTCTATTCGAAATTGAAGATTGTGGGTCTCCGGATGATGTGTCGTGACCGGCACGTCGATGTCACCTATTTTGGTTGTAGAGGTGGTTGTATATGGCGGTTCGTATACTTTTTTCTCGACAATAGTTGATATACGCTCAGTTTGGCTGATGCCGAATGAATCAATAGCGATAAAGATCATTGCGCATACAAACACTGTAATAAAACCCGCTAACAGTTTGTCCATAGGACTCTCCTCAGTAATTCTTTTTGAATAATAAAATAAAAGAAAATAAAGTCAAATTAGGAACTATTTTGCATTAGGGCGGAGAAGACAGGATTCGAACCTGCGGTGCGCGTAAACGCACACTACGTTTCCAACGTAGCGCCTTCAACCACTCAGCCACTTCTCCGTATCGGGTAGAATAGCATATCTGGTAGACTATAATAAAACGCAATGAAAGAGCATATCAACATAACTATTTTAAAAGATGCATGTGAACAGTTCGGGTACACATGCAAACAAATCTCTAAAGGAGTGAATGAATACTTTGACGCTTTTGTTGTGAGCAAGCCTCATTCAAAAAAGTCTTTTGTAGCATCAGTGTGGCAGCAGTATCCAACGCAGTCAGCATGGCACATTGCAATCATGAAATACAAAGATATGACCAAGCACTATTTAGACAAAGGAGGCTTTACAACAATTTCAGGAAAATTCTTTTCAGCAGAAGAAAAACCAATTGATCCAAGCGAGATCGACAGTTACGTCCAGGAAAACTTTGGCTACCCCTGCATCATTAAACCCAATGACAAATCTCTTAGTAAGGGAGTGGAGTTGATTTCAGGTAAAAGAGAAGTAGTAGATTACTTGCATCGAAACACCAGTCTTTATCCGAATATTTTGGTTCAAGAGTACATACAAAAGGACGAGTACAGGCTTTTTATTTACCAAGGGGAAATTCGTTTTGCGTACAAGTATCAAACAGGACTCAACATGAAGGCCGATACAATTGATCATTTTATGGACTCAGATTTTCCAGAAGAACTAAAGACGTGGGCAAAAAGACTTTACCAGTACGTAAACGCACCAATTATTGGAGCGGATGTGTTTGTTGCAAACGATTTTTCTGAAATTCAGGCGGTTGAGTTGAATCATAATCCTTTTTTGAAAGTGGTTTACGAAAAATTTAATAAAAAAGATCTTGCTTTGGGTATATGGAAAGACGTTTTAGAAGACTATTTCTGTTAATGCGTTCCTTGGAGTATGGTAGACTGTGCACAGAAAGGGAGGGTCAGTAATGGAAATGACTTCTTTTGAGAAATTTCTCGCAACACTAAATATGATCGGTGTAATGGGGAGCATCTGCATTGCAGTAGCGGCATTTGCCCAGCCTGTAATGTTCACGGTTGCTTCATTTGTAGGAGCGATGATACTTGCGTATTCGGTCTCGATTTATTTATCATATTGTCTCCTGAGGGATAGTAGGTCCGAACGTGCCTTGCTCGATGCTGATCGACGAGCGTGGATGCACCTGACTCTGATCAAATCTTTTTTCTTTACTACTTTATGGATCACATGTAGCGCAGTATGCATTGCTGCAATATATAAAAGTCCATACTGGATATATGGAATATTTATTTGTTCAGGTAGTCTGTATGCCTTATTTATGTTTTTGTTTGCGCACGCTTACAAAAAAAAGAACGAGAAAAGATAAAGCGACCGATTAGGTCGCTTTTTTATTTTCGTAATTTATATCCGGTTTTAAATATCCAGGCAATAATTCCGATGAGGATTGTCATGAAAATAAGAATCACTATTGCAGACCAGAGAGGATGCACGTCAGTTATTCCAAAGAATGCCCATCGCAATCCGTTAATCATGTACACCAGTGGGTTGAATAGCGTCACAGTCTGCCAAAACGGAGGCAGCATTGAGATTGAGTAAAATACTCCCCCCAGGAACGCAAGCGGAGCGATAACAAAGGTTGGAATGATGTTGAATTGTTCGAATGAGTTTGCCCACAGCCCCACCACAAAACCAAACATGGCAAAGACAAACGAAACTAAGATTGAAAAACCAAGTGCCCAAAATGGATGGAGAACAGGAAGGGGGGTAAAGAAAAGAGCCACAAGATATATAATGATTCCGATCAGAAGGGCACGTGTAGTTGCAGCCAATACATATCCTGCGGTAATTTCTATGTATGAAAGGGGTGCTGACAGCATCTCGTAAATACTTCCAATCCATTTTGGAAAATAAATTCCTGAAGATGCCGCAGAAAAACTGTTTTGGAGTAGTGCCATCATGATAAGTCCCGGCACAATAAATTGTGCGTAGCTCACACCATCAATCACTGCAATTGCTGACCCAATTGCTGACCCAAAGACAATAAAGTAAAGGGCTGTAGTAATAACAGGAGAAACAATCGACTGAAAGAGCACACGCTTGGTGCGCTGCATTTCTTTTTTGTACACAGTCCATAATCCAATCCAATTCATATTATTCATTTACTAGATTTACAAAAATTTCTTCAAGACTTGATTGCTCGGTATCTAAATCTTCAAAAGAGATATTGGCCGATTTGAGGTCAGATAGTAGGGAGGTGATGCCCGAGTTTGCACCAATTTTGTATGAATATTCGAGACTATTTCTGTCATCAGATAAGCTGAGGCCTTCTCGTTCAATTTGACTTGGAAGAGAATCAATTTTTTCTGCAAGATTAATTTTTAATGTCTTGCTACCCATACGTTTCATTAAAGATTCTTTTTCTTCCACCAGTTTGATTTCTCCCTCAGAGATAATTCCAACACGATCTGCTAATTCCTCAGCTTCTTCGATATAGTGTGTAGTGAGAATAATAGTCGTTCCACGCTCTTTTAGTTTTTTCACAACCTCGAGCATACCCCTGCGCAATTCAACATCTACACCGGCCGTTGGTTCATCAAGAAATAGAACTTTTGGCTCGTTCGTGAGGGCTCGGGCAATTAGAACACGCCTTTTCATCCCACCTGACAATGCTTGAATTTTGTTGTCCTTTTTATCCCACAAAGAAAGATCCTTAAGAATTTGTTCGTATAATGCTGGGTCGTCTTTTTTCCCGAAAAAACCTCGTGCATATTGCATGGTGCTCCAGACTGTTTCAAAAATATCAAGCATAATTTCCTGGGGAACAAGACCAATTAACTCTCGTGCCTTTCGGTAGTCTCTCTTGTGGTCGTAGCCGCCAATAGTTATTGTTCCACTTGTTGGCTCAACGAGACCACAAATAGTACTAATAAGGGTAGTTTTTCCAGCTCCATTTGGCCCAAGTAAGGCAAAAATTTCTCCTTCTTTAATTTCGAGGTCGACATTTTTTAGTGCCTCAAAGCCATTGTCGTACGTCTTATTGAGTCCAGAAATCTTAATCATGGAGGTATGATACCATAAGGTTATTATGAAAAAGATCTATCTCGTTTTATTGGCACTATTTCTTGTTTTATTGGTTGCTGGTTTTCTCTTGCAAAAGAGTAATCAGAAAAATCCTTTCAATGACAGCGACCGATCCCCAACCATTATCGATAACAGCCCTCAATCCAAAGACGTCATTTACGAAAGTGTAACTCCGACACATGATATTTCTGTGGTTTTTCCTGCGGGAGCCCCATCAGTCGTGGTTGATTACATTCAAGACGAGATAGACACATTTGCGAAACTCGAACATCTCGAAACAGATGGTGAACCATATGTTCTACGAATTGACTATAAAAAATTTGATAACCCAGAATACGAAAGTTACGTTTTAGGTCAGTATTCTTTTACAGGAGGTGTTAACGGCAATGAATTACGCAAGACATTTGTCTTTGACAAACTCACAAACACAGAAGTGAACTTTGTTGACTTTTTTAATGACGAAGAGCGCGTGGATGTTTTGACCACAGAACTATCGAGGCTTTTGGGAGAAAAGTATGGGGAGTCTTGGTTTAAAGAGGGGATTACACCAGAGAGTGGAAATTTGGAAAATGTATATGTCACAAATAATGCAATCGGGTTTGCTTTTCCAGAATATGCAGTAGCTCCCGGAGTAGAGGGTGCAGTTGATATTGAAATTCCATTTGATTTTTTATCTGAATCAATTCTGCAATCAACATCAACGACTCCTGCTCTTCCAACTCCTGAACCAATACCAGCGCAGTCAAAGGTAAATAATTTTGATGAATGTGTTGCAGAGACGGGCTTGATTGCTGAGTCATATCCGCGCCAGTGTTTTTATGAAGGGCAAACGTTTGTTGAGGAGATAGATGAAAATCCAATCCCTGGAGATGGAATAGAGCTGACCGTAAACGTGGGCCCAGAGGAAGTCCCTTGTGAAGGTGTTGGTCCTCAAGCATGTCTGATGGTTGATGGACAGTTATTTTATGATGGAATTAATGGGTTTACTCACGAAGAAGGTTTTACATACAGATTAAAAATCAAGCGAACATTAGCATTTGGAACAGATGACCCAAATGAAATTCCAGCTGATGCCAGTCTCTATTCGTACGAATTAGTAGAGGTACTATCAAAGAGCCAAGCAGTTGAGAATACATGTGTGGTTGCTGGGTGTAGCTCACAACTGTGTATCTCAAAAGAAGAAGCTGACGCGGGTGGGGGGATCAGTACCTGTGAATTTCGTGATTCATATGCGTGTTACGCAACCGCAAGTTGCGAGCCGCAGTCGACTGGTGAGTGTGGGTGGACACTAACGGATGAGCTCACACAGTGTCTGGAGAATCCACCATCACTCATTTAAATATGGAGAAACAAGAATTCAGAGACTATATTATCGGAGACGTTTTGGCAGGTATTGAAGGAGTAAGCCACAAAGGATTATTTGGAGGTTATGGTTTCTATCTAGATGAAATTATTTTTGGTGCATACATGGATGATGATCAAGGAACGGCAGGATTTTTCTTGAAAGGTGATGAGAAGTTTGGTCAAGAAATCATCGCAGAGGGCGGCAAACAATTCGTATACATTGGACATAAAACAAGAGGGCCAACAGCAATGCCGTATTATCACGTGCCAGATGAGATCTTAGAAGATAGAGAAAAGATAACAGGGTGGGTGTACCAGGCCTGGAATATATCCAAACAATCAAAGAAAAAATAGGCTGTGGTATAGTTGCAGTAGAAATAATGGAGAGGTTATGAAAACAGTACATTATGTAACAGGGAATAGAGATAAATTCAGGGAAGTACAATATATACTCGCAGAGTATGATTTAGTACAGGTTGACCTGGATATTGATGAGATTCAGTCTTTTGATATCTATGAGATTGCTCGGAAAAAAGCACAATCTGCCTATTGCCAAGTGGGCAAGCCGGTCATTGTCGAAGATGTGGGGTTCTATATCGATGCCATTGGCGGTTTCCCGGGCCCCTTTATCAAGTTTGTTGAGCAAACAATGGGTGAGGCGGGAACTATTGAATTACTTGGCGGACGCAGCAACAGATTGGCACATATTAAGGTTGTTGTGGTTTACTACGATGGATCAGAATTTATTACTGCGGAATCTGAGACCAAAGGGAATCTAACATGGGAAGTCCGAGAAGGAGAAGGTTTCGGCTTTGATCACACGTTTATTCCTGAATGGTCTGATCTGACATATTCAGAGATGGGTCTTGAGAAAAAGTCTGAGAATTCACATAGAACCAGAGCCCTCAATTCCTTAATGAAGAAATTATCGAAAGCCTGACCTGATCAGGCTTTTTATTTACCGAAAGAGTTCTTTGTTGTATACTAGACTTTACATGAAAAAAGAAGAGATAGTGAGTTGCGTACGGGCAGTGCGAAAAGACAAAGGAATTACCCAACAAGATTTGGCTGAGGCAGTCGGGGTAACGAGGCAAACAATCATTGCAATTGAAGGAGGAAATTACACACCATCTGTTCTTTTGGCACTGAAATTGGCAAAGTATATGGGACAGCCAGTTGAAGATATTTTTGGCATCAAAAAATAATTGAAAAATAATAAGAAATAACATGCATCCTACAATCATCAAAGAACTTATAGCGTTACTGCTCCTCTTGATTTTCATCGGACTATTTTATGTCTCGATGCCGCCTATGGCGTACGCTATTGGGTATTTGGCTGTGGTGGCCATGTTTGCTGTTTTTGTTGGGTCACTACTGAAGAGTACAGACAGAGACGAACGCGAAGAAAAACACCGCATGGTTGCAGCCGAATCAGGTTTTGTTGTTGGCGGAGTATTGCTTTTAGTTGCAATTGCAAAACAAACATTTGTTATGCACGACGTTGATCCATGGTTGTTTGCTGCACTAGTGGGGATGCTGGTGGCGAGACTGGTAGTTCGAATCTACTTAGACAAGAAAAACTAATGAACAATAAGGAAACACTCCAAACGTATGAAAATGGATTGGATGCATATGTAGAATTAACTCCGTCAGAAATGGGGAACGAGTTTGGATTGTTTTGGGAGAATCAGCTAAAAAGGTTCGACTCTGATTCAAACATATTAGAAATTGGAACCGCAACGGGTCGCACCGCAGACTATATTGAATCGTTGGGCTACAGTGTAGATCGCAGCGACGCGGCACATGCATTTGTTGATTATCAAAAGTCCTTAGGAAAGGACGCACAGCTTGTCGATATATTAGATATACAAGTGGAAAAGCAGTACGATCTAGTGATCGCCGAAGCAGTAGTTTTACACCTTACTGATGATAATTTTTTACAAGCACTCTCGGGCGTTAGAGAGACCTTGATGAAAGATGGAGTATTTATTTTCACGTTTAAATCGGGAGAGGGGGAAGAGGTTTCTACACATAAAATGAATGCGCCTCGTTATTTTAATTATTGGTCCGAGAATGAAATGAATGATATTGTTAAGAGATCAGGTTTTAAGGTGCTTGAAAGTGGCTTTTTCGAGAAAGCACACAAGTGGCTATACGTAACCGCACAAAAAACACAAATTTAAAATGTAAAGGATACTTGACATTCTAAATACCCCCTGCTAAGATCAGGAGGTATTTTTAGTTAATGCAAAATAATATGAATAACATTATAGGACTAATTATTGCACTACTGGTGATCGGTGGAGGTTACTGGTATTACAATTCAAACCAGAGTGACCAATTAAGTGCGCAAAACACAGCAGAGGTCATGGTAAAAGATGCGGCTGATCGAGTAGAGGAGGACGTGATGATGAAAAAAGATGAGGATGCGAAAATGGAAAAACATTCACAAGATGAGTTACTGATGTCAAAAGAAGAAGAGGCAGCAATGATGAAAAAAGAGGAAGACGTGATGATGAAGAAGGAAGAAGAGGTTATGGTAAAAGAAGAAACAGTAATGGAAAAGAAAGAAGAGCCAGCACCAGCACCAGTTTCTCAAGCGCCAGGAACGTTTTCTTCATATTCAGCAGGAAAGGTAGCATCAGCTGACGGTGATGTGGTTGTAGCATTCTTGGCGGACTGGTGTCCGACATGTCGAGTATTGGAACGAGACATCGAAGCTTCGCTGGGAGACATCCCATCTGACTTAACGATTCTAAAAGCAAATTACGATACGGAATCTGATCTAAAAAAGAAATATGGAGTAACATATCAGCACACATTTGTGCAGGTAGACAACAATGGGAACCTTGTTCAAAAATGGGGAGGGGGAAATACTCTTGAATCAGTTGTTTCTCGAGTTAACTAAAAGATAGTATGGAATTTCTCTTATTATCATTTATCGCAGGTGTTCTGACAGTTTTGGCGCCGTGTATCTTGCCGCTCCTCCCTGTCATTATTGGAGGGTCGGTGGCAGATAATCGCGTCATGAGACCTGTTGTTATCACCCTGTCGCTTGCTGTATCAATAGTATTGTTTACGCTTTTACTAAAAGCATCAACATTACTGATTGATATTCCGCAGGCGTTCTGGACATACTTCTCCGGTGGGATTATTTTGCTCTTTGCAATCTCATTATTGTTCCCTGTAACGTGGGCAAAAATGATGCAAAAGATTACACCCAAGAAGTTTTCCCTTAAACATGCTAGCGAAAAAGCTTTATTCAACCAAAGTAAAAAAGATGGATACTTACCAATGATATTAATGGGGGCAGCCCTCGGTCCAGTATTCGCATCATGCTCGCCAACGTACTTCCTGATCCTCGGAACAGTATTGCCGCAAAGTTTCTTTGTGGGACTACTTAACCTCATTACGTATGCAGTTGGCTTGGCGCTTGTTATGTTTGTCGTAGCGTTTGCTGGGCAAAAATTGCTTGGGAAACTCAATATTGCGTCAGATCCACAAGGTAAATTCAAAAAAGGTTTAGGTGTCCTGTTTTTGCTTGTAGCTATTGCGATCTTGACTGGTCTTGATAAAAAGATTGAAGCGAAAATATTGGACAGTAACTTTAATATCTCAAATTTTGAACAACGCCTCTTAGACGAAAAGATTGAAGAGTCATCTCTGTGAAGGGAAGAGCTAACGCTTCCGGAAGATCCAGAACCCGAACCAGCAACAAGATTCATTGAACATCCGCTACTTACTATGAAAAAGAAAGCACCAGAGTTCAAAGGACTTAAAAATTGGATCAATTCAGATCCAATTGAGTCAATCGAAGACTTGAAAGGCAAGGTCGTCCTGATCGATTTCTGGACCTATTCATGCATTAACTGTATTCGTACACTAGGGCATAATCAGTCGCTATGGGAAAAGTACCAAGATGACGATTTTGTTCTCATAGGGATTCACGCCCCAGAGTTTTCATTTGAACACCATCTAGAGAATGTAAAACGTGAAGTAGCGTCGTACGGATTAACCTATCCAGTTGTACAAGATAATGAATTTGAAACTTGGTACAACTATAAAAATCGCTACTGGCCAGCTGTCTACATTATTGATAAACAAGGTGATGTGAGGTTCACACACTTTGGAGAAGGAAAGTATCAGGAAATAGATGAGGTGGTGAAGGTATTACTAGAAGAGTAAAAATATTCTATGAAAAATCTACTGACAAATAAACCAATTCTCATACTACTTGTAATCATCGGATTATTTGTTGCGTGGGTGTTATATAACACGTATATGAGAGCAACTTCAAAAGCAGTTGAGAGAACTATAGGGGCAGGACTTCAGACAGCGTACTTTGCGGGAGGGTGTTTCTGGTGTGTTGAGGCAGATTTTGAAAAGTTTGCAGGTATCAAAGCAGTAACTTCTGGTTACATGGGAGGAGATACAGATAATCCAAGTTATCAAAATCATGCAGACCACCGTGAGGCAGTTGAGGTTCAATATGATGCTTCAGTTATCTCATACCAAGACTTAGTAGAGTACTTCTTCCGGCACCATGATCCTACGGATGCAGGTGGTTCATTCTTTGATAGAGGACATTCATACACCTCAGCGATCTATCCATCAAATGATCAAGAAGAACAAACTGCCTGGCGTGTTATCAAACAATTAACGGACGATAACGTATATGGTGACAAAGAAATTGTAACCGCTGTAGAGCGGGGGGCAGTATTTTGGCCAGCAGAAGAATATCACCAAGATTACTATAAAAAAAATCCAGTTCGGTACAAAGGGTATCGATTTGGTTCAGGGCGAGACAAATACATCGATTCTGTGTGGGGAGACCGAGATGATTTTGAGGTCATTCCAGACGGAATCGAAAACAATCCGTGGGTTGGCTATCTCAAGCCATCAGACGAAGAATTAAAAAAGACTTTGACACCATTGGAGTATAAAGTAACCCAAAAAGAGGGGACTGAAGCACCAAGGACACCGGGGAACCTTGATAAAAATTATGATCCAGGTATCTATGTAGATATTTTGTCGGGAGAACCACTCTATTCATCTAAAGATAAATTTGATTCAGGAACTGGGTGGCCATCATTTACTAAACCCATCTCAATGGATAATATCGTGACCAAAACTGATCGAAAGTTGATTATTCCGCGAACTGAAGTTCGGTCAAAATATGGTGACAATCATATTGGGCATGTCTTTAATGACGGACCTCAATTTAATGAGGACGGTACGCCATCTACCGGACAACGGTGGTGTATGAACGGGGCGGCACTGACCTTCATTCCTTTAGAAGAGATGGAGGAGCGTGGTTATGACGACTACATTCAATTTGTGAACTAAGCAAAAGAGCGACGGCTACGCCGTCGCTCTTTTGTTACAATAAAATCATGTTAACAGTACATCTCACAATCTTATCATTAACAGTACTCGTCATTATTTTCACCGACATTAACGGTCTTTTGTGGGTCTTAGGAAAGAAAGAGAGGCTGCCCCGAAATCTATTTACATGGCTACACAGACTTGTTTGGATGGGGTTACTTGGAATGATTGTTACTGGCGTATATATGGCTCTGCCGTATTTAAAGCCACTTGCAATGCAGACATTATTCCAAGGCAAGATGTTTTTTGTGCTCATCCTCTTGATCAACGCGTTTTTAATTGGAAAGCACATGTCTCTTGCTTTCGAGAACTCTTTTTCGGAACTTTCAAAGAAAGAAAAGATTAAGTTATTTCTCAGTGGAGCAATATCAACAGGATCATGGATCTGTGCATTCACTCTCGCTAAAATCTTGTTTTAATAAATCCACAGTTTTGTTTTTAGAGACTTGACTTATTTTATATTAGTTATAAAATTAAAGTAGAATTCTTTTAAAGCAAAGGAGAAAAAAGTGTTCAAACTACTGAAAATTTTAGTCATTTGTCTACTGGGGTTCTCCCTTGTAGGCTGTGTGCATGGGTCTTCACTCATGAGTTACAAACCAGCGTCCATCTCAGAAACAGAAACCAAAGTGTGGCCGACAGATTGTCCTGGCTTTACCGTTCTGACCTACAATATTCGAGATCTTCCAAAAGTGGTGGATAAAGAAAGAGGTAGGGGAGGAATTGACAAGGGTCGGAGCAAAGTTGCCATTGATATCGGACATCGAATCGCAGAGATGCGGGAGAGATGTAATCAACCAAAGATTATCATCCTTCAGGAAGCCTTCCGTAAAGGAGCGGAAAACCTCAACCGATATGGGAAGTATCCATATCTGGTATATGGTCCTGATAAGGCACCAAAGACTGATATCTACCCGATTTCTGAGGAGTTCCATAACAAGAGGTCTTTCCGTAAGGGTGAAAAAAGCGGAACCATTCTTAATAGTGGTCTTGCAATTCTTTCGGATTACCCGATTCTTCGGACCAAAACCGTTGGTTTTCCTTCGGGAATGTGTGCTGGGTACGACTGTCTCGCCTCAAAAGGGGTATTGATAGCCTGGATTAAAATCCCAGAATTTGATAAACCGGTTGCATTTGTTGCAATCCACATGAATTCTAGAGAACCTACCGGTGTTTCTGGAGAGCGCGCGGATGAAGCATATCATCATCAGATTAAAATGCTTCAGCACACAATTGAAACTGAGATTGATGAAGACACACTCATTGTAATGGCTGGCGATCTAAACATGGGGCATGCACCTCAGCGTTTAGCCACATTACGAGAAGTGATGGGTGATTATTATGAGAATGCATTACGTGATGCAGAGCGATTAGGTGTAGTAGAGGAATCATCAGCGAAACATTTTGCTGGTATCTTAGACTATCACGTTGACGTACTCTTGTTGCGCAACACTCCAGACCAACGATTGGTTCCGGAGCACGCTTGGGTTCCATTCCCTAAGGGAATGAAAGAATCCTTCTCGGATCACACAGGATTTATCCTGTCATTCTCTGCAATTGAGAAACAGTCAAATGACGAGGTTCGCTACGCACCGTAGCGGACCTTTTTTGTTATAATCGCGACACATGTTTTGGAGCAAACCAAAAAACTATATCCCAAACCCAAAAAACAAAGACGGAACGAGAAAAAGAGTTTTCGTGGGGGTCTCAGGCGGAGTCGACAGCTCGGTATCATTGGCGTTGCTCAGAGATGCAGGATTTGATGTTACGGGAGTGTTTATAAAGGTCTACCACCCTGATTTCCTTGGTTGTGATTGGCGCGATGAACGACTTGATGCGTTGGCGGTATGTCAGAAACTCGATGTGCCTTTTTTAGATCTTGATTTAGAAAAAGAATACAAGCAGGATGTATTTGATTACATGATTAATACATACAAAAAAGGAGAGACGCCAAACCCAGATGTGTTTTGTAACAAGTATGTAAAATTTGGTGGTTTTCTTGATTTTGCTATCAAGAATGGTGCCGATTTTGTTGCTTCTGGTCACTATGCACAAAATATTTTTAATAAAAGCAACGGCCTTTTTGAAATGCATAAAGGAAATGATGCAAACAAGGATCAAACATATTTTCTCTATACTATGCCGCAAGAGAAACTTGCAAAGGTATTGTTCCCGATCGGTGCATATCCTAAAGACAAGGTTCGCAAGCTGGCAGAAAAATACGATCTTTTCACGGCAGAGAAGAAAGACTCGCAAGGACTTTGTTTTGTAGGGAAAGTAAAAATGAAAGATTTTTTACAAGAGTTTATTGATGAAAACCCAGGAGATGTGTTGAATGAAGACGGTGATATTATTGGATCACATGATGGTGCAATTTTTTATACCAAAGGGGAAAGACATGGATTTGAAATTTTTCCTGAGGCAAAGACGCCCGATACACCACGTTTGTATGTAATAGACCGCGACCAAGACAATAATACAATCACAGTTGGTCCAAAAGAGTTACTCGAAGAGTCAAACAAGAAGCACTCGCACGAAATTAAAATTACAGAAACTAATTGGATTAGTGATGAGCCCAAAGAGGAACTGAAATATGAGGGTCGAGTACGTTATCGAGGAAATCTGATACCATGCATGATCAGATTTTCACACGTCGGCAGGTCCTGTGGTCAAAGAAAGTACATTGCTACATTTGATACTCCACATAATGCTGTGGCAAAAGGGCAATCACTAGTTTTATATAAGGACAATCAATGTATTGGGGGAGGAATCATAGTATAATATCTCGCATGAATACAGTTAATCAATTTTTTGGATCCATTTACAAATGGATGGCAGCTGGAGTATTAGTTTCAGCTCTCTTTTCATGGCTGACCATGAATACACAATTATCAGTCGTTTTGCAAAATCCGGGTGTATTTTATGCACTGGCAGGTATCGAGCTAGCCCTTTTGTTTTTTATTCAGTTCATGATAAACAAGCTTTCGTATAAGGTTTCATTTGTATTGTACTTTGTATACGCAGCACTTACGGGAATTACAATTTCCGGGTTATTGGTACATTTTCTATCAACTAAGCCAATGACTGTTGTGGTAATTTTTGCAGCAGCAGTAATTCTATTTATCACTCTAGCAATTATCGGTTATCGGATGAAATACAACATGTCAGGGTGGGGAACATTCTTGTTTTCTGCAGTGTGGGGGATCTTGATCGTTTCACTTCTGAACGGATTTGTGTTTAAGAGTGGGCCACTAGATATTATCGTTTCGTCAGTGGCGATGATTGTATTTTCCGCTTTGACTGTATACGACTCGCAATACTACAAAAATCTGTTTCCAAAATTACAGACTGAAGAAGAAAAATCAAAGGCATCAACATTGGGCGCGCTACATATGTATGTAAATCTATTGGTGATGTTCCAGTCACTTCTTAATCTCACTGGATACTTCGGAGGCGAATAATATGAGCCAACAAGAGATTTGGGAGAGGGAATACAAAGATAAGAAACTCGTCGGAGGGGACAAGCCTGCTGCTTCTTTTCGTGCTTTTTGCAAATGGCTAAAGAAGGAGAGAAAAAAAGCTGGGCGTATCGAAAATCCAGGGTTTCCATTTCAGGCTATGTCTGTGCTTGATTTAGGCTCTGGAGAGGGCAAAAATGCCTTATTTATCGCAGAAAGAGGTGCTGAGGTGGTAGGAGTCGAAATAGCAAAAAATGCCATTAAAAACGCGCAAGAGAGCGCTAAACGGAAAGACCGAGAACTACGTGTGGCAGGTGGATCTGTTGAATATAGATGGGGCTCAATCGGCAAGAAATTGGACGTTAGTACCGAATCTGTAGATGTTGTGTTTGATGTGACTAGCTCAAACGCACTTAGCACAGAACAGCGCAAGAATTATTTAGATGAGGTCGGACGTGTATTAAAAACTAGAGGATACTTTTTTGTGCGAGCGCTCTGCAAAGACGGAGATGACAATGCAAAAGAATTGATTAAAAAATATCCAGGCCCAGAGCCTGATACGTACGTCATGCCTGGTGTAGGATTAGTCGAGCGTGTATTCACTGAATCTGATTTTCGCAAAACATACAATCAATTCACTATTTTAAAATTAGAAAAAGAGTTTCACTACACAAAAATGAATGATCGGTCATACAAAAGGGTATTCTGGATTGCATATCTACAGAAATAAAAAAGAGCGGCACGCCGCTCTTTTTTATTGTACTTCTTCATTAAATCTAGTGAGAACTTCTTCGATTGAGAGCTGTTCTGATTCGCCAGTATCACGAGACTCAAGTGTGACTTTGTTCGCTTCGATATCTTGGTCTCCAATCACAATAAAGTAGGGGAGCTTTTCCTTTTTAGCTGCTCGCACCTTTTTACCAAATCCATCTTTAGATGTATTCATGGTAGTTCTATACCCAGCTGCAACTAATGCATCGTTTACGCCTTGGGCATATTCATTGTGTGGTTCTGCAATAGGAATCACCGCTACTTGTGTTGGTGAGAATCGAAGAGGGAAGTTACCGGCTGTGTGCTCAATCATCACACCAGAGAATCGCTCGAGTGACCCAGCAATTGCAGCATGGATCATCACAATCCGCTCTTTTTCACCGTTTTCATTAATACATGTCAGATCAAATCGCTCTGGGAGGTTTCGATCTAGCTGGATAGTTGCTACCTGGTGTGTTCGCCCAAGAGAATCAGTTGCTCTAAAGTCTAGCTTTGGTCCATACAGTGCAGCTTCGCCAAGGTCTACTACATAGTCTACACCTCGTTCTTTAGCGATCTCTTCGATGAGTCCTTCTGAGCTAGCCCATACCTCTGGTGTTCCTAGATACTTATCCATTTCTTCAGGGTCATGGAATGAAAGGTGAACACCGAGTGTGAAATTAAATGCTCCATAGAATTTTTCAACAATATCCCAAATTGCATTCATTTCTTCTTTGATTTGAATTTCCCGGCAGAATACATGAGCGTCATCTTGTGTAATTGAAAGTACACGAGTCAGCCCTCCGAGCTCTCCAGACTGTTCGTCTCGATACACCATCGTGGTTTCAGCATACCGCTGAGGCATGTCTTTGTATGAACGTGGCTCAGCATCAAAAATTTGTGTGTGGTGAGGACAGTTCATTGGCTTGAGGAAATAATTTTTCCCTTCACGTGATCCAACTTTAAATAACTCGTCAGCAAACTTGTCATAGTGTCCGGATGTTTTATATAAATCTTCTTTTGTGATGTGAGGAATAGTTACTTGTTTATAACCTTTCTCTGCACGCAGTTCCCATACAAAGTCATCGATTGCTTTTCGCAAGAGAGTTCCTTTTGGAGTCCAGAGCGGCAATCCTGGGCCAACTAGCTCTGAAAATGTAAATAGGCCAAGTTCCTTACCGAGTTTGCGGTGGTCACGTTTCTTTGCCTCTTCAATCATTTTTAGGTGAGTGTCTAATTCCTCTTTGGTTTCAAATGCGAGACCATAGATTCGGGTGAGCATTTTGTTTTTCTCGTCACCTCGCCAATAAGCCCCGGCAACTTTATCAAGTCGGAATGCATCAAGAGGGAGCTCTTTGGTATTCTCAACATGTCCACCTGCACACAAGTCAATGAAGTCATCTCCTGTTTTGTAAAATGTGAGCTCTTTGTTCTCTGCGGCGAACTCTTGGATAAGCTCAGTTTTGTATGGATTGTTTTTGTAGTGCGCGAGTGCTTCCTCTGCGGTTACTGGTGTGCCTGAAAATTCGAGTCCGCGACCAGCAATTTTTTTCATCTTTTTTTGTAAATCTTTGAGGTGTTCGTCTGAGATTTTTTCCTCACCAAAATCAATGTCGTAGTAGAATCCGGTGTCGATAGCTGGGCCAATAGCGATCTTTGCATCAGGATAAGTGTCTAAAACGGCCATCGCTAGGACGTGAGCGAATGAATGTCTGATCTTATATAGTGAGTCGTGTTTTTCCATGATTGTTGTATTGTAGCAGGGGAAGAGTTTTTATAAAAGAAAAAGCGACCAGATTCGGTCGCTTTGTATTAACTACGCAAGGTAGTCAGGGGCATACGTGTCTTTTAAAAATTGAAGATCTCCGGGAATGTTGTCAGATTCAAATTCATTAATCTTTTGATCAAGCCAATGTCTTTGGCAATCGGGTGACATATTCCGCAGTCTCGGCTCAACCGATTCCCAACGGTGATCATGGGCAAAGTAATCTGCTAGTAAGACCTCGTCATTATCACGCAACTGCGTAATCACATCATCATCTATGACGACCGAGGTATCAGCGTAGAGCTTTTCATAAGGCACTTTGCTAATGATTTTGTCATATAGGGTAGCATGTCCTGAGACACATGCATCAGCACACAACATGCGCAAAACCACATTGTCGGGCGATTCAGCCTTTAGGTTTTCTGCGATGATGTTGTTGAGTGGGATCGTTGTGATTGCCGCGCCTACTGTATAGGCCTGTCGAATTTTTTCGAGCTTTTTCATGGATATTCTCCTTTCATCCAATCGATATAATGACATTTTGAAACAAAATGTCAAACAAATAAACTCGCCCTGAGGCGAGTTTTGGATTATTTTTCTAACACCACAGCGAGCATAAAGCCACTAGTTGCATTCAGATGCTGGTTATTGAGTGTTTTCGGTTTGTATGTCAGTGTTTGGTTATATACTGCCGAAGCATGTGCCGAGAAAGCCCGCAGTACTAAATCAAAATTTTCTTGTTTTAGCTCATCAACTGCATAGTGTAAACCTGCAACTCGAGGGCAAGTAAAGACAAATCGTCTACCTACTTTTCTGCAAATCAGATGCGTATTTTCTGGTGGTTTTGTGAGCGTTTTTGTGCTCATGTGCACTCTCCTTTGTTTCTTCTGATTTGTTTATAAACGATAGGGAATAGTAAGTCAAATAAAAAGAAAACCCCGCTAAGCAGGGCTTGTGTTTACTGCAAGCATTTTTTCTGCTTCAGCAAGGTCAATTCGGCATTGGAATAGATTGATCTGCAAAACGGCCCTAGAATCTTGTTTTTTGAACCGTTCAGTTGTTTTCTCATTAAGCCAAGCTTTGGCTCCAGCAGTCGAAATTTCACAGAATTTTCCAATGAGTTCTTCTGCTTTTTTCCAGTTGCCGCTATTTATTGTTCTGTCGAGAGACTTTTTAATTACATTAAGTTTCATCTTTTTCTCCTTTTCTAGTATTTAGGTTACATCGATACGTGTACTCTGTCAATTAAAAAACCCGCCTGAGCGGCGGGTTCTATCCTTGACCACATTGACTCAGCCATAACATGGCTGCAATGACGAGCCCAAATTTTGCACCGGTGGATGTTACTTTCATGTTCATCTCATTTGACTCTGTAATAGCTAAAAGCATTAGCCACAGAGGGAACAAACCGCCAAACATCAGTCCATCCCAAAAGTTATCGATATTTTCAGCATCGGGTGCCTGCTTTATTTTAATGATATCGCGTTCCACAGAAACCTCCTCTCGATCTGTAATTTACTATACAGACTAAATTAAATTTGTCAAATAAATTAGAGCTTTTTCACTTTGTCGAGCAGAAGAGAGACTTCGTCGTCACGCCTATTTAGTTTTCCTGCGGCTGCAATAATAGTATCCTCCTTCAATAATTCTCGATTGTTTTTGTACGCTTCAGGAAACACCACTAGTTCCATTGAGTCTGAGAAATCTGAAAGGCGAACGAATGCCATGGTGTCTCCTTTTTTTGTTTGTATTTCTTTGATTTCGTCAATAACACCAGCAACTGTCCTGTTTCCAATTGCAGCATTTTTTGCAGATCGAATGTCTTTACCACCTTCAGTTAAAACTTTTTTATATTTTTCGAGTGGATGCCCAGAAATATACAGACCCAACAGTTGTTTTTCCCAATACAACTGATCTTTTTTTGAAAGGGGAAGAGAGTTGATCACCTCGTGCTCCATTCCTGTGGTTTTTACTCGAATGGTTTTTCCATCAACAGGAGGGAGGTTCAAGTCAGCGACTGCAGATTCACCCATCATTGAAAAGAGGCTATCTTGGGCCGCGTTTTGTTCACGCTTTGATTTTGCAAAAGAAAGAAGATCATCAAGATTTCCAATAATTAAAGATCGATCAGCAAGAGAGTCTAAACCACCAGCAAGGGTTAAGGCCTCAAGAGATTTTTTATTTAAATCACGACCATTCACGCGCGTCAGGAAATCTTCAAGAGATTTATATTTTCCGTTTGCTTTTCGTTCTTCAACGATGGTGTGTGAGAGGTTTTCTCCAAAGTTCTTGATAGTTGAGAGTCCGAAACGAATAGTGTCATCCTTGCGGTCGCTTCCTGCAGTTACACCAAATTCCTCAAACGATTCATTGACGTCAGGAGGGAGGACAGGAATACCCATTTTTTTACATTCATCCACTGCTTTTGCAATACGTTCGTTGTCACCAGAGTCAGCAGATAATAGAGCTGCCATGTATTCAGAAGGGTAGTTTGCTTTCAAATATGCTGTTTGATATGCAACACGGCCGTATGAGGCAGCGTGAGATTTGTTGAAACCGTAGGCGGCAAATTTTGTGATATCTTCCCATAGTTTTGTCACCACTTTTTCATTCATCCCGTTTGCAATACATCCTTTGGTGAATTTTTCTTCTTGCTCGGCCATCACTTCTGGAATTTTTTTACCCATCGCTTTTCGGAATTTGTCCGCTTCGAGCCATGAATAACCTGCAATCTCCACAGCAATAAGCATCACGTCTTCTTGGTAGATCATCAGCCCGAGTGAGTCAGCCAAAAAAGGCTCCATACGAGGATCAGGGAATACAACTTTGGATGGGTTGTATTTTCGCTCGATATAATCCGGGATGAAGTCCATCGGACCGGGTCTATATAACGCAACCATCGCGTTAATATCATGGATGGTTGTCGGTTTTAGTTCTTTGAGCCATCTGGTCATTCCGTCTGATGCCATTTGGAAGACTCCGTAGGTATTTCCCTCGGCCAACATGTTGAATGCTTTTTGGTCATCAAGAGCGATAGTTTGCAAATCAAACTCAATGTTGCGCGTTTTTTTAAGACGACGCATTGTCTCGTGAATGATCGTTAGGTTTTTGAGACCAAGAAAATCATATTTCAAGAGGCCTGCATCTTCAACGGCATGCATGTCAAATTGAGTAATCAATTTACCTCCTTTCGGATCCAATTGTACTGCTGTGTATTTAGTAATTTCATCCGGAGCGATTACCACACCTGCAGCATGAACAGAAATGTGCCGAGCACAGCCTTCAATGTTTTGTGCCATGTCAACAATTTCTTTGACGTCTTTGTCGGTGTTATACAAATCTTTTAGTTCAGAGTTTTCTTTAAGAGCACGCTTGATTGTCATAGGAAAACCTTGTTTTCCAAGGGGGATCAATTTTGAGATTTTATCACCCATCTGGTACGGGTGACCCATAGCACGAGCAGCATCACGCACAGAACCACGTGCAGCCATCGTACCGAAGGTACCAATTTGAGCAACTTTATCAGCACCGTATTTTTGCCTCGTGTATTCGATGAGTTCATCTCGTTTGTCATCAGCGATGTCCATATCAACATCAGGAGGAGATGGACGCTCCGGGTTCAAAAAACGTTCAAAAGGGAGCTTGTATTGAATCGGGTCAATGTTGGTGATTCCAATAAGATATGAGGTCAGACATCCCGCGGCAGAACCCCTCGTATTTGATTCGATGTCCATTTCTTTGGCAGCACGGAATAGGTCGGCAACCACCAGGAAGTATGTTGAATAACCCTTGTTTTCAATGACCTCTAATTCGTAATTGAGGCGTTTCATGTATTCATCTGTTTGCTGCAGGTTTCGCGTAGCGAAACCTGCCTCTGCCATTTTTCTCAATTGTGTTTCAGCAGTTTCTCCTTTATTAAGAGTAAAGTTGGGGAAGGTCCAAATACCAAGAGTGATTTCTACGTCACATTTCTCAGCAATTTCCTGGGTATGTTTGATTGCGTTTGGCGCATCAGCAAATAATTTTTTGAGCTCTGATGGTTTTTTGAAAGAAAAATCTTCATGTTCGTTATGCAAGCCGCCTCCCATCTTGATATTTCCTACATCAACCAGGATGTCTCGAGCAGCTTTGTCTTCGGGATCTAAATAATATGTATCACCAGTTGCGACAAGTTTTGCGTTATGTTCTGCTGCAAAGTTAATTATTTTTTCACGCAGCTCGGTTTGTCCCTCGATGCCTGGCTGGTGCAACACCTCAAGATAGAGATCATCACCAAATAGCTTTTGGTAAAACGCCAGTGCTTCCTCTGACCGCTCCTTGTTATTGAGCTTGAGATGAGCAGACGTTTCACCAGAAAACTGGGGAATGATGCAGACAAGGTCATCTTTGTACTCTTCGAGTAGTTCTCGATCAATTCGAGCCTTGTAATAAAATCCTTCGGTGTATGCTTTGGAAACTAACCTCATGAGGTTTTGGTATCCGTTTGTGTTCTTGGCAAGTAGTACCAATCTATATCGACGATTGTCGATTCCTGAAACTTTGTCATGCCGGGTTCTGGTTGCCACATAAAAATCAACTCCGATGATTGGTTTGATTCCTTCTTTTTGACACGTTTTATAAAACTCAACTGCACCATACAGGTTTGAATCATCAGTGAGCGCAAGAGCGCTCATTTTGTGTTTTTTTGCACGCTTAACAAGATCTGGGATTTTTGGCAGCGCGTTGAGAAGGGAATAGTGGGAGTGTACGTGTAAATGCGTAAACGACATTTTCAAATTATAACAAATGGGGTAGCATGTTTGACATAAATTATATTATTTATATAATATATTTATGGCTTTATATTTACAGAAAAGGAGAGAAAGTCATGAAAACGAATTCATTAAAAGGTAATGGATCTGCGGCACTACTTTTTGCTGTAGGAGGGTTTCTTTCGTTGTGGGTCTTGTTAGGGATAGGAGCTGAATTTGATGGAGGCATTGATGTGGTATATGCATGGCTCTCGATACTTCTTGTTGCTGGCGCCGTTTTGTTTGGCGGACAGGCAGAGATAAAAGATATTCATGCCGACTTAGTGAAAGCCGCAGAAATTGATGACGAAAAACTGCGCGAAACCGAAGGTACTGTCCAAATCAAAATCAAGGATGGCAAATTTGCTGGCCTGATCATGCCCGAGCAGGAAGAATTGGTTGACTCCAAGCCCGTAAAGACATAACCTAATCATGCGCGGCCTTGCGGGTCGCGCTTTTTCTTTTTGACATGGTATACTAAATATAGTGTTATTTAGTAGAGAGGAGAACACTTATGACACCTTCACAAAAAGCAGGCATCATTAAAGACTTGATGAATGCCCCAAAAAATCTTGACAAGAAAAACTTTCAATTTCTTTTCATAAAAGGTATTCGGGTTTTGCCTGATCGAACAGTTTTACCTACGATATTTGATCGCAAAATGTCGACCATAAACAAATGGATTCGAGGCGAGCAAACACCAACACCCCAGTATCGCCAGGCGATATTGCGGCTGCTCGCTCAACAAGTCCAGCATGTTCCAGTCTCATCACTCGAAGATGAAAATGACGAACATGTGGTCCATTCACCCAACCCTGGGTTGATGGCAGTGGTTATGGGAGGATTCGCCCTTCTTGCACTCGGCATTGCCGTTGCAACCAAAGGTAAAAAGAAACCAGCTTAAAAATGTAAGCGCCCCTATGAGGGCGCTTTTTCTTTGTTTAGATTTTAGTGTTATTTTTGCTACAATGACCTCCACTATGGCATCTCCACTTAGTACAGTAGGAAAAATAAAAGACCGGATGTTCCGGCTGATTTCTAATGATATTGGTATCGATTTGGGTACTGCTAACACGCTGGTTTATCTTGCTGGCAAAGGCGTGGTGATTGACGAGCCGTCGGTAGTGGCACTAAACAAAAAAACAAGCCGCGTAGTGGCAGTTGGTTCTGCTGCAAAAGAAATGCTTGGTCGGACTCCTGCACATATCCAAGCCGAGCGACCTATCATTGATGGAGTAATCTCAAACTTTGAGGTAGCAGGAGAGATGATTGCGTATTTGATTAACAAGGCAGAAAAAGAATATCCAAAGCTACTCGGGCCACGAGTAATCGTAGGGGTTCCATCTGGAATTACTAATGTTGAGACCAGGGCTGTTCGTGATGCTGCAACAGATGCAGGAGCGCGAGAGGTTTACATTGTAGAAGAACCAATGGCTGCAGCTATAGGAGATAGACTGCCGGTACAGCAAGCAAAAGGGACGATTATTATTGACATTGGAGGGGGGACAACAGACATCGCTGTTATTTCTTTGGGAGGTATTGTTAACTCAAAGAATCTTAAGATCGCTGGAGACAAGTTTAATCAAGATATTGTTGCGTACATGCGTGATACATACAAAGTTTTAATTGGTGAGAAGACAGCAGAAGATTTAAAAATGAATGTAGGTCGTATTATTGAAAAACAGGAAAAGAAAAAAGGAAAGATGAGGGGGCGAGACCTTATTACTGGTCTGCCAAAAGAAATAACAGTGACCGACAAAGATATCAGGTCTGCGATGCAAAATTCAGTAGACACACTTTTGGATTCAGTAAAGGCAGTTATTGAAACAACGCCTCCTGAAATTATTTCAGATACAATTGGTTCCGGTATCTATCTCTCGGGAGGTGGAGCACTAATTGACGGTTTAGATAAAGTTATTTCAGATGCGATCAAAGTCCCAGTGCATGTGGTTGCTGATCCTCTAACAGCCGTAGCACGAGGAACCGGAGTTATCCTTGAAAATCTCTCAGAATACGAAGAGGCATTAGTTTCATACGACAATGAGTTACCGATTATCCAGTAAAAAAAGACAACAGAGAAAAAATTTTTGGTTGCGACTAGTTGCAACCCTTTTTTTCCTTGGTATTGCACTAGGTGTTTTTTCTTTGTTTGGCGGTGGTTTAGCAAAAACAACAGCAGGGATTGTTTCAACAGCAGAAAATGTTGGAGATAGTATTTCAGCAATTGGTGTATCCAAGCAAGAATTAATTAAGGAGAATCAAGAGCTGCGTAGGATGTTAGATGAACAGACGCTAGAATCATCTCTGATACAAGCCCAAAAAGAATGGAATGACACACTGTTAAATGAGTTAGGAAGAGAGGCACGAATTCCAAAAGTCTTAGCAGGAGTAGTAAAAAAACCGCCGTTTACTCCGTACGATACATATGCGCTGGATGCAGGACGTGATGCTGGAATTGAAATTGGTGATATCGCACTATTTTCAGAGTACGTTGTGTTGGGGCTGGTCACACGCGTGACACAGTCGTCAGCAAAGTTGGATCTATTTTCTTCACCAGGAAGAACAACCGTTGTCGAAGTGAACGGTGTAAATCTAGAAGCACAAGGGCAAGGAGGGGGAACCATGCACGTAGATGTCCCAAGGGACTTTGAGGTCACCAAAGGAGAGGCAATTAAACTGCCAGGGTATGAATTATTGGTGGTCGGAGAAGTTGTTGAAATTTTACAAAAGCCGCAAGATTCTTTTAAAAGATTGGTTGTTACAACACCAGTTAATATTTATGCAGTGCCCGTAGTATCAATTGTTGATTTTGAAATTGATCCAAACATAGAACAGACATATGAAGCTCCCGAAGTATTTACTACTGAATAAAGAGGTTGGTGAGACCCCTCTGGAGGTTATTCAAGACTATAAACGTGATAATCATGCCTTTGCTGCAGTGCCAATGGCATATGCGGGCAGATTAGATCCATTGGCGTCTGGTCAATTATTGATTTTGGTTGGAGACGAGTGTAAAAAACTGACAAGTTACACCGGATTGGATAAAGAATATGAGTTTGAGGTTTTGTTAGGTTTCAAAACAGATTCAGCTGACCTTTTGGGTCTTGGTGAGATTGGGGTGCTGCCAAAGGCAGCACCCACCAAGCAAGAGATTTCCAAAGCTGCATCAAGCTTAGAAGGTAAACAAAGATTTTCATACCCAGCGTTTTCATCAAAAACAGTAAACGGAAAACCCTTATTTCAATACGCACTTGAGGGAACAATTGACGAAATAGAAATACCAACCAAAGACGTTATGGTCTTTGAGCTCAAGCACCTCGGAACAAGAGAAGTTGTTGCAAATGATTTATTTGAGCAGATTTCGCACAAGATTGAGTCAATCAAGCCAGTGACGGAACACCAAAAAGCACTAGGGAATGATTTTCGCAGACCTGAAATTAGGAAAAGATACTCAGATATTTCGAGCCAGATCGACAAGGATCAAAAATTTTTCATATTAAGATTTAGATGCGTTTGTTCATCAGGAACATATATGCGAACACTCGCACAAATGATCGGACAAAGACTTGGCACATATGGAACGGCATTTTCAATACATCGAACCATTATAGGTCAGTATGTGAAGCTGGGACCTATTGGGTTTTGGAAGAAAAGATATACACTATAAACATTGGGGCATATTTTAATTGTTCGTATAATAAAGATACGAATGAAGCAATCACGTGAATATCAAAACATCCTTACCAAGGCATTACGTTCAGACAAAATCATCGTTGGTATTGATGAGGTCGGCAGAGGACCAGTTGCAGGACCTGTTGCGGTGTGTGCAGTGTGGTACAAAGCATCTGATCACGGAAAAGTTTCTAGCTATTTAGAGGGGATTACAGATTCTAAAAAAGTTCATGTGAACAAAAGACGTGCCTTTGCAAAAACTGCACAAGACTTGCAAGACTCTGGTCTGATTAACTACACAATCCAATATGCTTCTGCAGAAAAGATTGATAAAGAGGGCATTATGGGGTGTTTGAGAAACGCAGTTAACCGTACATTACAAATAGCAGAAAAAGATGGACTCGAACCAACAGACTACATTTTTCTGGATGGGTCCCTTTTAGCCCCTAAAAAATTTTACAAACAAAAAACGATCATTGGGGGAGACGGGAAGGTGTTTGCTATCTCACTTGCCTCGGTTATAGCAAAGGTTGCTCGAGATGAAATTATGGAAGAATACGGGATCAAGTATCCGCAATATGGATTTGAGCAGCATAAAGGCTATGGGACCGCAGCACACATTCAAGCAATAAAAAAAGAGGGAATCAGCCCGCTACACAGAAAGAGTTTTTTGACGAAATATATTTAATTTTTATACTATATATTGACATTTTGTCAATATTAGGCTATTATGTAACCAAGATAAACAACTCGCGAAAGCGACCACAACCAAAGGAGAGAATCGTGGAAAAAATTTATCGTCTGACTGACAAAGTCACAAAGCACCCAAAGTTCAACGATATTGCGGGGTTTATCTCTTTGATGAATCCAGTTGCAATGGTCCCAGGACTGTTGAGTGTTATCAAATCTGAAAGCGCCGACGGTGCATCAGCAGGAATGTTCATTATCTTCCTTATGCTTCAAGCGGTCTTCATGCTTGTTGCCGCGCAGACCCGGAACACAAAAATGTTTTGGGCGATGGTGATCAGTGAAGTTATCTCTGCAATCATTATTGTTATGATCTTCGCGAAGGGAGGAGCACTAATTTAAAATAACTCACGCATTGAGTCCTCGAATCGCCGCATTAGGCGGTTCATTTTATTAACAAAAAACACAGCATAGCTGTGTTTTTATAGCCCTTTCGCCTCCTTACATCGACATCAGAATCTATGTTTGTTTCATAAAGTCCTTGCTTGGTCTCCCTTCGGTCAACATAAAGTAAATTATAGTCGTACTACGTACTCCTTAATTTTCTTTACCCCCGTCCATCTCATCTTGCCAAGCTTTGAGTTCATCCCATTTACCTTCTGCTGCCATAGATGCTTGTTTTGGCCATGTATCTGATACGTGGTTTCCTCGTACATCTGCAATGATTTCTTGGATTTTATCTGAATCTGTTTTTGATAGTTCAGCAAATGTAGATACTCCTGCTGCCGTTAGTGTTTCTGCGATTTTTGGACCGATTCCTTCGATTTTTGTTAGGTCGTCTTTTGTATCACTTTTTTCAGCTGCAACTTGAGGAGTTTCTTTTTTGTCTTCAGTTTTTTCTTCCTTTTTTGCTTTTGGTTTTGGCTGCTTCTTCGGAGCTGCTTTTTGGTCAGATCCAACTGTAGGAATCTCTCCTGTATTTTTTTCTCCAGTTACCTCTTCGACAAATCGTGCGAATGCTTCTGGATTATTTTCGATCATGTCTGCCATGATCTTTCGGTCAACACCAACTTCTTTTTTAGTAACCATATCCATGAATCGCGAATATGAAATACCTTGTAGATTTTTTACAGCTGCACCAATTTTGATTTGCCATGCTTTTCGCATAACTCGCTTTTTCTTTCGTCTGTGTGCGTATGCGTGCTGCCCAGCTCGGATTACACCTTGCTTTGCTTGTTTGTATTTTGTTGATCGTGCATTTCTGAATCCTTTTGCAAGCTTTAGAATTTTCTTCTTTCGCTTGTTTTTCATTATCGCTCTTTTTACTCGTGCCATATTATTTTTTAAATTAAAAACTTCTAGTAAAACTAGAAGCTCTGGTGAAACAGGGGAGACCCTGTCTTAGTTGTGTCGTGTTGCTGTAGAGGGAGACTCCACTGTGGGTTCCCTAATCTCTCTACTGCTACTCGGACGTCTCACAATAGTGAGGAAACCAGAGCAACTAATGATCGATATCATATCAGTTCTCCCTTGAGAGCGCAAATTAAAAGAGCACCCAAATTTAAGGGTGCTCAACTTGTACTTCTAGTCGGAGATGACTAAAAGTAATATGATTAGTATCAGTAACATACTAGTACCCATATGCTTCTCCTCTCAGCTGCTATATATTTATTATAATGTTTTTATAATAAAAGTCAACCTTTGTCTGAAGAATAAATAAACCCACCTAAGAAAGGTGAGCTTGTTTTAGCCTTACCGGCCCGGGATCCAAAAATGTTTACTGGCCCGGTGGCCGTTAAGAACGCCTTCAGCACAAGACTCTCCATGTGGAGTAGCCACAAAGTCACATCCCTCATGTGGGCAGGGAATACGCTGATCTGGATCAATCACACGTGCTTTGTTTGGCACATCTAGTCTTGGAGGGCGACTTAACATCGCCGCGATATCTTTAGCAGTTGCCGCCATTTTTATCTCCTTTTTAATCTGGGTTAAATTCTGCATAAACGTCGTCTACACGTTTCTCATACTTTTCTGTCAGCTCAACGGCTTCGGGTATATCTTCGTGTTCGCTCATGATATGCAACATTAGCTCTTGGTGATCATCGGGAAATTCATTTTCCATAGTTTCAAAAAGATCTTTTTCTCGAGGATCATCATCGAGGTGTGTGTCCCCGCTAGCAGTGCTAGCCGTAAAGTCGCACCATCTGCACGTGAGTGTGCGGGATTGGAATTGCATAAGTCGCTCCTTTCTATCTATGTCGCATTATAGTAGATCAGGAAAAAGTTTCAAATAAAAACTGCTGCTCCAGAAGGGCAGCAGTTTTATTTGTTTTATCGGTGAGGCATAGTTCGACCAAGGTCTTTTGCTGAAATTTTAATTTCTCCAACTTTCTTTTTTGCCATTTTTGCTGAATTGCTTTCTTTGGCGTTGTTGTGAGCGTGACCTTTTGCTCGTACTTTGAGCTTACCGTTTTTTGTGACTTTAATTCTTTTAGCCAGTGATTTGTTTGTTTTTGATGCCATGATAATTTAGTTAGTTTCTTTTTCAGAAGAGTCTTTTTTTTCTACTTTTTCACTTTGTTCTTCTAGTTCTTGCATTTTTTTGATTTGCTTTTTTGAAGCTTTTTCTAAAATTGCAGTTAATCCTTTTGGACTCTTCTTTGGTCCGTCCGCTATTGTATACGGCTCTGAGACAAAGTGCAAGACACGCTCCATTCGTTCTTGCAAAAAGTCTTTTTCTGCGTATTTAATACGTCCTCGCAAGAAAAGTTCTAGCTTGATCCGATGACCCTCTTTAAGCCATTTTGAGATATTTTTAGCTTTCACAATCAAATCTCCCTCACCAGTACCAACCTTAACCTGAACAGTTTTGGTTTCGACAGTCTTTTGCTTTTGTTTTGCTTCTCTGGTTTTACGCTTTAGTTCGTATTTGTATTTACCGTAATCAGTAATTTTTACGATAACAGGACGTGACTTTCCAGAAATCTCGACAAGGTCGAGGCCACGAGATTGTGCCTCCTTGAGTGCGTCTTTTGCAGACATAACACCAATATTTTCTCCATCATCAGTCAGCACACGTACTTCGTCTGCCCAAATCTGATTGTTTATTCGGATCCCAAGATCTTCTGCTTTTTTTCTTCTACTTTTTCTCAATTTCTTTTTTTAATTAAAATATCCAGTGTTTGGCTGGATAATGTGGCTACTTTATACCATATTTAGGTAGAAATAGCCATTAAAGGTATAATTACCGCAAATGAGGGAAAGAATTTACACTAGTATTTTTGTATTGGTTTTTGTAGTGCTTGGTGCCTTTTTGCTTTTTAAATTTTTACA
The DNA here is from genome assembly GCA_020628915.1 of Minisyncoccota bacterium. Lineage (GTDB taxonomy): Bacteria > Patescibacteriota > Minisyncoccia > Phycocordibacterales > JAHDEI01. The sequence continues at coordinate 19,641 of JAHDEI010000001.1, read as the reverse complement.
TGTGTCACATATAAAAATTGTTTTTTTGGATGTTGGGCAGGGGAATTCGAGCTATATTAAAACCACCAATGGGTTTGAAATTATCATTGACACTGGAGAGAGCAGGAAGACACTGAGAAATTTGGCGCAACATAGGTTTGTATGGGATAGAACAGTAAATTTGCTGCTCGCTACGCATCCAGACCGAGATCATATTGGGGTTATGCCTGATCTGCTGCGGAGGTATACTTTTGATAATTTTGGCTCAACCAACAAAGAAACAGATTTAGGAGTTTTTCGGGCATTGCAAGATCAGTTAAAAAAACAGGGGACAGAGAAATATATATTTACAGCAGGAGATATTTTGGTGCTGGATGAGGATACTCAGATTGAATTCTTCTGGCCAACTGAAAGTGTAGATGACCTGTCTGACAACAATTCTTCGCTGGTATTTAAATTTTCTTACCAGGATTTTGACGTGTTGTTCACGGGGGATATTGAATCAGAAATTGAAAAAACATTAGTATCCGTTTATGGTGACCAGCTCGCATCAGAGGTCTTAGTCGTGGCACATCATGGATCCAAGTCTTCTTCGGATGAGTCATTTATTGGTACTGTCTCTCCTCACTATGCAGTTGTATCTGCCGGAGCAGATAATCGCTACGGACATCCACATGCCTCTGTGCTCGAGAGATTTGAGAATTTTGATATACCTGTATTACGAACAGATCAATTGGGTAACATTGAGTTTAAAGTTTATGAAGATGGAGTATTTGATATTATTACGAGATGAAAAACCAAAGAGACATGATCCGTACTCAAGAGACCGTAGATAGATACAGGAAAGTACAAGCTAAACGAAACAATCAAGAAACGTTCGTTTTCGATCTAGAAAAAGAGACTGTTGTTCAAGAGTTTACACATTGGGTTATTATAAAAAATGATTTTCCATATGATGTTGTACTAGATCGCCATGACATGGTTGTGCCTCGTAGATTTTTCTCTGATCCTTCTGAAATGAATTCCCAAGAAAGGGAAGAATTAGAAGAGATCAAAACAAAGATTGTCGGGGATTATGATGGATTGTTTGAGAACTTGAGACACAAGCGGTCTGTGCCGGCACACTTTCATATTCACTTGTTTCTATGGAAGCACATTGAAGATAAACCAGGAGAATATGAGGAGTAACCACAAAGCATGCAAAAGCGTGCTTTTTTATCTTTTTCATCAGCAGTATAAAACAGCTGATATCAATAAATTATTGTCGAAAAAGAGCCGTCCTAGGGCGGTTCTTTTTATTTTATTTCACCGGCAGGATTGCACAGCCGGCATAAGTATCTGGATGTCGAAAAAAACACCCTGTCGTGGTGTTTTTTCTCTGTCCATCTACTTAATTACTCCCGCTTTCTTGAGTACCTTGTAAGCTCCAAATTTGTTAATTGTTTTGATAGCTCGTGTTGAGAGGGTAAGGGTTAATGTCTTTCCGATCTCTGGTACAAAGATTCTCTTTTTTTGTAGGTTTGCGTATTGGCGCTTCTTCCCAGCAGGGTTAAATTGAGTAGCACGAACTCGGTTCGAGTAGCTACCCGCTGTTTGTGAAGATTTACCGTTTACTGCACATTCTTTTGCCATAATGCGGAGTATAATACTATATTGTCTCTAAATTGCAACTACGTGTTAAAATGTTTACATTATGTCACCAGAAATACTTTTATTATTAATTCCCGTTCTTATTGTTTCAATTATTGTGCACGAAGTTTCACACGGGTGGGCTGCACTATTTTTGGGGGATAAGACTGCACAAATAGCGGGACGTCTTACCATGAATCCTATTCCACACATTGATCCTATGGGCTCTATTGTGTTGCCCCTAGCGACAGCAGGAATGTCGATGGTCACACTCGGAAATCCATTTTTCTTCGGGTACGCAAAACCTGTTCCGTATAATCCAGCGAATCTTTCAAATAAGAGATGGGGAGAAGCAATTGTTGCTGCCGCAGGACCTCTCTCCAATATTGTAATTGCAGTCATCTTTGCACTTGTTGCACGAATTAGTTTTGCCCAAGGGTGGATCACTAATGAGGTGGTGCTGCAAGGTATGGTATTTATTGTAATCGCCAACTTGTTTCTAGCTGTTTTGAACTTGATACCTGTTGCACCATTAGACGGATCAAAGATTCTTTTTTCAATTTTACCGTACAAGTGGATCGGCGTAAGGCGGTGGATGGAGCAAAATGCAATGATTATGATGTTTCTTGTCCTATTTTTGATTATCGGAACAGATATATTGGTCTGGCCGACAATGGGATTGGCAAATCTACTATTAGGGTAAAAAATAAACGAGAACTAGGGTTCTCGTTTTTGCATGTTCTGCTGGTATACATTCCCAACTGTCATCCAGAAGCCAATTTCGACAAGCCCAGAAAAGGCAAAATTTTTTGGTTGTTTGCCGATCGTGTCGTCGTGATGGTTAATTCTGTGCGCAAGGGCAGCTTTGAAAGACTCCGCGAGCCTTTTAAGTAATGGAATGCCAGAACCTCCACCATGCACAGTGCCAATCATCATCAAAAGAAAGTTGGCATCACAGGCGCTATCGATTCGTCTTTGAATCCTTTTTTCCATCTGCTTTTTTACCGCTGGACCACCTTCAAGCCATGCTTTGATTTCATCACCAAAATCTTGTGTTTTGGGGAAGTTGATTTCTACAATTGTTCCCATTGGTTCACCTCATGTATCCTATTGTTTAGAATATGGGAGAATGTGGCTGCTGTCAAGAATATGGTTTGTCCACTTACTCCCACGACCAGGAGTCAGGTATGTAAATATCAAAAATGCGCGCCGGAGGCGCGCATTTTTATTTCTCTTCTTTTGCTAGTTTGTCTGGTCTATGGTTGGGGCAAGTTTTAACAGAACATCTTTCAGGAATTGTTTTAGTCCCTTCCATCATGAGTTTGTCACACATAAAACATTTATTACCGGTCGGTTTTGCCTTGATTGCATGTTTACAGTCTGGATAGTTCGAACATGAATAAAACTCTCCAAATCGTCCCATCTTTTTTGTCATCTCGCCATCTTTACATTCAGTACAGGCAACTCCGGTAGAGTTTGCTTTTTTGGTTTCTTCGTCTTCTTTGATGAATTTACATTTTGGATATCGTGCGCATGAAATGAATTGTCCAAATCGTCCTTCACGCAATACTAATTTTCCATCCTCGTTTTTGTCTCCACAATCAGGACACATCTCACCAATTTCTTTTGGCCCTTCCAATACGCGTCCCTCATCAGTTCGTGCACCTGCACACTCAGGGAAACGAGAGCATGACATAAATTTACCACCTCGACCAAGTTTCCAATCCATGGATGTATCACATTCTGGACAAGTAAAGTCATCAACAGGACCAAGAGTAGTTAGTTTTTCGATATCTGCTTTGTCTGCTATTGCTTTGGTGAATGGATCATAAAAAGACTGCAGAGTTTTTTTGTAGTCTTTTTTACCAACCGACATCAAATCAAGATCATCCTCCATGCTGGAAGTAAACGTATCAGAAATATAATTTTCAAAGTGTTCTTCTAAGAACCCAGAAATAACCATTCCTAGATCCGTAGGGAATAATGTTCGTCCCTGTTTCTCAACATAGGTTCGGTTCTCAAGAGTCTTGATTGTGGCTGCGTACGTAGATGGCCTTCCGATACCTCGCTTTTCAAGCTCTTTAACGAGGCCCGCTTCGGTATATCTGTTTGGAGGAGATGTTTGTTTTTCTTCTACTACAAGGTCTAGAAGGCGTAATTTTTCTCCCTCTTTCATCTCTGGCAGTAACGTGTCGTCTCCAGCTGCTTCTGGGAATGCTTTGAGCCAGCCGTCGTAAATAAGTCTCGATCCAGATACAGAAAAGTTTTCAATTTCATCTGAATTAGACGCTACAACACGAGTACGCAGGGATTTAGCGGGTGCCATTTGTGAAGCAACTGTTCGTTTCCAGATCAGGTTGTATAATTTCTTTTGGTCTTCTGTTGTTCCTGCTTTTACTGTATCAATGGACGTTGGTCTCACTGCCTCATGGGCTTCTTGAGCATTTTTTGATCGTGACTTAAAGACTCGTGCTTCGTGATACTCTTTGCCATAGACATCTTTGATGTACGAACTGATCATTCCTAATGCTGCTTTAGACAGTGTTGGCGCATCAGTACGCATATAGGTAATGTGACCTGCTTCATACAGTTTTTGTGCCGTACGCATAGTTCGAGCAGGAGAAAACCCTAATCTGTTTGATGCAGATTGTTGTAAGGTTGATGTGGTAAACGGGGAGTTTGGTTTTCTTGATACCTCTGATTCTTTAATAGAAACAATTTCAAAATCTTTGTTTGTCTCGCAGATAGATTGGATCTTTTCCATCTCTTCTTTTTTCCAAACCTCTTCTTTATAAGAAAGAGTAATGAGCTTTCCAGATTCAGTTTTTGTTTCCGCAGCAATATTCCAATATGTTTCTGGATCAAATGCTTGAATCTCTCGTTCACGCTCTGCAAGGATTCTGAGGGCAGGGGATTGTACCCGTCCGGCAGAGAGTCCATATCGAACTTTTTTCCAAACAAGACCTGAGAGACCGTACCCAAACAATCTATCGAGGATTCTTCGTGCCTCTTGTGCAGTTTTTAGATCGTAGTCAATCTTCCGAGGATGCTTTAAAGCCTCAACCACTGCATCTTTGGTAATTTCATTAAATGTAACTCGAGAATAGTCGTCTTCATCTAGACCTAAAGCTTCTTTGATGTGCCACGCGATTGCCTCACCTTCGCGATCGGGGTCAGTTGCGATGATGACTTCTGATGCAGTGTCTGCAGCTTCTTGGAGTTGCGCGATGACTTTTTCCTTTCCTTTGATGGTCTCATACCGAGGCACAAACCCCGCTTCGATATCTACGGCGTTTGCTTTTTTGGAGGCAGATTTTGGGATATCACGGATATGTCCGACAGAAGAAAGCACTCGGTAGTTTGCCCCGAGGTATTTTTCGATTGTCTTAGACTTTGCTGGTGACTCTACGATTAATAGTTTTGTCATAATGCACTACACCATAAACGAGAATAGTTTTTTTTGCAAATAATTTAGGGACATGGGCCAAATGTGTCACCGTGGCCCAGGTGAGCATCAAGAGCTCCTATACCAATGTTGAGAGTCTTCTTTTTCCCTTTGTTGTTCGTGTGACACACAAAAGCCTTCTTGTCTTCGTCACTTGTCCCGCTATCTTTACTAAGCTCTTCATAAAATGCACATGATTCAAAGTCAGTTGGTTCTTCGTCCATATATCCGGCACCACGTTCATTTGCCACATAATACGAACCGTAGATATTGTCTTCTAAGTTTGCCCACGCACAATAACGAAGGGGTTCAGATCGATTATCAATCCATCCATAAATACCGCTGTTAGTTGAATTATTCCGTGGAACTTCGGGGAGTTCAGTTCCTATTGCTTGAGGGGTTGTAAAAGATAGGGGCCTATAGTGGTCGGTAAAGATATCTCGAGAGATTTCCATCGCGAGCATTAATTGTTGAATATCAGAGATACGAACAATGTCACGCGCGAGGGCACGGGTTTGATTGAAGGAAGGGAAAATAGTGCTGGAAACAAAGCCAGTAATTGACATTACTAGCAACAACTCAATCATTGTAAATCCTCGTTTACATAACATAAGTAAGCACTATTCTACACAATAAAAACAGCCACGTCTTGTGGCTATTTTTATTGAGCTTTTTGGCTACTAATCGTCTCCAGGGCAACGACCAAGGGTATCACCATGTGCCAAGTGTGCATCAATAGCCCCAATTCCGATATTAAGGGTTTTTAATTTGCCCTTCTTGCTTTGGTGGCACACAAAAGCTTTTTTGTCATTTTCGTTTGTTCCATCAGCACCACTATCAGTACTTCCTTCTTGATAGTAGATACACGTATCAAAACTTGTCGGTTCTTCATCCATAAAACCGGCACCACGAGGTCCCGCTACATAGAATGGTTCAAAATCAGATCCAGTAAGCTTCGCCCACGCGCAATATCGATGAGGCTCCATAGTATTATCAATCCACCCATAAATCCCTGCATTTTCTGAATTATTCCGTGGGACTTCTGGTAATTCAGTACCAATGGCAGCTGGTGTTGTGTATGAAAGGGGTCGATATTCATCTGTAAAAATGTCTCGAGAAATTTCCATTGCAAGCATGAGTGATTGAATATCGTGAATTCTTACGATATCTTCGGCGAGTGCTCTTGTGTTACTAAAGGAAGGGAAGATCGCACTTGAAATAAAACCAGTCATTGACATAACAACCAAGAGTTCTAGTAAAGTAAATCCACGTTTGAATTTCATCATATGGATATATGATACCGTTTTTTGCCCACAGAATATACACTCCTTTTCCACATTTTTTGTTACAATTTTAAATATATGTATCTCAAAGAGTTAGAAATCAATGGATTCAAATCTTTTGCAAAAAAATCCAACCTCTCATTTACAACTGCCATCTCAGGAATTGTTGGGCCAAATGGATCTGGTAAGTCGAACGTTGCTGAGGCATTTCGTTTTGTGCTTGGCGAACAATCTCTTAAGAACATGCGAGGTAAAAAAGGTGAAGACTTGATTTTTACTGGTGCTGCAGGTCGTGAGAATAGGGGGGCGGTTAAGGTAGTGTTTGATAACAAAGACAGAAAACTGAATATCGATTATTCTGAAGTTATCATTGAACGTGTCGTCTCTCGCGACGGTACAAACGAATACATGATCAATGGATCAAAAGTGCGAGCAAAAGACATTACAGAGTTACTTTCTGGCGCAAATATCGGAGCATCTGGACATCACATCATTTCGCAAGGTGAGGCCGACAAAATCTTATCCATAAATCCAAAAGATAGAAAAAACGTGATTGAAGAGGCGTTGGGCCTCAAGGTATTCACAATTAAAAAATACGAAGCAGAGCGTAAATTAAAAAGAACAAACGAACATCTAGCCGAAGTGCGCATTGAGCAAAAAACAACAGCGCCACGAATCAAATATCTTAAGCGTGAAGTGGAAAAAATGGAAAAGGCTCGATTAATGAAAGATGAGCTACGGGATTTATACAAGATGTACTTTCCAAAAAAGCGCACACATGTTGAGCAGAATGAGCAGAAACAAAAAGAGATTCAGTTGTTGCAACAGCAGATTGATGCTATCGGTCAGCAAGTAGCAGGATTGCAGACCGAGCTCTCATCAGTAACCGAAGCATCTGGTGTTGAGCAAAAAACTCAAGATTTAGTGGTAGTCGAAAAACAACTACAGGAGGTAAAAACAAAAAAAGCCTCACTCGAGAGAGAGATTGGTAAAGCTGATGCGCGTATTGAAATCGCACTCGAAAACAAACAGCGATATGAGGTCTATTTAAATTCACAGAACGATGGGGAAGTGATCGAAAAAATATCAGCGGTGCTACATGATATTTGGATAAGGTGGGCAAAAAAGATTTTGTCTTCTGAACAAATCTCACAAGAGAGGAAAGATCGTTGGGAAAAGCAATTTGTTTCTTATGGTCAATTAACTGAAGATCAAAAAGAAGAGGATAGGGTGTTGGCCCGTGAGGTTGAGAAGGCGATTTCCGGCACTGAGCAAGTTTCGGCTCCTACTTTTGATCCAGAGCAACTTGTTGCGCTTGAGACGGAAAGAAATAGACTTAACGAAGAGATTAAACAATTATCTACAAAAGAAGCCGAGCTAGAAAACAAAAGAGACGAGCTAGATGATATTCGTGATTCGTCAGAAACAGTGGGGCAAAAGGTCCAAATTGAAATCTTGACGCTTGAGAAAAAGAAATCAGAATTACTCGGAAGCCTTAACACCGCTAAATTACAAGGGCAACAAATTAGTCAAACCTTGCATGCTTTTGATACACAAGAAGCAGCAGCACGCGCGTTGTTTGGTGAAGAAACAAATACATTCTTTGTTGCGAATGATTCAAACAACTCAGATCTCAATGTGCTTGAAAAAATTATGCGACTACGTGTACTACTAGAAAACGGTGGGGTCTCTACATCAACTGATGTAATGGAGGAGTACAAGAAACTCACTGAACATAAAGAATTTATTGATACAGAAATCGCTGACCTTGAAAAAACAGCAGAATCCCTACTAGCACTAATTGCTGATTTGTCTGAGCAGATTGATGTGAGGTTCAGAAAAGGCCTTGAGACAATCAACAAAGAATTTGCAACATTCTTCTCAACGCTGTTTTCAGGTGGAAAGGGGGAGGTGTTTTTGGTGGATATTCCGCTCAAGCGTGAATCCGAAGATGATCCACAAGAATATGAATTAGGGGTAGATATCTCTGTCGCACTTCCTAATAAAAAGGTGAGGGGGCTCTCGATGCTTTCGGGAGGGGAACGTTCGCTCACATCAATCGCACTGTTGTTTGCTATGTCTGCTGTGACCCCACCACCATTTATTATTCTCGACGAAACAGATGCGGCGTTAGATGAAGCAAACTCAAAACGGTACGGAGATATGATTGAATTGCTTGCTAAAGAATCTCAGCTAATTTTAATTACACATAATCGTGAGACGATGTCACGTGCAGGAATTTTATACGGTGTTACGATGGGGGGTGACGGTGCTTCAAGACTCCTTTCGGTCAGCTTAGAAGAAGCAGAATCAGTAGCAAAATAAATTTATGAAAAAAGCATTCACATTGATCGAATTACTTGTTGTCCTGGCTATTATCGGAATACTAGCGGCCCTTGTCTTTACTTCATTGCGCTTGGTAGTATCAGAATCTCGCGAAACGGCAGTCTTGGCAGAAGTAAAACAACTACAAACCAGGGCGCACATCTACAACGTTGAGTTTGATGTATATGGTACGCCGGGGATTGGGACAGATTGTGATTCGGGCTTGTTCGCAGATTCAGAAATTAATCGAATCTCAGAATCAATTGTTGCTAAGTCTGGTGCAGCCGTAACATGTGCAATTGGGGAAGGTGGAACAACGTTTGCAATGCAGTTTGACTCTATCGATTTTGGGACTTTGTGCGTAGACACATTTAATATTAGATCACAGCCAATTGATTGGGAAGATGCTCTTTCACCAGTGTTGTGCGAACAACAGTAGTCTCTTGACTTTTGAATTAAAAAAACAAATAATGACCCCAGATATGTGCACCACGTAGTAGGGTGTACTATTTTTAACTAAATTATTAAACGCATATGAAAAAATTATTATTTACATTAGTGGTTGGACTAATGTTGCCAGTTGGTGCATTTGCACAATCATTAACACAATTTCAGGTTAATCAGTTGCTGCAAGAAGATATCTCAACCCTGGTTGCATTAAATGGTCAAGCTGCAGTAGAGCAGTACTTGCAAGAGATTATTACTCTACTTTCAAACGAAATTTATTTTGTTGTTAATCAACCGCGAGAAGCGGTACCCCCATATACTGCGGTTTCGGGAAACCCAAACTCAAATGATGTCGATGTTGATACTAATTCAGCGACTGACATCGAAGATGATGAAGTAGAACTGCGAGGAGAAATCACAGGGGGTGATGATGTGCGCGTGTGGTTTGTAATTTCACGAACTGATAGGACGCCATCATGTTTTTCTTCGTCTCAAAGAGAGTCAGTGTCTTCAAGATATGATGAGGGTGACGACTTTAAAAAAGTGGTAGATGATTTACGAGAAGATACGCGATATTACTTCCGAGCATGTGCCGAGAATGAGGATGGAAATACTATTTCAGGAGCAATTAAAAACTTTAGAACTGACGATGAACGAGATGAAGATAAGCCAGAGGTAGAAACAGGTTCTGTACGTGACATTAGAGACGACAGCGCAGAGCTACGAGGTTCAGTTGATATGAATGACTTTAGAAACGGAATCGTATTCTTTGTTTGGGGAGAAGACGAAGACAACATTGATGAGGTCGAAGAAGAAAACGAATATTCAGACATCTCAGAAGATGGTGAGGACCTACAAAAAAAACGAGTAGACTCTGATCTAGACCGTGACGAGGACTATAGGCTAGATGTTGATGATCTAGATGAAGATACTAGACATTACTTCCGTCTGTGTGTTGAATACGAAGATGAAGACAATGATGAAGTTCTCGAGTGTGGAGATGTAGAAGACTTTAGGACAGAAGACTAAATCTAAAAAACAGATGACCTGGGTCATCTGTTTTTTTTAATTATCACGTTGTTCGAAGTGTTCTTCTTTTTTGGTCTGTATCCGCTTGATTGCAAAATAAATTAGCAAAACGAATCCTGCTAGCCATATCAAGATATGCAAAGCCAATATTCCCTGAAATAACATTTCTTCACTCATGTTTTATTTAAATGTTACCGCAGTCCCGTAGACGTATAATTCAGACGCACCTTGCATGAGCGTAGCAGATTCAAAACGTATGTTTACGACTGCGTCAGCACCCATTTCTTTTGCGTGTTCAATCATGCGAGCGATTGCCTGTTCACGACTATCTGCTTGTAATTTTGTATATTCATTGAGCTCACCTCCAACAAGGCTTCTGATCGAGCTAAAAAAGTCATATACGAACATTCTAGCCCGAACAGTAGATCCTCGAGCGATACCAATAATATTATTGATTTCTTTACCAGGCACGGTTTGTGTTGTTGTTACTATCATGACAAAGACTATATCACATTAAGTGTTTTTGAGTATCAAGTTTTGAAATAAAAGAACGCGCCTTCGGCGCGTTCTTTTATTTTATTATGTTTTTTTCAAAATAGGCCAGCAGTTGTCTATACATGGGTCGCTTGAAATCAACGATTGTTTCAACCCATTCTTTATGAGACACCCATTTCCAATTAGAAAATTCTTTATCTTGTGCGGCATCTAAATCTACAATTAGATTTTCTTTTGCTTGTGCAAAAAACCATTTTTGGTTTTGCCCACGGTACTCTTGATTGAACTTCTTGCTATTAGGTAATTCGTAGCTCAGCCATCCTGGATATTCATCAACGATCTTTATTTGATCTTTGGTTATTGCGGTTTCTTCAAAAAGTTCTCGCACAGCTCCTGTCCCTGGACATTCGCCGGCATCAAGCCCTCCTTGGGGTGACTGCCACGCACCTGGAATGTCGGCTCGTTCAAAAACAAGCACTTCGTACTGGTCATTAAAAATAACTATCCCTGCTCCTGCCCTAAAGTATGAATCGTTCGGTAACATAATTTATGCAATTTCAAAATCAATTTTCCTCTCTTCGATATCTACGTCTTTTACTTTTACGGTAACGGTGTCACCAATTTTATAGACTGCGCCACTGCTTTGTCCTCTCATGGTGAGCGTCTTGTCGTCGTATTTAAAGAAGTCTCCACCCATGTTTCGTACATTAACCATTCCTTCTGCTTTGGTTTCTTTGTCTTCAACAAAGATTCCGTATTTGGTCACGCCACTGACCATACCTACCAGTTCGTCTCCGATTTTAGTTGAGAATAGTTCGGTGTACTTGAATTTTACGGATGCACGTTCTGCATCAACCGCACGTTTTTCCATTTCAGATGAATGAATTGCTAACTCTTCGATCAGTCCTTTTTCAGACGCTGGCACAGAATCACCATCCAAGTATTTTTGTAGATATCGGTGTGCAATCATGTCAGGATATCGTCTGATAGGAGAGGTAAAGTGAGAGTAATGTTTGAATCCAAGACCAAAGTGCCCAATATTTTTTGTTGAGTATTCTGCCTTTCTCATAGAACGCAAGAGTGTCATTGAAATAAACTCTTCGATGTCTTCTCCTCGGTGTTCTGACAAAATTCTGTTGATCTCTTTTGAACTAATTGCTCCCTCTGAGCTGATTTCTGTTTCGAACCCAATTTTTTCTAGAACTCCAGCGGCTTGAATAATTTTTTCCGCTTTAGGTTTGTCGTGGATTCGATAAATAAACGGACGTTTCATTTCTTGGCCGTCTGGTCCTACTGAAACGAACTTGGATACCTCTTTGTTTGCCAGCAACATGAACTCTTCAATCATTTCCATCGTCCACGTACGTTCTTTTTCGTATACAGAGATAGGGAACATGTGCTCATCTAGTTTGAATTGGACTTCGGTTGATTCAAATTCAATTTTTCCTTGAGCGATCTCTTGTTTTTTCATTGCCTTGGCCATCTCGGACATAATTTTGAGGTCTTCTGCATGATCACCATTTCCAGTGTCTAAAATCTCTTGGGCTTCTTCATAATTAAAACGTCTATCTGAAATAGTAATAGTCCGTCCAAACCAACGGTCATAAATATTTCCAGCAGCGTCCATTTCAAAAACAGCTGAGAACGTTAGCTTTTCTTCGTTTGGGTTGAGTGAACATAAATCATTTGATAAGACCTCGGGGAGCATTGGGATAGTTCGGTCCACAAGATAAATAGAAGTTGCTCGTTTTACCGCCTCTTCATCCAAGATTGACCCAGGTCGTACAAAAAATGATGGATCAGCAATATGGATTCCTACTTCATAATTTCCATTATCTAATGTAGTAAGAGAGAGAGCATCGTCAAAGTCTTTTGCATCAAATGGGTCAATAGTGAATGTGAGACGGTCTCGCATGTCACGACGCTTTTCTAGTTCTTGTTCGAATAGTTTTGGCGCTTCTTCCTTTATCTTTTGAGCAGCCTTTTCCACCTCAGGAGGGAATCCCATTACCAAACCACGGTCTAATACTGCTGCCTTCATTTCTGTTTCGTGATGACCAGCTTTTCCGAGAACGTCTACGATAATAAATTCTGGGTCGCGCTTTGCGTTATCCCATTTTTCCAGCTTGATAAGAATTTTTTTCCGATCAAGCTTTTTAAATTTTTGTACATTAAGGATTTTTGCCTCTGGCCAAAATCCTCGTTGGTCAGCAACAAACTTTACAACCCGTTTTTTCTTTTCTCGGTCAAAGACTTCTTTAATTTGTCCAACAAAAACGTCTTTTGCTCGTTTGTCTACGGAAATAATTTTTCCTTGCAATTGACCTTCTCGGTTTTTTCCTCGCACCTCAAATGTCACTGTATCGCGGTCGAGTGCTGTTCCCAAGTTTCTTTCATCAAACTCAACTGATCCTTCAAAATCTGGTGTCCGAACGTACCCCATTTTTCTTCCGGTTGTTCGGATCTGTCCTGTATAAGTAGTAGTCATAATAACCCTATTGTATCATCGCAGGAGATATAAACCTTGTGGGGAAGTGACAGCTGGACAAAATGACCAGAGCTAGTATTATTTCGGTAGTATAAATTGAAAAAGAAAGGGTAAATATGCCAAGTGGAAAAGATTTACGCGCAATGCATCTCAGGCGTTTTTTCGAAGAGAACGGGCACCTGTTTGGTGCTCATCGTGGAAGAAAAATGAAACCTGACGAATACATTGGTGCATGGGAACAGATGATTGAACAAGCAGAAGCACCATCAAGTGCGCTGCTCAATCAAGGTGGAATTACGTTTTCAACATCGTTAGGTAGCTATATTGTTTACGAAGTACCTGCTAGTCCGCCTCCACCGCATTGTTTTGATGCGCGAGATTCAATACGGACTAAATGCAAAAACATTGTTCCACTAACTGATGAAGAAATAATTCTCATTTATTTACAATATTCGCAACACTGCGCCCAGTGGGGTCGTGATACCGTTTTTGTCAGGAAAATTGACGATGATAAAGAAATTGTCTGGTACACAATCAATAAAAGTGATTCTGGGGGTACAGTTTTTTTAGCAAGAAAATCTCATCCTTTTGTGCGTCAAATAGGTGGTAATCTGTCTGCCTTTTCTCGAGTAATCATGAAAGAAAGCGACCAATAGGTCGCTTTTTAGGCGTAAATATATTTGACATAAAAGTGTATATAAAGTATAATTTGTTTATACGTTCATTCAAAATTTAAGCTAGAAAGGAGTTTAAAATGGCAAACAATGATGAAAGAAAACCAGGTAGCACAAACCTGGCGACTTTGATTGCTGAAGCAGAAGCTCAGCGACAAAAAGAAAACAAAGAAAAAGTAGTACCTTTGGTTCCAGAGGCAATCCTGCCGGAAAGCTCGATTATTAACGAGGATGAAACATTTGATCCGTCGTCGATAAAGACGCTACCTCAATTGTTGGGAAGCATCGAAGACGCAATGAAAGTTGCGCAAAATTTCCCCCAGCTCTCACAAGAAACAGAAGAACGCATCAAAAAAGAAGCAACCACGCTGTCTCATGGAATGCACTATGTTGACACAGACAAGCAAAAATCTCTACGTTCCGATGCGCATGCCGCAAGAGAAGAGCGACGAGATAATTATGCCGCTGATGTTGAGACGTTGAAGATGAGCCTTGATGAGGCGGGTGTTCCGGGCTATGACATTGTGCCAGCTCGATCCTGGGAGAAAATTACCGGCCTGCTGGGTCGCACAAATATTGTCTCAAACGAGACAGGCACTTACGATCTGTTCATAGCCAAGGCATCTAGGTTTAAGGGTTTTGACTGGAGGTCACCTGGTTGGCTTGGTGTCTGGAATGTATGTCTTTTAATTGGGCTTTTGTGTTCTATTTTATGGGGATGTATTGCACTCGTTCTTGAGGGTGACCAGGGTGGCATGTTTGCAACTTTATCGCTCTGGTTCGTGTTTATACTGCTAGGCATGACGCCCGAGACTGGAGATGAAGCAAAGCAACGCCAAAAGAAATGGGAGTCGGAGAAGAGAAAGGAAAAATCTTCCGCCAAGAAGCGGGCTCGCTACATGAGTCACAGGTCTGTGGGGGAGGTTTTTGCTGGTAATTATTTCGGTGGATATACCGAAAAGAAGCAGATTTCGATCGCATGTGCTGCTCCACGGGGAGACGCCCTTACTGCGTTCATACGCTGCAAGGACGCCGGCATTCCTGTCCATCTCTCGTTGGAAGAAGATTCGGTTGCATTTGCACCACCGATCTTTGATCAACTGATGGGAAAGAAATCACCCGCTGATGCGCAAGAGAAAACGAGCGCAGAACTTACGGGCGAACCATTCGTGTTTGTCAGAGAAGGCGAGGCTGTGGCTGTTATGCCGACGGGTGCGATCAAGTTGAGAAAAGACCTGGTCAAAAACGTAGTCTTTGATCAGTGTCAATTGGTCTGACTTCTAAATACTTTATAGCTTGTAAAGCCGCCTCTCGAGGCGGCTTTTTTATTTGCTAAATTTAAATTTTATTGTATTATTTTATCTAGATTGAAAGGAGAAAATTATGCCAACAGAAGGTGGAGTTGATACTCGAACACCAAAACAAAAAGAAAGAGATCGATTAAGAAGTTGTTTTCCGATGAGTTGGAAGAGATTCCTTGAGAGCGTTTCATCTAAAAAAGTAGAGCTAGGCGATGATCACATTACGTTCTTCAAACAGAATGGTGGTGGGCAGTACTACAAACAAAGGATAGAAGGACTCAAAAGATTTCATTTACGAGACCAAGGAGCGGCGGAGGCCTTACTGATCATGGTCTTAGTCATGGTTGCCTTAGCCTTTGCGGGGATATTATCCCAAGTCGAGTCAGAAGGAAAAAGCATGTTACTCATAGGTGTATTTCCAGGATTCTTCGCTCTTGGGGCTGTGGCTCTTTACTACGTAAGTTTCCCTGGGTATTACAAGAAGTTGCGCAAAGGGTGTGATCGTTTGGAGCAATTTACTAGCCAGGCAGGGGGTGCTCGAAACACCTAGATTGACCAGCTATTTTCTGAGCATTGTGTGAAGCGACCAAGTTGGTCGTTTCTTTATTTGCTAAATTTTTAATTTATTGTATTATTTTATTTAGGTTAATTGAAAGGAAACACTATGGGACATGACTACATGAATCATGAGATAACTATTTTATCTACCGAAGACAAACGAGAACTCAAGATCTCGGAGGAAATCGCAAGAAGAGAGGACATGAGTGGTTCAGACTATTTGTTGCATATGTCTTCCCGGAAGACGGAGGTGCATGAATATGACATTAATCGTCTGACTCATGAGCGCAAGACGTATAAAGATATCATCGCGCGAGAGTGGCTCAACATCAATCACAGGGTTGCAGCATTTGGTTTGCTTGCGCTTCTTATGGCAACCATAGGTGGAATCAGTTACGACGTGATCCAAAAGATGGATCATGTAGGTATTGTTGTGGTGTTTAGTTGCTCGATGTCAATTTGTGTCTACGCGCTGGTTGTGCTCATTGGAGTTACAAGTAGGTGGCGTAAACTCAAATCAGGATATGCTCGTATCCGAAATAAAATCTAGGAGGAGAACATGAATCATGATGATAAGAGGAAACAGTTGCTGGCAAATCATTTCGGTGATTGGAAAGCATTTCTGATCAGCGTCGGAAAGACCAAATCAAGATCCCTTAATCAGCTCGAGTATTACTTGAGAATGAAGCAGGAAGTTGATGCTGGATGGCGGCGCTTTTCTGAAAAATATCATTCTGATATGAGATATGATCACGCGTTTCTTCCATTAATGAGTCTTGCAGCTGTCGTCGCGGCAGGAGCTTGGTTTTTAGGGGATGGTATACAGGAAATTCCCGGGATAGCCCCATTCTTTATAGTAATTGCGATTCTCTTGGGTTCTAATTTTTTACACATTGGTGTACGAAGATATTTCTTCCTACGAGTAAAGCGTGGTTATGAGCACATGATTGATCGCTACGAAAACATGACTAAAGAAGATCGTTTGTTTGCTCTGCCTACCGCAGGAATGCGAGCAGGTAAGATAACGTATGGTTAAATTAAAGCCGCGAATTCGCGGCTTTTTTGTACCCAAAATTATTAAGAAAATGAGCTTCAAAATGCTATAATTGTTTCTATATGGCAGAGAAAAAGAAGGCTACAAAAGCTGCATCTACTAAGAAAAAAACTAAAGGTGACGGAGATTACGGAGCAGATCAGATTTCTATTTTAGAAGGTCTGGAACCAGTACGTAAGCGTCCCGGAATGTATATTGGATCAACTGGTCCGGAGGGACTCCACCACATGATCTGGGAGATTTTTGACAACTCTCGGGATGAGGCAATGGCTGGACACGCAAACCGAATTGAGGTTTCGGTCCTACCTGGCAATGTGATCCGCGTTGTTGATAATGGTCGAGGTATCCCAGTTGATAAACACAAGAAAACAAAAGTGTCCGCGCTTGAGACAATCATGACAACCCTTCACGCTGGAGGTAAATTTGGTGACGGAGGATACAAGATCTCTGGAGGTCTCCATGGTGTGGGTGCATCTGTGGTAAACGCACTTTCTGTTTACATGAAGGCTGAGGTTCATAAAGATGGGGGAATCCATGTTCAGGAATACTCACAGGGAAAGAAAAAGGCTGCAGTTAAAAAAGTTGGAACAACAAAGGAACAAGGTTCAATTATTTATTTCCAACCCGACCCAGAAATTTTTAAAGAATCAACAGAGTTTGTTTGGAAAAAGATTGTGACTCATTTGCGTGGGCAAGCATATTTAGTGAAAGGTCTTGAAATTAATGTGGTAGACCTGCGCGAACACGAAGGTGATCTACCAGATACATACTATTATTATGATGCAGATATTGACGTACCAACCCAATCGTTCTATTTCGAAGGAGGTCTGCGATCATTGGTACGATTTTTAAATAAACACCAAAAACCAGTTCACAAGCACACGTTTTATGTCTCAGAGAAAGTGAATGAAGACGGCGAAGCGGTAGAAGTTTCATTCCAGTATGTAGACGACATATCATCACGTATCTTTGCCTACGCAAACAATATCCCAAACCCAGAGGGTGGATATCACCTAACTGGATTTAAAACTGCTCTAACCAGAATTGTTAATTCGTATGCAAAGAAAAATAACATCATTAAAGAAAAAGACGGTTCGTTGACGGGAGACGATATTCTAGAAGGATTAACAGCGGTGATTTCAGTTCACTTGCGTGAACCACAATTCGAAGGACAAACAAAAGGAAAACTGGGATCAACAGAAGCGAAGGGGATGGTCGAAACAGCGTTTGGTAAAGCACTGCAGGACTTTTTAGAAGAACATCCTGACGATGCCAAAGCAATGATTAACAAAGGTTTGTTGGCGATGCGTGCTCGTAAGGCAGCAAAGGCCGCAAAAGATTCTGTGTTACGAAAAGGTGCATTAGAGGGAATGACGCTGCCTGGAAAACTAGCTGACTGTCAAACTAAATCAGCCGAAGAATCAGAATTGTTTATTGTGGAGGGAGACTCAGCGGGGGGGTCAGCAAAACAAGGTCGTGACCGACGAACACAAGCAATCTTGCCATTGAAAGGTAAGATCCTAAACGTTGAGAGAGCTCGATTGGACAAAATGCTTGCTTCAGAACAAGTAAAAAACATCGTGGTTGCTTTAGGTACAGCAATTGGGGATACATTTAATATTGAAAACCTGCGATATCACAAAATTATTATCGCGACTGACGCCGACGTAGATGGAGACCACATCCGGACGCTTCTTTTGACATTGTTCTATAGACACTTCAAACAAGTGATCGAAGGGGGATACCTCTACATTGCACAACCACCACTGTATAAGATTAAAAAAGGAAAAGAACAAGTATATGCATATTCTGATGAGGAGAAATTCAAAGTTCTTAAGGATTGGGGAGTAGAAGAAGCAGAAACAACAGAAGAAGAAACCACTGAAGATGACGAAGAAGCAGTGGTAAAGAAAGGTCCAAAAGCAATCATTTCTCGATTTAAGGGTCTGGGTGAAATGGATGCAAACGAACTGTACGATACAACCATGGACAAAGAGAAAAGAATCTTGAAACAAGTAACTATCGAAGACGCAGCAGACGCAGACTCGGTATTTGATACGTTGATGGGGTCAGAAGTTGCTCCGCGAAAGGCGTTTATCGTAGCGAACGCGAAACTCGCTGAAATCGATTTATAGAAAAAATCGCCATTGGCGATTTTTTCTTTTTCATAATATTATGAATGAAGGAGGTTTATTATGTCTTTGGAAATTTATAAAAATTTACAAGATGGATTTCTTTCTTTGGTTTTGATGGGTGAGCAACGCGCGCATAAAAATTTGGGCGATGATCTACGCATGTTTACTGTATGTGCACTAGAGCGTGCAGCAGAGATAGAGCATGTAGATGCATTCTCAATGTTTGCGACGAGGTATTTTTGGACAAATTTTATTCGTAACGACGAATGGAAAATGTTAGGTGACGAGTGCCTTGTTTTTGCCGGATTACTGGCATCCCCTGATTCAATCTCAGAAATTCGCACTGCCCGCGACGTAGGTCAGATGGCGTACGCAGCCCATTCAGGTAATGGGGGCGGTCAAGCATATTCAATAGCATCAGAAGCGTTCCCAACACTTGTTACGGTTTTGCGATCAGTAGAGAAACCAAAGTTACGAGTAGTTTAGAACCCACAGCTTGTGGGTTTTCTCTTTGTTATAATTTATTAATAATAAAAAACGTATGAACAAACTTACACTACAAGATATTCCATCATTAAAAGCAGCAGTAGAGTGGGCGGAAAGTCAAAAAGTTGCACTTGGTCACTTTAATATTTCTGATTCGTCACAGGCACACGCAATTGTTGAGGCAGCAATGGAGCTTGGTGTCCCGGTGGTGCTTGGAACATCAGGAGGGGAACGAAAGTTCATTGGTGTACAGCAGGCAGTTGCACTCGTAAAGTCTTTTCAAAAAGAACATAATTTTCCAGTATTTTTGAAT